>JBDSIR010000145.1:0-8733 GCA_039917855.1 Gemmatimonadales bacterium | reverse complement strand
CGCATCCAGATATTGCCGAGTAACGTTGCCGACCAGATCGCCGCGGGCGAAGTGGTCGAGCGCCCGGCGTCGGTGGTGAAGGAGCTGGTCGAGAACGCGATCGACGCGGGGGCGACGCATGTGCGGGTGGAGTTGGAGCAGGGAGGCAAGACCCTGGTCCGAGTGAGCGATGACGGGCACGGGATGGGACGCGAGGACGCGCTCCTCGCCCTCGACCGCCACGCGACGAGCAAGATCAAGACCGCGGCCGACCTGGTCGGGATCCACTCTTTCGGTTTTCGGGGCGAGGCGCTCCCGGCCATCGCCTCGGTGTCGCGCCTGTCGCTGGTGAGCGCCGAGGAGGACGGGCAGGGGACCGAGGTCGCGGTGACCGGCGGGAGGATCGACCAGGTCGCCCCCGCGGCGCGGCAGCGTGGCACGACGATCACGGTCCGGGCCCTCTTCTTCAATACGCCCGCGCGCCGGAAGTTTCTCCGCTCGGTCTCCAGCGAATCGCGCGTCAGCGGGGACGCGGTGACCATCCTCGCGCTCGCGCACCCGCTGGTGGGTTTCGAGCTGGTCTCCGATGAGCGGACCCGCCTGCACCTGCCGGCGGGGCAGCCGCTCGAAGAGCGCCTGGCGGCGGTCTGGGGGAGGGACGTCGCCGGGACGATGATCCCGGCGGCGCACGCGGTCGGCAGCGTCCGGGTCGAGGGGTTCGTGCAGCGTCCCGGCGACGCCAAGCCGACCGGGCGTCGCACCCAGCTGCTCGTCAACGGACGCCCCTTCAAGGACAACTTCCTGATCCGCGCGGCGGAAGCGGGATACCGCTCCGCGATCCACCCCGGCGACCGGCCCTCGCTCTTCCTCAACATCCTCCTCGTTCCGGGCGACGTGGACGTGAACGTCCACCCCGCCAAGCTCGAGGTCCGCTTCCGCGAACGTCCCGCAGTCGAACGCGCGGTCGAGGAGGCGGTGCGCCTCGCCCTCGGTCAGCTCGCCGCCGCCGCGCCCGTGGGCGAATGGCGTCCGCTGCCGATGCCGCCGCGTCCATCGGGGTCGGGTGAAGTGTGGGCCGGCGAAGAAGAGACCGACCCCGCACTTCGCACCTCGCACTTCGCACCCCCGGAATTGGATCTAGGTGCGCCGAGCTCACGCGCCACCACCGATCCCTTCGCGGGACCGATCTGGCAGATGTTCCTGTCCTACATCTGCTACGAAGGTCCCGATGGTCTCGTCATCGTCGACCAGCACTCCGCCCACGAACGGGTGCTGTACGAAGAGGTGATGACGCGGATCGCCGCCGGGGGCCTCCCCGCCCAGCACCTGCTCATCCCCGCCACGGTGGAGCTGACCGATGAAGAGCTCGATGTCGTGGAGGCGCATCGGGGGGAGCTCGCGCGCGTCGGGTTCGAGGCGGAGCCTTTCGGGGGGCGGACGGTGGTGCTGCATGCGGTGCCCAATCCGCATCCACGCTTCGATGCGGTCACCTGCTTCAGCGAACTGGTGGCCGACCTCGCCCGGGGACGCTTCGGCGGCTGGGCCAACCGGCTCGAACGCTTCGCGGCCACCTTCGCCTGTCGCGCCGCGGTGAAGGCGGGCCAACCCCTCGGCGACCGCGAAATGCGCGAGCTCCTTGGCCGCCTGCTCGCCACCACCCTCCCGCCGCACGACGTGCACGGGCGGTCCACCATCGTGCAGCTGCCCAAGGAAGAGCTGGAGCGACGGTTTGGCCGCCGGTAAACTCCGCGTCCCGGTCATCGTCGGCCCGACCGCAGTGGGGAAGACCGCCGTCGCCGTCGCCCTGGCCGAGCATTGGCCGCTCGAAGTCGTCTCGGCCGATTCACGCCAGGTCTATCGCCGCCTCGACATCGGCACCGCGAAGCCGACCAAGCGAGAGCGGGCCCGGGTCCCGCATCATCTCCTCGACGTGGTCGACCCGGGGCATCGCTTCAGCGCTGGACGCTACGCGCGCGAGGCGGGTCACGCCATCGGCGACATCCACGCCCGCGGACGCCTCCCGGTGGTGGTGGGGGGGACGGGGCTCTACATCCGCGCCCTGGCCGAGGGATTGTTCAAGGAGCCTCCGCTCGAGCCGGCCCGGCGTCAGGCCCTCGAAGCGTGGCTCGGGGCGCTCGGCGGTGTGGACCTCGTCCGGTGGGCCACTCGGCTCGACCCGGGGTACAAGGGTGGCGGACGCCAGCGCGCCACTCGGGCGGTCGAGGTGGCGCTCTTGTCAGGGAAGCCCCTCTCCTGGTGGCAACACTCGGCGCGCGGAGAGGCGCTCATCGAGCCCTGGTACGTCGTCCTCACCGCGCCGCGGCCGGTGTTGCACCAGCGGATCCGCATCCGCGCCGAGGAGATGGTGAAACGGGGGGTGATCGAGGAGGTGGCGGCCGCCCTGGCCGATGGCGCCCCGTTCGACGGCCCCGGCCTCGATGGGGTCGGGCTCAAGGAGCCGGTGGAGTACCTGCAGGGAAAGCGCACTCGCGAGAGCGTGGCCGAGGCGGTGGCCGTCGCGACGCGACAGTATGCCAAGCGCCAGGAGACCTGGTTCCGCCACCAGTTGCCGGGAGCGCTGATCCTGCTTGATTCCGTCCGGCCGCCGGAAGTGCTGGCGGCGGAGATCGCGGCACGGTGGCAGGAAGGTCGTGGGTCGTGAGTCGTGGGTCGTGTGACCCGCGGGACGAGCCCATCGACCATGACCCACGACCCATGACTCACGACCCATGAAAATCGGCATCACCTGTTACCCCACCTACGGCGGCTCCGGCGCGGTCGCCACCGAGCTCGGCATCGAGCTCGCGGCGCGCGGCCACGAGATCCATTTCATCTCGTACGCCTCGCCCTTCCGGCTGCGCGGATACCACGAGCGGGTGTTCTACCACGAGGTGGATACCACGCTGGCGCACTATCCCCTCTTCGCCCACTTCCCGTACACCCTCGCCCTCGCCTCGAAGCAGCAGGAGGTGGCGTTGGCCCAGAAGCTCGATGTCCTCCACGTGCACTACGCGATCCCGCACGCCGTGACCGCCTGGATGGCGCGCGAGATGCTCAAGGGGCAGCACGACATCAAGGTGATCACCACCCTGCACGGCACCGACATCACGTTGGTGGGCCAGGAGGAGAGCTTCTACGCCATCACCAAATTCTCCATCGAGAAGTCCGACCTGGTCACTGCGGTCTCCACCCATCTCATGGACGAGACCTACCGGGCGTTCGGGTGCAAGGGGAGCGACATCCGGGTCATCCCGAACTTCGTCAACCTCACCGAGTACCATCCCGTCCCGGTGGGGGAACGGCCGGCGCTCGGGCCCGCGGGGCACAAGATCCTGAGCCACATCTCCAACTTCCGCGAGGTGAAACGGGTCAAGGACGTGATCCGGATCTTCGCCCGGGTCCGGAAGGCGATGCCCGCCACTCTCGTGATGGTCGGCGACGGTCCCGACCGCGATGAAGCCGAGCGCGAGACCGCCGCCCTTGGCGTGGCCGACGACGTCCGCTTCCTCGGCCGGCTCGACACGGTATCGGAGATCCTCCAGGGGACCGACCTCTTCGTCCTCCCGTCGCAGACCGAATCGTTCGGCTTGGCGGCGCTCGAGGCGATGGCGTGCGGTGCGCCCTGCGTCGCGAGCCGGGCCGGCGGGCTCCCGGAGGTCATCACCGACGGCGTCGACGGCCTGCTCGAGCCCCCCGGCTCCGCCGAGGCGATGGGACGTCGCGTGGTGGAGCTGCTGCGTGATCCGGAGCGGTACCAGGCGATCCGCGTGGCCGCGGTGGCCAAGGCGGCCACCTTCTCCGCCGAGAGGATCGTGCCGCAGTACGAGGCGCTCTATGCCGAGGTGGTGGGATGACAGGGCTGCTGGTGGCGGTGATCCTCGGCCTGGTGGAGGGGATCACCGAATTCCTCCCGGTGAGCTCCACCGGCCACCTGATCATCGCGGGCGACCTGCTGGGGTTCGACAGCCCGTCGGCCCCCACGTTCGAGATCTTCATCCAGCTCGGCGCGGTATTCGCGGTGGTGTGGCATTACCGCCGTCGGCTCTGGGAAGTGGGCTTGAGGGCCGGTGGGCCCGTGGGCCGGGAGTTCCTGCTCCCTCTGTTCATCGCCTTCTTGCCGGCGGCGGTGGTGGGGCTCCTGCTGCATGGGTGGCTCAAGGCACACCTCTTCCACCCCCTCGTGGTGGCGGGTGCGCTCGTGGTGGGTGGGATCGTGATCCTTATCCTCGAACGGATCCACTTCGAGGACCGGATCTTCGACGCCGAGCGGATGCCGGCGCGGACGGCGCTGGGGATCGGGCTCGCGCAACTCCTGGCGCTCATCCCCGGCACTTCGCGGAGTGCCGCGACGATCCTCGGTGGCTACGCGCTGGGCTGTTCGCGGAAGGCCGCGACCGAGTTCTCCTTCCTGCTGTCGATCCCGGTCCTCGGCTCGGCGACACTGTACGACCTGTACCAGAGCCGCGATCTCCTTTCGGGCCGGGATGTCCCGATGTTCGCGGTCGGGACCGCGGTGGCATTCATCACCGCCCTGGTGGTGATCCGGGGCTTCCTCAAGTATGTGAGCGGACATGATTTCCGGCCGTTCGCATGGTATCGGATCGGGTTCGGCCTGGTGGTGTGCGGGTGGTACCTGTGGCGTTGACCCCGCCGATCCATCGGCATGCCACGCTCCCTTCGACGCAGGACGTCCTGCATCGGATGGCCGAGGATGGGGCGCCGGACGGCACCGTGGTGGTGGCGGAAGTGCAGGAAGGGGCCCGGGGTCAGCGGGGTCGTACCTGGCTCGCGCCCTTCGGCGGGCTCTGGATGAGCGTGCTGGTCCGTCCGAAGGCCGCGGCCGCAGGCGAAGTGCTGAGCCTCCGTGCCGGATTGGCGGTGGCGCGAACGCTGGCGGCGTATCCGTCGCTCCCGCCGCTCTCGCTCAAGTGGCCGAACGACCTGTATCTCGACGATCGGAAGGTGGGGGGACTGCTCTGCGAGGCACGGTGGCGTGGGAGCGAACTCTGGTGGGTGGTGGTGGGGCTGGGACTCAATGTCGCCAATCCGGTCCCGCCCGAGCTCGCGGGGCAGGCCGCGACCCTCGCGGAATACGATCCGACGCTGACCCCCGAAGCGCTGCTCGGTCCCCTCGCCGCGGCGATCGCCACCCTGGGTTCCGCGGGAGCCACGCTCACCACCGAGGAGCGCGCGGAATTCACTACGCGGCACTGGCTCCGGGGCCGGCGCATAAGCGAACCGGTGCGCGGGATGGTGGGGCAGGTGACCGCCGACGGCGCCCTGCAGGTGGGACAGGACGAGGGCGGCACCGTGACCGTTCGATCCGCCTCCGTCGTCCTGGCCTGATGTTGGTTGGTAGCAGGGGCTACTGGCTATTGGCTGCTGGCGGCATCTTCCTTATTGCTGGATCACGCCCTTCCTGACTCGGAACGGCCAGTAGCCAGAATCCCGTAGCCCAACCCGACAAGGATCCATGCTCCTCGCCCTCGACATCGGCAACACCGAGATCACCGTCGGCTGTTTCGACGGGGAGGTCCTCTCGGGGCGGTGGCGTCTCACCACCAATCCTGACCGCACCCCCGATGAATGGGCGGCCGCACTGGCGAGTTTCCTGCTCAACGCCGGGCGTTCCCCCAACGAAGCTCGCGGCGTGGTCTACGCCTCGGTCGCGCCGGCCGTGACCCAGAGCGTGGCCCAGGCCGCCGGGGTCATCACCGGGCGCACGGCGGTCGGCGTCGACGCCCGCTCGCCGTTGCCGATCGTGCTCGACGTCGAAGAGCCCCTCTCGGTGGGCGCCGACCGGATCGTCAACACCCTGGCCGCAAAGGTGCTCTACCGCACCGACATGATCGTGGTCGATTTCGGCACCGCCACCACCTTCGATTGCATCACCGCCGAGGGCCGCTTCCTGGGGGGCGTCATCATGCCGGGGCTCCGCACGTCGGCCGATCAGCTCTCGCGCCGGGCCGCCAAGCTCCCCGCCACCGAGCTCCTCCCCCCGGAGCGTGTCATCGGACGGCGGACCGAAGAGTGCATCCGGGCCGGGGTGCTCCTCGGTACCGCCGATGCCGTTGATGGTATCGTGAGGCGGATCCAACACGAGTGGCCCGGCGGGAAGCACCCCAAAGTGGTGGCCACCGGTGGCCTCGCGAGCCTGGTCGCCCCGCTGACCGAATCGGTCCGCGATATCGCTCCCGACCTGACCCTGCACGGGCTCCGGATCGCGGCGGAGATTTTGGGTGTTGGGAAGTAGGTGCGAAGTGCGAGCCCCGCACCTCGCACTTCGCACTTCGCACCCCTAGTACCCCACACCCGACCCCCCTCTTATATTCAACCATCCCAACACCTTGCGTCCTATGACCGCGCCGAGTCACGCCACCGCAGCCGACCAGACCGACATCCCGCTGATCGTTCGGGCCTCGATCAAGCTCGGCCTCATCCAGACGACGATCATCGTCCTGATGGCGATCGCCTCCCGGCTCCTGGAAGGGCCGGCGGAGACCGCCGCGCTGGCGCTGCTGCTGCTCATCGGCCTGGCGGTCTCGGCCGGGCTTCCGGGGATCTGGACCAACGCGCGCACCATCGAAGGGATCGCGGGGGCCGCGGGGATCGGCCTCGCCGCCGCGGCGATCTTCATGGTCATCGACTCCCTCGTCCTGCAGAACCTCGGGCTCTGGACCAACCGGTGGCGTGAGATCGGCGGGGGAAGCAACTGGTGGTACCACCCGATCTGGTGGATGGTGGACGCCTGGCTCGCCTGGATGGGCGCGTGGGTACTGGCGCAGCAGGCGGCGCGCGGCATGCGCCCGTCCCTGGGCATGCTGATGGGGCTCTCGGTCGGGCTCACCCTCGTAGTGGGCGCCCTCGCGGCCCTCTTCCATTTCCCGGGCGCCGGCTGGACGGTAGCAAGCTTCGGCGTCGCGTATCTCGCCGGCCTCCCCCTGGCGGTGTTCGTCTCGGGGATGGGCCGCAAGGGAGCCTGACACCGCCTTGCCGGTCCTCCGGCTCCTCCTGCGGATCCTCGGCTGGCTGCTGACGCCCCTCGTGGCGTCGGCAGCCAGTTTTCTTGGCGCGGTGCTCGGCACGGTGGTCGCCGAATGGATCGAATCGCCGACGGTCGGGCTGGTGGTGACCGTGGGGCTCGGCGCGGCGACCGGAGCCGTCGTCCTGGTGTTCTGGTTCCGACTGCTCCGGCATCACCCGAAGCTGTCCCACGCGCTCGACCTGGAAAGCACCGTCGAGAGCCCCATCGTGGCGCTCGCGGCGGCCGAACCAGGGAGCCCGCCGGTCGTGGACCATGACAGTCCCGGTCCGACGGCAGCTCCCTGATGCCGTCTGTGCTCCTCCGCGCCATCGCCGTCACCCTCATCGCGGCCCTCGCCTCGTGTGAGGCGGCGCCGCGCCGCGCCGCCGGCAGCATTGCGATCCCGGTCGTGGACGCCGCCGTGCCGGCCGATACCCACGTGCTCGATCTGGCGGATGGCACCGAGGTCTGGCTCACCGCGGGGCGGATGGGAAAGCGGGCATCGGGCGAGGAGTGCCGCGAACGGGGGATCGCATTGCGGAAGGAAGGGCGTCACCTCATCGTGCCGCTCCTCTACACGCTCGACACCCCGACCGAGCGCGGCGGAGAACTTATCGCGGTGCTCGCGAGCGATTGTATTCCCGGGGCGGCGTACCGCATCGATCCCCTGACCGGCCAACCGTCCCGCCGCGACCAGGCGTCGCGATGATCCGCTCGACCCTCCTCGTCCTCCTTGCCGCCGGCCCACTGGCCCATTGGCCCAGCGGCCGGCTGGCTGCCCAGGACATCACCGGCGACGTCGCCGGCTGGCGCACCGACCAGACCCGCACCGGTTGGCGCATCGGGATGGGCACCACGCTCCATGGTCCGGTCGGGAGCCGGCTCTTCGTGCAGCATCAGGAGGGTCTGGGGAGCGCGCAGTACAGCGAGTATGGCGTCGGCGGCGACCTCACTCTCTTCGAGCGGGGGCGACCGGGGCTGTACCTCCTCGCAGGGGTATCGACCGGCTTCGCCCGGCGCGCGGGCGCTGCGGCCAAGCTCTACGATGCGTGGAGCGCCGGGCTCGGCTATGAATGGGTGCCGTTGAGCTTCCTCGTGATCCGCGGGGAGGGCCGGTGGCGCTCCCAGTGGCCGGGACCGGAGCGGGGCCTCGAGCTTTCGGTCGGCACCGCCCTCCGCCTGCGCGTGTCGCGGGCGCCCCGGCAGCGCTCCTACACGGACGAGCGCCGCATGGTGGGGCCGAGCGAGGGGCGGGTGGTCGACCTGGCGCGCGCTGAGGGGATCGGGAGCGACAAGGCCGAGCTGCTGGCGGGCGTGGTCGAGACCGCGACCAATGCGATGGGCACTCCGTATCAGTGGGGCGGGACAGGGGCCAACGGCGGCGGTTTCGACTGCTCCGGACTGATCCAGTACGCTTATCGCCAGCACGGCATCCAGCTGCCGCGCACCAGCAGCGCCCAGGCCGAGATCGGGGTCGCGGTCCGCAAGGCGCTGAACGCGCTCACGCCGGGTGACATCCTGACGTTCAGCAACAGCGGCGGCCACGTGACCCACGTGGCCCTGTACATCGGGGACGGGAAGATCATCCACTCCGCCAATGGCGGGGTGCAGATGAGCCGGCTCTCTCCGACCGACAGCTACGGGAAGTGGTGGTGGAACAGGTGGGTGGGGGTCAGGCGGGTGGTGAAGTAGGCGGGTAGGCGGATGGGCGGATGGGCGGATGGGCGGAT
>JBDSIR010000144.1:0-5108 GCA_039917855.1 Gemmatimonadales bacterium | reverse complement strand
GGGACGCCGAAACGCTGGCCTTTGACGAGGGGCCGGTCTTCCCCGAGTCATACGCACACCTCGTGCGCCGCGGCGTCGAGGTGGTACCCGAATTCCTGCAGGACGAGGCGCGCGCGGTGTTCGCGCTGTACCGTGAACGGGGCGGACCGATCTACAATGGGTGAGTTTCGGGCGGAGTGGCGGCGTGTCGTGGGTCATCACGGAAGCGCGGAGCAAGGGAGTCACACGGAATGAACACATTGTGGTCTCAAGCGGGACCCCGCTCCGGCGGGTACAAATATCTTGTTCCGCGTACCTCCGGGTTCCCGTGTTTCCGTGATGACCCACGGAGCCACGCATCCCCGAACTCGATCCAATGACCACATCCCAACCGTTCGACCTCATCGTCATCGGCGGCGGCCCCGCCGGAGAAAAAGGCGCCGCGCAGGCGGCCTATTTCGGCAAGCGCGTCGCGCTGGTCGAACGCGAGGCGTGGTTCGGCGGGGCGGCGGTCAACACCGGCACCGTGCCGTCCAAGACCCTGCGCGAGACCGCCCTCTACTTCTCGGGGCTCCGCCAGCGCGGGCTCTACGGCATCGACTACTCGCTCCGCGACAACCTGACCGTCGGCGACTTCCTCCACCACACCGAAGCGGTCATCGGCGAGCAGCGCCGACTCATCGCCGAGAACATCGCGCGTCACCAGGTGACGGTCTTCCGAGGGGAAGGGAGCTTCCTCGACGCCCGCACGATCGAGGTGCGTTCCAGCGCCCCAGCGCCTCAGCGCCTCAGCGCCCCTGTCATCCTCATCGCCACAGGTTCCTCCCCCCTGCGACCCGCCGACATCCCGTTCGACGACCGGATCGTCTACGACTCCGACTCGATCCTCCGGATGGACCGGATCCCGCGGACCCTCGCCGTGATCGGCGGCGGCGTCATCGGCTCCGAGTACGCCTCGATCTTCACCGCACTCGGTGTCAAGGTGACGCTGATCGACGGCCGCGACCGGCTGCTCCCGTTCGCCGACCATGACATCGTCGCCCGGCTGCAGCAGCGCCTCGAGATGCTAGGCCAGCGCTTCGTACTCGGTGCCAAAGTGGCCACCACCGAGCGGCACGAGGATGGCGTGCGGCTTACCCTCGGCACCGGCGAGGTGATCGAGGCGGAGCGTGCCCTCTTTGCGGCCGGCCGCCAGAGCAACGTCGAGGGGCTCGCCCTGGAGAAGGCCGGCGTGACGATGGGGAAACGGGGGCTGATCCCGGTCGACGCGCACTATTGCACCAACGTCACCGGCGTCTATGCGGCGGGGGACGTGATCGGTTTCCCGGCGCTCGCCTCGACCTCGATGGAGCAGGCACGCGTCGCCATGGTCCACGCCTTCGACCTCGGCTACAAGGAGCGGATGAGCGCGGTGCTCCCCCTCGCGGTGTACACCGTGCCGGAGCTCGGGATGGTCGGGCTCACCGAGGAGGAGGCGCGTGCGAAGGAGGACGCCGTCGAAGTGGGACGCGCCGAGTATGCCCGGAATGCGCGGGCCCAGATCATCGGGGACCAGAGCGGGCTCTTGAAGCTCGTCTTCCGCGTCGAGGACAAGCAGCTGCTCGGCGTCCACATCGTGGGCGAGCTCGCGAGCGAGCTGGTGCACGTGGGCGCGGAGGTGGTGCGCACCGGCGGGACCATCGACGCCTTCATCGACGCGGTATACAACTGGCCGAGCTTGAGCGACTGCTACAAGTACGCGGCGTATGACGGGTTGGGGGCGTTGAAGCGGAGGATGGGGTAGAAAATCCCGACCGTTCTGCCCATAGTTCAGCTACCCCACCACGAGCTCCCGATGCGCCTCCGACGGCGTCCGGCCCCTCTGCTGCTCCTTGTCCTCCTTGCGGCGTGCGGGGGCAGCCATCGCCCCTTGGGCACCATCGAGCCCGTTCCGGGGAGTCGAACGCGTGAGGGGCGGGAGATCGTGCCCCTCGACAGTGTTGGGTCACGCGAGATCAAGCCGCTCGACGGGATCGGGCGCGAGATCGTCCCCCTCGATTCTGCCCGGACCATCCGCCGGTTGGGTGACACTTCGGTGATCACGGGGCGTGAGATCGCGCCACTCGAAACCGAGGTCGTGCCGGTCGATGGCACCATCTGGCAGGGGTCGAACTACGAAGGGGAGCTCACCCTTGAGTTCCTCATCGGCGGCATCCTTCGCTACACTGCACCCAGCGGCACCTGGTCCAACGGCACCTGGCACCAGGACGGGAACGGCATCACGTTCGAGATGAATTCACATTGGTCCGATTACTCCGGCCGCATCCGCGGCACACGGATGACCGGCACGGGACACAACCGCGCCGGTCGCACCTGGGACTGGCAGGCCACGCGTCAATGACCGACCCCACGGGTCCGGGCATCACCATGCGCCACTTTTCCGGCAGCTACCTCCTTGGTCTGGCGATCCTCGCGGCAGCCCCTCCCGGTCAGCTGATGGCCCAATCGATCGAAGGATCGAAATGGACCATCGAGCAGGAGGGGATCGATACGCCGGTCCTCTGGTGGCTCGGAAGCCAAGGGCGGGTCCGCACCGGCGATATCGGCGCGATCCTCCCCGGCTACAAGTGGAGGCAGGCGGGGGACAGCGTGATCGTCACCGTCGGCGACACGATGCGCTTCGCCGGAGTGATCATGTCGAACCGCTTGGTGGGTGTGCGCTCGGGTCCGCGGCGGCAGGAGGGGTGGTGGAGCGGTGCCCGCGCGGACGGACCGACCGCAGTAGCGGTGGTCGCCACCCCGCCACAGGATCCGGCCGTGGTCGCGCAGAATCCCGGTACCGAACAGATGAGCCGTCCCGCCGACCAGACGGCCGGGTCCACCACGGCGCCTCCGCGCCAATTGCGCCGCATCGAGCGCAACGACGGCAATGCGGCCCCCCAGGCCCCGGCCGCGGCGCCCACTTCCGGCGACGGCCGTGAGATCCGCCGCCTCGCCCGGCCCGGCGCCCGCGTCCTCGGCAGTGACGGCGACCTGGCGCCGACGGCGCCGATCCCGTCCGCGGCGCTGGTCGGAAAGTGGGTCCGGGCCGATTCCGGCGGCATGATCGATGAGTTCGAGGCCAAGGCCGACGGCACCGTCCTCCTGCTGCTTCGCACCGGCGGCAAGAAGACCGGTCAGTGGAGCAATGGATCGGACGGGACCCGTATCGTGTTTGGCGGGCCTGCCGGTGACGCCGCGCTCCGCCTCTGGATGGAGGGCGAGGAGGTCCGCCTCGTCGTCACTACCGCGACCGGCATGCGGCGGACCTGGCACTTCCGCCGTCAGGGTTGAGCGTCCACTGATGGCGCGCACCCGCCGCACTTCCCGGAAGGTCCCCGACGACGCCGAGTCTCTCGCGCGTCGGGCAGAGGAGCAGGACCCCGAGACCGCCGCCGACTCCCTCGAAGGTGAATCCGACAGCACCGTCCTCGACGTCCTGCAGCGGGTCTCTCCCGGCACGGCGCAGGACATCCTGGCCGAGCTTCCGGCGCCGCGGCAAAGCCGGATGTTCGAGCTCGCCCCGGAAGTGGTCTCCGAACAGTGGCAGGTCAACCAGAAGTACGATGAGGACGCGGTGGGCTGGTCGATGGAGCCGCCGCTCGCCGTCTTCACCCCCGAGATGACGGTGGCCGAGACCGTCGAGCGGGTGCGGGAGCTCGCCAAGCGGGCGCTGGTGACCTACGGGTTCGTGATCGATCCCACCGAGCGGCTCATCGGCCTCGTCACGATGCGGGACCTCCTCCTGTCGGAGCGCAGCCAGCACCTCGGCGACGTGATGTTGCGCGAGCCCTTCGCGCTCAAGGCCTCCGACCCCGCCGGCGACGCGATGAAGGAGGTCCTGCACCGGCACTTCCCGGTCTATCCCGTCGTGGACGACCACGGCAAGCTCGTCGGCCAGGTGCGGGGCAACGCCCTGTTCCAGGAGCGGGTGTTCGAGCTCTCGGCCCAGGCCGGCACGATGGTCGGTGTCAACGAAGAGGAACGTCTTGCCACCCCGTGGATCCGCTCGCTCCGTTTTCGCCACGGGTGGCTGCAGCTCAACCTTGTCACCGCTTTCCTGGCCGCCGCCGTAGTCGGGGTCTTCCAGAACACCGTTGATCGGTTCGTGATCCTGGCGATGTTCCTCCCGGTGCTTGCCGGGCAGTCCGGCAATACCGGCTGCCAGGCCCTCGCCGTGACGCTCCGCGGGATGACCCTCGGGGAGCTCGACCCGAGCAAGGCCCGCTCGCTGGTGTTCAAGGAGTTCCTCCTCGGCGCCCTCAACGGCGCCATCGTCGGCCTCACCGCCGGGCTGGGGATGTACTTCGTGGCGTTCTACCAGCACGCCGATAAGCCGCTGGTCCTTGGCGGTCTGGTCTGGTTCGCGATGACCGCAAGTTGCATCGTGAGCGGGCTGTCCGGCGCGGTCATCCCGATGGTCCTGAAGCGGCTCGGATTCGACCCTGCCACGGCGTCGAGCATCTTCCTCACCACGATGACCGACATCTGCTCGATGGGGCTCTTCCTCGGCCTCGCGACGCTGCTGCTCTGAGCTGGGACGGACCCCATCTCTCCTGATCGCCTGCTGGCCCTCTGGCGGCGCCTCGCAATCCTCCCAGGGGGCCGGCGCCTCTTTGCCTGGATCCTCGGCTTGGGGATCCCCTATAGCGGCTCGATCGGTGCGCGCGTCCGCCTGCTTGAGCCAGGGCACTGCATCCTTCTGCTCCGGGATCGTCGCGCCGTGCGGAACCATCTCCGCTCCATCCATGCCGTCGCCCTCACCAATGCCGGTGAGCTCGCCAGCGGGCTGGCGATGACCACCGCGCTCCCCGTCGGCACCCGCGCCATCGTCACCCACTTGGCGACCGAATACCTCAAGAAGGCGCGCGGGACGATCGTGGTGGAGTGCCGAGTGGCCGATCCGCCGCGGCCCGCCGTGGCCATGAATGTCCAGATCGAGTCGGTGCTGACGGACGCCGCGGGCGACATCGTGGCGCGGGTGCGGACGACCTGGCGCGTCGCACCTGCGCAAGCAGGATAGCTCCGCCCACCTCGCGCGAGAACACGAGATCCCGAAGGTCCGCGAAATGGTCGTGAGACCTCAGGGTGAGATCTCGCCTTGAAGCCAC
>JBDSIR010000143.1:0-7434 GCA_039917855.1 Gemmatimonadales bacterium | reverse complement strand
AAATGAGGTTCACACCCCCTTCCATCGCGTCGAACCAGGTGTGGTGCGCCCCTTCGCCGGTGATGTACGTGTCGCACCCGCGGGCTGCCGCTTCCACCACCGACGACCCCGCTCCGCCTGAGACGAGCGCGACCCGCTTGGTCCGTTGCGGTCCCCCGGCGATGAGCTGGGCAGGATGCCCGAGGAGGTCGCCGAGTTCACGGGTCAGCACCTCCCGATCCTTTTCCAGCACCCCGTGGACACCCACATCGAGATCCTTGTAACGCCCGAATGGACCGGATATCGCCAATCCCAGACGCCCCGCGAGCAGAACATTGTTTCCGACCTCGGGGTGTGCGTCCAGCGGGAGGTGTGCCGAGTAGACGGCCACGTCCCCCTCGAGCGCCGCCTTGAGCCGTCGGTAGCGCCGCTCGGTCACGGGCCGGTTCCCGTCCCAAAGGAGGCCATGATGGACAACGAGCAGCGTTCCCCGCTGGCGTGCCGCTGCCTGGATGCTCTCGAGCGAGCCATCGACCGCGGCCACGACCCGGGTGACCCAGCCGCTGTTCTCCACCTGCAGGCCGTTCACCGCCCCATCGTAGTCGGGCAGCTCCCGGATCTTGAGATAGCTGTCCAGCCAGGCCGTGATCGCCCCGAGACTCGCGCTCGTCGTCATTATCACCACCAGTTGATGCGATCATGCTCGGCGACGATCTCGACCCCGCCGTCCGTCACATAGTAGCGTTCGTAAGCGGTGGCGGTAAGCGGGTGGGAACACGCTGGAGGCGCCTCTGGACGACTGCCGGTTCAGTGCGCCGGCCCGAGGGGTGCAAGCGTCCCAGCGGCGATGGAATCGCGCGCCCCCGTGATGCGGGCCCGGAGCGCTGCTGGGACCTGCTTGGCGACCGTTGTATCCCAGTCGAACCGCACGACGCAACTCGCCAGGCCGAAGGCCTCGACGTGGGGCGTGAATGTCCCTGCCTTCACTTCGCGGCCCACCAGCAGGAAGGCCCGGGGAAGATCGAGCACCGCCGAACCGAGTACCTGGCCGGGGGCGAGCGCCGACTGATCGGCGTTGGCGCCGACCACGTGGATCTGGGCGTTCTCCCTTACCGCCTGGAACAGCCCGAGGGCTGCGGCATCGGCGTTATGGGTCAGGACGTCGGCGCCGAGGCGGATCTGGGCCAGCGCGGCCTCCTTGCCGGCGGCGGCGTCATCGAAGCTGTTGAGGTAGGTGAGTCGGCTCCGGATCCTCGGATTCACGGCGCGCGCGCCGTTGGCCCACCCCTCGTACCCCTTCTTGATGGGCGGAAGCTCGATCCCACCCACGAACCCGATCACATTCGAGCGGGTCATCCCACCGGCCGCCATCCCGCCGAGGTAGGTCGCTTCCTCGATGCGGAAGATCATCGGGGTGACGTTGCCGCTCACCCGTTCCCCCGAGGTGATCACGAAGATCGTCTTCGGGAAGTCGGTCGCTACCCGCTCGGCGATCCCCTGGAATTCGAAGCCGTGGCCGAAGACGAGGGTGTAGCCCTGAGCGGCGTAGCTTCGCAGCGCCTCTTCCTGCTCGGCCGGGGTGCGCGCTTCGACGTTGCTGATCGTCGCGCCGAGGGAATCACGGACTTGAAGGAGACCAGCGTAGGCCCCGCTGTTCCAGGCAGCGTCTGCGATGGAGCCTGGTGTGACGAGGGCAACGCGGAAGGCAGTAGAAGGAGGAGAGTTGGTACACGCGACAAGCGCCAGTGAGCCGACAGTGACTAGTAAGCGGCACATCAGTATGCCTTATATGGGGTTGCCCTTGAATTCAGCGGCGTGAAAGCACGGAGTGAAACGCGCCCTAAATCGTTGATATCCACAGTTTTGCCTGCTTATCAACCTTTGTGGAATCACGACAATCAGGGTCGGACCAGTTCGGGCCCCCCAATGGCGCCCTTTTTGGTCATCTCAAGCCCGCCGTTCACCTGCCCCCCTTCGGCGATCACGATGCGTTGAGTGGTGACGTCGCCCTGGACCACCGCGGTGGCCTGGATCTCGACCCGCTCGATCGCGCGGATGGCGCCCTCGACGATCCCGCCGATGACCGCTTCCCGGGTCTGCACATCCCCCTTGACCCGGCTTCCGCGCGCGAGCAGCACCTGCTGGCCTGCGTGCACGTTGCCGAGGACCTCGCCTTCGACCTTGACGGTCCCTTCGGTCCTTACGTCACCCGTGATGACCGTACCTGCGGCGATGATCGAGAGACCGCCCTCGACCCGACGGACATCGGCCTTGGAATTTCCTTTGGCGTCCTCGTGGAGCAGTGCCATGTCAGGTTCCCTCTTTCACCAGCGTGAGTGGATCCACGACCAATCCGCGGTGGCGGATCTCGAAATGCAGATGGGGTGCGCTTGAGTTCCCGGTGTTGCCCGAGAGTCCGATGACTTCGCCGGCGACCACGTGTTGTCCCGAACGGACCAGGAGCCGGGAGAGGTGGCCGTACATCGACTGGAATTCGCCCGTGTGTTGCAGGAGCACGAAGGTGCCGTACTCGGGATCGTCCCCCGCTTCTCCCACGTTTCCCTCGGCCGTGGCCCGCACGAGGGTCCCGACCGTCACGGCGATGTCGAGGCCGGGATGAGTCTCGTCGCTGCCGGTGCCGGTGCCGCCGACCTGCCCCCGTGTCACGTAGCCCGGTCCGTCCAGGGGCCAATGTTTCGGGGTCGTTGCACCGTCATCGCGCCGCGCGGAGGCAGGGATGCGGGCGGAGAGCGGTGGGGCGATCGGCACCCCCGATGCCCGCACCAGCGGGTCAGGCACGATATCGGCGCCGATCATGGCGCGCACGCGGGCGTAGCGCGCATCGGCACTGTCGAGTGCCATCGCCAGATCACCGATGCGGGCGTTCTCCGTCTCGAGGCGTGCCACTCGGCGCTCGAGCCCCGGAACTCGGGCGGCGGTCCGTGCGATCGGGAGGTAGAACGCGGCCCCGAGGATGACGATCGCGCCGATCACGATCCCGGCGGTGAGGATCGCACGCGCCGCCCAGCGCGGCATCCGTACCTGCTTGGTCTCGAGCGACCCGTCGGTCTGGACGAGGATCGTGACCCAAGGGTGGGGGCGCTTGTTCATCCGTCGAAGGGCCGGCCGAGGATGAGTTCGAGCAGCCGCGCGAGGTCGTCGTTGGAGTAGTACTGCACCGTGATCAATCCGCGGCCCCGACGCTTCGGCAGGATCTTGGTGTCGGTGCCGAGGTGTTTGCGCAGCGCTTCCTCGACGAGCCGGATGTCGGCCGAAATGGGCTTGGCCGGCCCCCTCCCTTTCTTCGCCACCGACGGGCGCTCCCCGCGGACGCGGGCTTCGACCTCACGCACCGACCAGCCTTCGGCGACCGCCGCGTGGGCGAGCCGGGTCAGCTGTCGTTCATCGGCCACGCCCAGCAGGGCGCGGGCGTGCCCTTCGGACAGCTGCTTGCGCTCCAGGAGGTCACGGACCTCGCCCGGAAGTTTGAGCAGCCGCAGGGCATTGGCCACCGTCGACCGGTCGCGCCCGACCAGGCGTGCGACGTCCCCCTGCGAGGCCTTGAACTCGTCGATGAGGCGCTGGTAGCTCGACGCCTCTTCGAGCGGCGAGAGCTCGGCGCGCTGGATGTTCTCGATGATGGCCAGCGTGAGGAGGGTGCGGTCATCGGCTTCCTTGATGACCGCGGGGACCTTGGCCCACCCCAATTTCTGCACCGCCCGCCAGCGACGTTCACCGGCGATGAGTTCGTACTGCCCACCCGCCGTCTCGCGGAGCACGATCGGCTGAAGCAAGCCGGCCGCCGCGATCGAGTCGGCAAGCTCCTGCAGCTGGGCCGGGTCGATGGTGCGCCGGGGCTGGAACGGATTCGGCCGGATGCTCTGCACCGCCACCTCGCGCAAGGCACCTTCCTGCGCGGCCTGCTCGCGATTGACCGGCCCGAGCAGTGCCTCGAGGCCACGGCCCAGCCGGCGAGGCTGTTCGGTCACCGGGCCACCTCACGCGTGGTACCGGCCGTGCGGCGGAGGAGTTCCTGGGCGGCGGCGAGGTAGCTCTTGGCCCCGATCGACGCCACGTCGTACAGCAGGATCGGCTTGCCGTGACTCGGCGCCTCGGCGAGGCGGATGTTCCGGGGAATGACCGAGGCGATGACCTTTTCGGCGAAATACTCCTTGACGTCTTCCGCCACCTGGCGACAGAGGTTCAGGCGCGAGTCGTACATCGTCAGGAGCACGCCGTCGATCGCGAGTCCGGGATTGAAATTCTGCTGGACGAGATTGATGGTGTTCAACAGCTGGCTGATCCCCTCCAGGGCGTAGTACTCGCACTGGATCGGGATGAGCACGCCGTCGGCGGCGGTCAGGACGTTGAGGGTGATGAGGCCGAGCGACGGCGGGCAGTCGACCAGGATGTAGTCGTAGTCCTCCCGCACCTTGTCGAGCACGCGGCGCAGGGCATGCTCGCGCCCTTCGCGTCCGACCAGTTCGAGTTCGGCGCCGACCAGGTCCTGGGTGGCTGGAAGCACCGAGAGATGCGCGATCTGGCCGTGCCGCAGGATGATCTCGGCGGCCGGGCGCTCTTCGAGGAGCGCGTCGTAGAGCGACCAGCGGACCCGATCCTTCGGGATGCCGACGCCACTCGTCGCGTTCCCCTGCGGATCGGCGTCCACCAGCAGGACGCGCTTCTCAGCGATAGCGATCGACGCGGCGAGGTTCACGGCGGTGGTGGTCTTGCCGACACCACCCTTTTGGTTCGCGATGGCGATAATGCGGGCCATTTAGTGCCTTAAGTGATTGCTGATGAATGACTTGAAAAAGTAGCTGCGCGGCAGACTGTCCGCGCACTCTACAGAATGGGAGTTGAATATACGAATTCCGGCCAAGGATGCTAGCACCAGTTTTTAGCCAGTTCCACGTGAAACAGGCGGACGGGCGGCGACCGAAGCGGCCCACAGGAGCGCGTAGCGCGACTCGGCCGCGAGGAAGTGGCGGATGGGCGGAATATCCACTTCCGATGATCAGATACAAGGCATCGACTCAGGGCTCGACGGACAAGGGCCGATCCTAATGCGCCGTTGGGGTCGAACGCCACTCCCTCATACCCCAAGCCTCGAAAGCGAACCAAGCCACCTGTCCACGCTCCACTCCTCGGCGACTGCATTCGCTGACCAGGCCCGAATCCCCGCACCCGCCTACCTTGACCTCAAAAAGTTTCACGTGAAACACAATAGAGATATACAAGTAACACCTTGCACAACAATAACTTACAAGAACAGTACCGTCGTTATGACGACCCCTTCCCTTCCAGGTTATCGCTGCCGGCCGGCCTACCGATCGGTCCACCTGCCACTAGCTTGCGCGGATCCAGACCCAGATGTCCTTGAAACTCGGCTTCTTACCATAGGAGAGAATGCCGACGCGATAGATCCGTGCGGCGAGCCAGACCATTCCGAGCACGCCAAGGACGCAGACGCCGATCGACCCGAGCAATTCGGTCATCGGCAAGGGTGCATTGCTCCAGCGCGTCGGCACAATGAATGGCGCTGTGGGCGGAAGGAAGCTCATGATCTTGGCGGCGGTGCTTTCGGGGCGGCCGATCGTTGCGAAGGCCCCAAGGTATCCGGCGAGGAGCATTGCCATCACGGGGAACTGCACCTGCTGGGTCTCCTGCACCGTGTTGCACATCGCCCCTACCGCGGCGTACGCCGTGGCGAAGAAGAGGAAACCGAGCGCGAAATAGATCAGCGTGACGATGATAAGGTCCGTCGGGATCGCGGGGAGCGTCATGTTCACGCGCTCCGCGTTGTCGACGGTCGAGTTCGCCACCGCGCCCCCCTGCCCTCCCGCGAATCTTCCCGCGAGCGTCGCGCTCGCTCCCCAGATCCCGAGCTGGAGGAGACTGGCGGCGCCGACACCCAATACCTTGCCGAGCATCAGGTCGAACGGCCGGACGCTCGAGACCAGGACTTCGAGGATCCGGTTGCTCTTCTCTTCCACGACCGCGCTCATCACCTGCACTCCGGTCGGCAGCAGGGCAATGAAGAGGACGATGATCAGGACGTAGCTGAGCCAGAAAGCGCTCTCGGCCCCCTCCCCCGTCATCTTCCCCTTGGTCACCTTCGAGGTCGTGAGGTCGACCCGTGCCGTCGCCACCTCGGCGACCGAGGTCGAGACACCCAGGCCGATCATTCGTTCCCGCACCACGGAGCTCCGGAGCGAGCGCTCCAGGTGCGACATATCGCCGATGCTGCCCACATTGCGCCCGAGATAGGTCAGCCGCCCGGCAGCGAGGCCGGTGTCGGTCACGACCAGGATCCCGGTCAAGGCGTCTGGATCGGCCTCACCCCCTTCGTCCCGCCGGTCGACGGAGGGAAGGACCGAATCGCGCACCGCCGAAGCGCGGTCGGGGTCCGCCGTGACGGTAACGAATCGATACCTCAGGATGGACTCTGCCCCGAGTTTCTCTTTGGACAGGGAGTCGAGGAGGCGACCTGAGACGTGGGCGGTCGAGGCGTCGATCACGGCGATCGCCTGTACCCCTGACGCCTTGCCCATCATCAGCTGCGGAAGCTTGCTTATGGCGTAGAACAGGACCGGGCCCATGAGGGTGCCGATCAGGAAGGCTTTGGTGCGGACCCGCTCGATGAATTCGCGGCGGATGATCGCAAAGAGCTTATACACGGGCGACCTCCTTGAGGGCCGGGGCGGTTGCGGCCTCAGGACCGACCTTGGAAATGAAGATCGCGCGAAGCGAAGGAGTCTGGAGCTCGAACTTGTTCAAACCGCACCCCGCCTTCACCAGCGCCTCGAGCAGCCGTTCGGCTTCGGCACCGGGCGCGAGCTCAAGCTCGACACCCATGCCGGAATCATCGACGCGCGAGACCAGGGACCGGTCCTTCAGGATGGGGTCGGCCGCCTGCCGGTTCCGGGTGAAGGTCAGGGCGACGTTCCTGGTACCTGCCGCCGCCTTGATCTCGGCGACAGTGCCATCGACCACTTTCTTGCCACGGTTGATGATCACCACGCGGTCGCACATCGATTCGGCCTGCTCCATTTGGTGGGTCGAAAAGATGATGGTCTTTCCGGCGCGCCCCAGCTCAAGTACGGTGTCCTGAAGCACCTGCGCGTTGACCGGGTCGAGGCTGCCAAAGGGCTCATCGAGCACCAGGAGGTCGGGCTCGTGAAGCAGGGCGCCCACGAGCTGGACCTTCTGTTGCATCCCCTTGGAGAGGTCCTGGACCTTGTGCTTGGCCCAGTCGCTGAGACCCACCTTCTGAAGCCACCAGAGCGCGCGGTGACGGGCGTTGGCCCGCGTGAGGCCGCGCATCTGCCCGAGGAAGATCAGGCAGTCGAGCACCAGCATCCGGGGATAGAGGCCGCGCTCCTCCGGAAGGAACCCGATCCGGGCCGACTGGTGTCGCGCGCCGTGTACGTCACCGAAGAGGGAGATCTTTCC
>JBDSIR010000142.1:0-9316 GCA_039917855.1 Gemmatimonadales bacterium | reverse complement strand
CCCTATAACGGTTTAGCAAACCGCCGCCTTCAGCCACTCGGCCACCGCTCCCACATCCTTCCTGTCGGCCCCATCTTAACTAGCCATCAGCACTTACGCCACTCGCCCCCGACCCGCACCCCCCACCCCCGAAAAAGGGAGTGTGGGCGATTATGGGGGTAGTCTCTACTCGTTCACCTGGCGGAGCCGTGGGGGTGTGGCGTCTCCGGTCAGCCGGCGCTCGAGAAGATCGGCGTCCTCTTGTAGCAGCTCGTTCGGATTGGTCCGCATGTACCGGAGCGCCATGCGCGGGGTGGAATGGCCGAGCCGTTGCTGGATCCGGGTCACCGGGACGCCCCCCTGCGCCAGCCCCACGGCGAACGTGTGGCGGAGGTCATGGAGACGGGCGCCGAGGATGCCGGCTTTCGCACACGCGAGCCGAAAGACCCGCTGGGCCCGGTTGTAGAACACCGCGGAACGGTTCTCGATCGACTCCCCCTCGTACCACGCGAAGACGTAGAAGTCGGGGGAGAACGGCATCCGGGCGCGCTGCTTGAGCGCCCCGAGGCGCGTCGTCAACCCCTCGGGGAGTCCCACCAGCCGATACCCGGACTGATAGCCCCCCTTGGTGATCTCCACGGACACGCGCCGCTGCTCGAGATCGACGTTCCGCCACCGGAGCGGGGCCGCTTCCCCAAAGCGGAGGCCGGTCAGGGTGAGGAACTGCACGAACGTCGCCCAGCCCGGCGCCAGGACGTTCTCCAGTGCCCGCAATTCTTCGGGGCTGAGGTAGCGCATCCGCCCCGGCGGTTCCTGCTCGTACTCGATGCGGATCACCGGCGGGGTGAGCGCCCGCGTCTCGCGGCACCACCGGGAGAAACTGCCGAGTGCCGTCGCATCGCGGTTCACGGCCGCGCCGGACACACCCGCGCCCTTCCGAGTCGCGCGGAAGTCAGCCCACCAGCCCGGAGTGAGGTTGTTGAGCGGGGCGCTTCGCCCGGCCTGCCGGTCCCCCTGACCGACCGACTCGAGCATCCGGGCCCACGAATCGACGTACCGGCACACCGTAGCGGGTGAGTAGGGGCGCTTTCGACGTGGCACCAACGTGGCGGGGTGGCGGAGGTAGGCCAGCCATTCCTCGACGAGGGCACCGAGCGCCGGCGTCGTCTCGGCCTGAAGCCAGGAGCGGAACTTCGCTTCGGCTCCCTCGGCCCCTTTCGTCGCGGTCCAACGTTCATGTACCTCCTTGGCGGAGAGCGTTCCGGCTTGGATCCGCTCGAGCCAGTCGCCCCGCCCCAACTCCCACAGCTCGAGGAGGGTCGCTTCGATCCGCTGCGCCGTGGCCTTCACCGTCACTCCGCTGGTGCACCGGAGCCGGAGGCTCTTGCGGCGGATCTCGATCAGGTAGGTGGCCCCGCGGCGATAGACGCTCATGCCGCGCGTCCCCGCGCCCATTCGCGCACCGCGGCGGGATGCCACCGGAGGCACCGGGCCGAGATCACCACCTTGGGGATCGGGAGGGTGTAGATCGTTTTGGGCGAGAGCGCCAGGTACTCGGCCACCTGGTCGACCTTCCACAACGGTTCCCCGGTGGGGTCGTCCTCAACACCAACTCGGAACGGAATTACGCGGGCGTTCATCGGTCCTCCAACGTGTTGACGTTCGGGTGAGGGTCGGGCGGTCTAGGCTGCGGTGTCGAAGTCACGGGGGAGCCGCCCTTCGATCATCGCGAGGAGCGGGCGCAGTTTCCGCATGAGTCGGGTTTCGATCATCGCGAGGTCACGATGACACGTCTCCAGGGCCCGGATGGCGAGGTCGTGCATCTCGAGGGCCTCGCGCCAGCCCTCGACTTCGATCTCGGCCGTGAGCCGCTCGTCGTCGGGAAGGTCGGGGTGGCCGAGCTTCGTTTGCGCCACCGTCAAGGCCGCTTCCGCCCGTCGCCGCGCCGTCCGCGCCCGCGCGAGTTGCGCCCGCTGGAGCGCGGCCGACCACGGGGCCGGAATGTTGAGCGCCCGCGCCAGGTCGGGGCGAGCCGGGAACATCTCTCGCACCACTTTCTCATCCCAATCCTCGGAGTCCACCATGCCTGCCTCCCGTGATGTTGTCACCTGGCCGCCGATTACTTGGCCGTGCTGATCGCGCGCTCCACCGCGGCCCCACACTCGCCTTCCCACACCTCGTCAATCGTCGCGCGCACCACCTTGTCGAATCCGAGAGTGGCGGGGATCGGCACGGACCGCTCGAGCGCGTAGAGCACCCGCGTCTGCTTGCCGCCCCGGCCGAACCGCTGGAGGATGAACGCCCCATGTCCCGTACGGATCAGGGAGGTTCCTCGCGCCCCCTGGATCGTCACCTTGCCGTTCTTGTTGGTGACGCTGGTGAGTTGGAGGTTCTTGATCTGGAACCTCGGCGGGATGAGCGCCGACTTATTCGGTCGCGCGGCGATCGGCACCGCGAGGCTCTTGCCCTGGGTCGAGACCTTGGTGCCGCCCTCCTCGAACTTCGCGAGGAAGTCGCGGGTGGGGTCCACCGCAAGGGTCGCCGAGAGGGAGGTTTTTTTCGCAAATTCGGTGATCTTGATCGTGCGCTCGATGAAGGTCCGGCGCCGGAGGGTGAAGTGCGCCGCCAGCGTCCCCCGCACGGCCGTTTGACTTTTCTTCAACGTGTTGTTGATCGCTGTCGAGAGGGCAAAGGGGATCTGCCGCTGCATCCCCCGGAGCTCCGCTTCAACCGCTCTGGTGTCTACCGTGATCTTGATATTCATCGGCCCCTCCCGTTAGTCCTCGTCCCACACCTCGGGCACCGCAACCGTCGAGACCTTCGGCGGTATTGCGATGAAAATGCCGTCGTCGTTCTGTCGCACCCGCATTTTGAACACCACGGCGGCAACCGCGGCCGCAACCCAGGGCAACGATTCGGCCAGGTCCCGCGGCTCATTCCTCACCGCAGCGAGGCACACCGCCTGCGCCGCGAGCGCCAGCGGTGACAGGGTGGGCTGGCGGCGGCGGATCGCGGCCACCAACCGACGCGCCATATACCACAGGTTGAACTCCGGGATGATCGGGCGGCCCCGCGGATCGACGGGCGCCCCGGGTTGCCGACAGAGCGCCGCCACCCGCTGCCTCGAAATGCCGAGGTCCGCCGCCGCCTGCGCGTGGGAGAGCACGGCGTATTTCAGCCGGATGCTGCGTGTCTGCCATTCACGTTCCGCCATTCTGCCCCCTCGCAACGCAACAGCCGTCGCGCGAAATGTGTCCCCGACTCCCCCGCCGAACTCGTGCGAAACCCCCGGGGCTACCCCCCGCCGGAAGGACCCGCACGTGCCGGGGGGTGCCCTGTATGCCCTCCGCCCCATTCGAGGGCAGGGCGGGGTGATATACCGGTCTACCGAGCACCCTAGGCCTGCGGTGCGGGGGTGAGGGTGCCGTGCCAGTCGATCGTTTTACCGGCGATGCCCGTCACCTGGAGGTTCACCGTGGTCCCGCTTATCGCGAACGCGACCGCGCACGCGGCGAGCGACGCGTCCTCGGCGGTGTGTAGGGCCGTGGTGGTGCCGACCTGGGCGACCGTGCCCGCGTTGTTGCGGAAGGTGCCGACGATGACGTACCCCACGCCGGCCGCGCCGGTTTCCTTTCCCACCACCGTCGCGACGATGGTCACCGCAGCGCCCGCGCCGAGCGGGTTCCCGCAGACCGTGGCCGGGGTCGCGTTGGTCGTGGTCACCGTGGCAAAGTTGACATAGTTGGCGGCGTCGATGGTCATCTGGCATCCTGTGAAGTGAGAGGAGGTGTCCGAGTCATCCCGCGACCTCCCGAAGTTCTGCTATCACCTCGCCCGCGGCCTTGTCGTCAGTCGCCTCTTCGGGTTGGACTGGTACGGGGTCGGGGTAGTAGACCGGACCGCGCGGCGGCAAGCCGAGGTGGAGCCGATGCGCATCCGCAATAATGCCTGTGTAGTCCAGGCTCACGGCTCGCCACCCACGGCGACTGTCGTCGAAGCCAGCTTGCCACTAGGCAAATCTTCCACGAGTCGGGGCAGGTCGAACGCGCCCTTGTCGTCCGTGGCGACCGGGGCGACCTTCGGAACCTTCATTCCACTCGCGATTGACATCGCGCGAGTCCAGCTGTCGCAAAAATCCATTTGCTGCCTCCTTGGTTGTCGGTCCACCGGGGGCGGGTCCACCCAAGCCCTTTAGTAGGGGCTTGGTACTGGTGGACCCACTCCCCTCGGTGTCAGGCCGCGGTGTCCATTGGGACCAATGGACCCGGTTTGGACCCGGTGGACCCGGTTGGGCGGTACAGGTCACCATCCTTGGTCACCTGGCCGTCGTCTACGAGCTCCTGCCGTATCCGGCCGAAGGTGGAGTGCGCCAGGCCGCTGGCCCGCTCCCACTCTCTGCACTTCAGCCCGCCGGCGGGCAGGGCCAGGAACGCTTGCCGAGCCCTGGGACTGATCCGCGGCGCGTCGTGCTGCCGTAGCGCCGACTTCAGGACCGGCCCGTCCTCCGTCTCCTCGAGATGGACCCGCGTCCATTCCGAGTCCTCGCACCACCGTTGCCGGCCGGACTGGAAGGCGAAGCCGCTCGCCTCGCGGCGGGTGAACAGGAATCCCTCGGCAGATGCGTCGATGTGCACACTCCCCTTCCCGGACCGGCCGCTTCCGTTCTTGGTCGTGTGATGCACCACCAGGACGGGGGCGCCGACGTTCTCGGCCAGGTACTTGAGGTGCTCCATCACCGTCGCCGCGCCATCCGTGTTCATGTCGGTGCCCGGTGTTGCGGCCCCGAGAGTGTCGAGGATGACCAAGGCGGGCAGCGCGGCGTGTTGCGTGCGGATCGCGCGGGCGATCTCTTGCACATCCTCGAGCTTGGCGAAGTTGGGTTTTTCACCGGGGGCGAGAAATCGAATTCCATCGGCCGGGATCGGCCCCCAATGCGCCTCCCACGGGTCGAGGCGAGATCGCATCCCTTCACGCCCTTCCAAGGCGATGTAGGCGACGGGGCCTTGTCGCACCGCCCGCCCGAACCACCGGGTCCCGCGGGCGACACATCCGGCGAGGTCCATGGCGAGGTAGCTCTTTCCGGTCTTGGGATCGCCGACCAACAGCGTGTAGCCGTGTGCCGGGATGGCGTTCTCCACCGCCCAGGCCATCGGGGGCAGGCTCGCCAGGTCCCCGTGGTCGATGAACCGAAAGCGATTGCCCCACACTTCGACTGCTTCACCCTCCACCCCACCACCATCGTTCTGTGACATAGGCTTCGGCCTCCACGCCGAAGGTTGAGTGAGGGGCCGGGGCGATCGCCGTCTCGACCGGGGCCCGTTACGCCAGGGGGGAGCGACCGTAGGTCGGTACGGCCCGGGCGTGACCCTTCACGTTGACGCTACAAGAGCAGGGCGCGGACCCCGGCGCGTCCGAGGCGATCCGCTGCGGGGTCGAGGTGGTTGGTCACCGCATCCATAGGTGAGCGCGCCACGGCCCCTACCCCCCCCCGCACAGTGACTACGCCAGCGGCTTCCAGGCTTCCGGCTCGGGCGCGACCGACTTCGGCCACGGCGAAGGTGGTAGTTGCTCGCACGCGCCCGAAGTCGAGAGCACCTCGACGAGCACTGCCATTCGTGCATCGTCCAGCTCGCCTAGCGTCATATACGGAGCGAGCGGGTTCGCCGACGCCCGCGTCACTTCGGCCCGACCAAGCACCGCGTACCTCGAGATGGGGAGACCCGGCCCATACTGACTGACCTCGCAGCCGAGGTAGACGAGCCCCTCGAGCGGGACGCCCCGATCTGACGGGAGCCGGCCCGGAGGCGAGCCGGGACGCCTCAGCATCGACCGCGAAAAGGCCGCTTCGAGTCCGGTGCGGATCACCGCCACCAACCCCGGCGACCAGGTAGCGATATGGACGTAGCGAATCCCGGACGGCACGTCGCCGAGGAAGTGGCGTGGCCAATCCGAGGGCGAGAGGTATGGAACGCCTGCCCACCCTTTGGGATGGAAATCGGCGGCCACACAGAATAGCGCCGCGATCATTCCCGCCGACGCGGCGAAGTAGGTTCCGCGGTCGCTGACAATGTTGGCGCCAGGGAGGTCAGACAGCGGCACCGGAATCCCAGGTTCCGCTAGGCGGGCCGTTCGTCCCAGCGCGGCGGCGGCGGAGGCCGCGAGGTATCGGTCACTGGCTTCTGCCTGGGGATCGAAGGAGAGGGCGGCGGTCATAGGGTGTCCTTCCGGCGCCAGCCGGCTGAGAGGGTGAGTCGGCCGAGCGAAACCGAGCGGTAGCTCGAGCTCGGTGCGGACCGAGGGACGCGCGTCAGCCACAGGCCGAGCGGTGCCCCGGCGAGGTCGAGCGAGAGAACAGCGTCGCCGACGTGCATCATGTCAGGGCGCGGGCTGAGATTGAGATCGCTTTCGGACGGCTCGCCGGAGCGATTCGGTGGATGGGAGTGGAGGGTCATCGCCCGACACTCTGCGGCGTATCGCAGGGCTTCGAGGTCGTAAAAAATGACCTTGCCGAGCTTGCCACGGCGCAGGAGGGCGATTTCTTCGAACGGCTCCGTGCCGCGGCCTCCGAAAGCGACCCAAGCTCTTTCACGTTCCGGGTGGTCGAGTAGCTCGGCGGTCATCGAAGCGATCACCGCCGGCGCGAGCCACCGGCGGAGGTTCGACGCCTCGGAAGCCGAAACTTGGTGCGGTTCGGTGAGCATCAGAAGTAGGAGCTCCCCGGTGCCGGGCGGGCCGGCAGCGAGTGGCGGGCGTTGATCTGTGTCGCAACGATTCGGTTTTGAATCTCAGCGAGGAATAGCGGCAGGATCTCGTCCACCCTTGCCCGGACCAGCACCTCGACCTCGGACTTCGTCAGCGGGGGCTTCCGCGAACGCGCGGCGACGAGCCACGCGACCAGCACGGCGAGGAGGACGGTCAAGACCACGGTTCCAACTCCCGCCGCCTGCGGTCCCTGTCGCGCATCAACTCGAGATGGAACTTCGACGGCCCGTCACCCCATCCACTTTGCATCTCTCGGTCGGCGACGGTTGGCGTCAGACCGCGTTTATTCGAGTGGATCGCAGCCGACAGCCGCGTGACGAATTCGTCGCGTGACGCGGCCAACGCACGCCAGGGCGCGGCTGACCGCACCGACCGATCCTCGGCCGGCGGGAGCGGGGCGTCGGGCGCCGCGCCGAACAGCAACCGGCGGAGACGGACAGGCAGAAGGGCGCGGATCACTTGACCGCCGTCGCCGCGGTGGAGAACCGTGGGGCGCCCCGCCCCAACGACTCGCCGCCGCGGTGGATCTTCGTGGTGATCCCGGTCGCGTCGATAGCCCTGTTCAGCGCGGCCTCGACCGTTTCGGTGATCGCCTCTTCAGAAAATCCCGCGCGAAGGAGCGCGGCGCGGAGCGCGGTGTGAAGCTCGAGGATGAGCCAGTTGGCCCCTTCGAGCGCCGAGGTGGCCGCATGCGTTTCCTGCCGGGACCGCGCGATTTCCGCCAAGAGGTCGGGCGTTTTGTGGACGATGCCGGTCAGCCGGCCCCCAGCGTCCCGTTCGGCTACGACGCGTTGGGCGTCGATGGATTCGTAGGTCTTCATGCGGCCCCCGCGCCCGCGGCGAGGCGGGTGAGCTCGACCTGGGCCGCGCGACCGAGCGCACGGCGGACGAACTCGGAGCGGGTGATGCCTCCGCCAGAAGCCGCGGCATCGACGGCGAGGCGGGTGTGTCGCGGAAGGCGAAGGGTCAGGAAGTCGCTCATAGCACTCTCCAAGTGGCGCGGGGCTTTATTCCGTCCTATACTGTGATTCGGCGTGTGTCACCGGCAAAGGTAAGGATAGAAGCGCGACACACTTGCGAGGCGGACACTTACCGGACACCAAGGGACGGGCTCATGCGGCACGGCGAACGGGCACAGCGAACGAGTGATGAGGCGTTGGTGCGGTCGCGGGTCGAGGTGCATGGGGCCAAAGCCGTGAGGCTGAAGCTCAGGATCGAGCGGCGGCAGCGCGTGTACGATCTCCAAGACGGGAAGGCAAAACTGACCGACCTAGAGCGGGCTGCTTTGCGAGCGATGAGTGATGCGCCGGACACCGAGCACCTGCACGGCTTTACACGACTCGTGCAGCCCCGCCCAGGGCACAGCGGCAGGTTGCAAGCGTCAGTCGGGCGCGCGATGAACGAGGCCGGAAGGCTTTTTCCCATGGCTCCCACTTCCTCGGAGATCGGTCCGATCATGTTCAGGATAGACAGCCTCGGCGATGTGCAGGTCACTCGGAACCCCAAATACCCCGCGGGCACCAAAGGTGAGGAGCGCGAGATCCAAGAGGCGATTGAACGCGTCAGGCGGATGGCAAGGGACCTCGACGCCGCGTGACCACCTCCCGCACCGCCCCCGCTGACCCTGGAGTCTTGTGATGCCTTCCAGGCCTGACCCAGAGAAGGACGACGAAACGTTCGAACTCCTGAGGTTGGAGATTTCCTACCGAGGGTATTGGTCGCCGGTGGATGATGCGATTTTGCGGGCGATCGGCCGTCGCCACGATCAAAGGGGGCTAGAGGAGGATCGCTTGTGCCATTGGTTCTGGGTGTCCAGTCGTGCGGAAGCCTCTGACCTAGCGCGATCCGTCCTCAAGTCGGTTCGGCCGGTTCCCACTCGCGCGGAGGATCTCAGGGCCGAATTGCTAATCAAGACGTATCGGGCCCGCGTCATGGTGGGCGAGTCGCGTGTGCAGCTGACATAGGTCGGACGGGTGAACGGCCATGCAGGGAGTGCATAACTATTCAGGCGAAGTCGCTTCACGGTAGCCGTGCGGTCACCGCAGCAGGTCGGCGACGGAACGCTCGATCGGGATCCAATTCGCGGACGCTTTCCGACCGAGCGGGCGGTTCACCCGATGCGACCAGCACCGCGTGAAAACCTGGTGCTCGGTCCAGTTGTGCGAGTAGCCGCACGCGGTCGTGTGACTGCGATAGACCGGCTTTCCGATCCAGCGGTGGAGGACGGGTAGGGCAGAGGCGGCGCAAAGGTCGCAGGTCATGGGGTGCTCCGGGGATGTGAGTAATAGTGCGGGCGACATGGCGGGAATCCCCCGGCAATGACGGGAAACCGCCTCCTGAACGCGCGGGGCCCCGGCGGAGGAGTAGATCCGCGAAGTGCCACCGCACCAACGATTTAGAAGAGAGAGATCCGACAGGAAGGAACTACAGGGGAAACGGTCGGGGCGCTTAGCAAACCGCCGCCTTCAGCCACTCGGCCACCGCTCCCGAACGGCGGGTAAACTAGCCAGCCCGACGGTCAGACGGTAGGGCGGTAAGGCGATAGGTCGGTCTACTTTGTGTCGCTGGGAGTCCT
>JBDSIR010000141.1:0-9076 GCA_039917855.1 Gemmatimonadales bacterium | reverse complement strand
TGCGTCTCGGAGGACGGGACCAAGGTCCGCGGCCTCGTGAGCGAGCCCACCCGCGCCGACCTCGGCCCCGACAGCGTGGTCCAGCGGATGGTCGAGACAGCCAAGCGATCCATGGGGCGGCTCGCGGCCGAGGAGCCGGGCGCCAAGGTCATCGGGGTCGGGATCGGCGCGCCCGGCCCCCTCGACTTTCACCGCGGGGTCGTCCTCCTCGCCCCGAACCTGGGGTGGAAGGACATGCCGCTGCGCGACCGCATCGCCAAGGCGCTCGGTCTTCCCGCCGCGCTCGACAACGACGCCAATTGCGCCGCCCTCGGCGAGTGGTGGCAGGGGGCCGCCCGGGGGACCGAGCACGCCCTGGCGGTGACGATCGGCACGGGGATCGGCGGCGGGGTGATCCTTCACGGCAAGATCTACCACGGTGCCTCCGACTGCGCCGGCGAATTGGGCCATACCACCATCGACATGGACGGGCGACGCTGTGCCTGCGGCAATTACGGCTGTCTCGAGGCGTACGCCTCGGGTCCCGCCATCGCGCTCCGGGCCGCTGAGGCACTGCAGTCGGGGTATGAGTCGTCGCTCCGGGCACGGGTGGGGGGCGAGCTGTCGAAGCTCACCGCCCAGACCGTCTATGACGCCGCCGCGGAAGGGGACGAGCTCGCCCTTGAGGTGGTGCGCGACACGGCCAGCTACCTCGGTGCCGGTATCGCGAATTTCCTGAACATTTTCAATCCCCAGGTCGTGGTGGTCTGCGGCGGGGTGACCGCGGCGGGCGAGCGGCTCTTCGGCCCGATGCAGCGCGAGGTGGCGCGACGGGCGTTCAAGCCGGCGGTCGAGGCGTGTCGCATCGTTCCCGGGATGCTTTCCGGCACTGCCGGGGTGATCGGCGCGGCCAAGGCATATCTTGATCAGCGGAGCGAGGGACTCGTTGCCTAAGATCGGCGTGCTCGGCTCCCTGGTCTGGGACGTGATCCATGATCGCGACCCGGCGCAGGGGGTCGTGGAGGAGTGGGGCGGGATCGCGTATTCGCTCGCGGCGATGGACGCGGCCCTTCCGGATGGCTGGGAGATCGTACCCCTCATCAAGGTGGGGCACGACCGCACCCGCCAGGCGGCGGAGTTCGCCCGCACCCTGGAGCGCTTTCCCGCGCACGCGCGCTTCATCGAAGTGCCGGTGGCCAACAACATGGTGGAACTCCGCTACCAGTCGGCCGAGCGACGGTGTGAGCGGATGGCGGGGGGAGTGCCAGGGTGGAACTGGGCGGAGCTGGGGCCGATGGTGCAGGATCTCGATGCGCTGTACGTGAACTTCATCAGCGGCTTCGAGATGTGCCTGGGGACCGCGATGGCGTTGCGCGCGGGGTTCAAGGGGCCCATCTACGCCGATCTCCACTCCCTTTTCCTTGGCATGCGCCACGACGGGATCAGGACGCTGCAACCGTTGGCGAACATCGGGACCTGGTTCAGTTGCTTCGATATGGTGCAGTTGAACGAAGAAGAGATGCGGATGCTCGGGGAGGAGCCGATGGCGCTGTCGGCCGAAATGTTGGGCGCAGGCGTCAGCCTGCTCAACGTGACCCTCGGCGCGAAGGGGGTCGCCTACATCCACGCCCCCAAAGGAGGAACGGTCCGCAGCGCACTCATCCCGCCGCCTCCCATCGATGCGTTCGACCCGACCGGCTGCGGCGATGTGTTCGGCGCGACCTGCGCCGCGCGGCTCGTGGCGGGAGACGATGTGGAGCAGGCGCTCACCACCGCCAATCGTGCCGCCGCGCGGAACGCCACCTACCGCGGGGCCACCGGCCTGGCCAATCACCTCCGCGGCTCGCTGGTGACCGCGTGACCCGGGTGGTGGAGGTGCCGGCGGGCTTCGACGACCGGTCGTTCGAGCAATTCGCCGCCTCGGTCGCGGCGGGCCCGCTCACCGACAAGATGCTCTTCGATGCCCGCGGCGCGCAGTGGGCCTCGCCCTACGCCTTCGTCACGATGCTGGCGGCGGCGCAGGCGATCATCGACGCCAAGGGGCCCAAGCCCCTGTTCACCGTGCCCGATGATCCTGCCATCTCGAGCTACTGGGCCAAGGCGGGGTTCTTCGCCCAGGCGACCGAACTCTTCGAGATCCACGGCAAGGTCCCCAGACGGAAGAGCGGCGAGGAGAGCGAGATGCTCCTGCCGGTGACGCCCATCCGCGCCTCCGAGGATGTGCACGAGGTGGTCGACCGGATCCACCAGAAGGCCGCGACGATGCTCACCAAGGAGCTGGGACTCGAGGCGCGCGCGGCGATGGGGTTCGCGACCACCCTCTCCGAGGCGTGCCAGAACGTGGTGGAGCACGCCGGGTCGACCGGGTGGGTGGCGGTGCACGCCTACAGCTACCGCAAGCGGCTCGGCCGGCGGGTCATGGTCATCGCCGTGGGGGACGCGGGGGTCGGCTTCCGCCGCTCGCTCGAGCCGACGCAGGCCAAGCGCATCGGCGACCGGTGGGGTGATGGCGCGGCACTCGAGTGCGCCCTGATCCAGGGGATCTCCCGGTTCCGCGATCCGGGACGCGGACAGGGCCTCCAGGGGATCAAGCGTTATCTTGCACGCTGGGATGGGAAGATCTCCATCCGGAGCGGCACGGCGAAACTGGCCATCGTCCCCTCGTGGGACGACGAGGCACCGCTGCAGGAACGACTCCCCGCATTCCCCGGAGCTCAGGTGCAAATCACGATCCCAGCGCCGGAAGAGACGGTCGGGCGGTCGGGCGGTCCGGCGGTCAAGGGCAAGGAGTCCTGATGTTCACCACGATCGCGCTGGGCGAGCTGGTGGCGGATTGCGTGCCGGGACGGACGGTCCGATCCCTCGTCACACGCCCCACCGGAGCGGCAGTGCGGGGCCTGATCGAGGCGGCGCTGGCGGGCTCGGGCGCCACGATCGCCTTCCTCGACTTCTCCGAGCTCGACCTCATCGACTTCTCCTGCGCCGACGAAGTGGTGGCCAAGCTCCTGATCCACACCGGCCCGACGCCCGAGCGCTATCTCGTCCTCGTCGGTCTGCACGACCACCAGGATGAGGAGATCGACCACGTCCTGACCCGACGGAACCTCGCCGTCCTCGCCTTCAAGGATCACGCCTCGCGCCCCCGCCTCCTCGGCAACGTGCGGGCGGAGCATCGCCTGGTGTTCGATGCCCTCCTCGATCATGGCGGCCCCGGCGATGCCCACTCGCTCGCGATCCAGTTGGGGAGTCCGATCGACCTCGTGGCCGACGCGCTCTCGGCGCTGGCGCTCTACGGCGTGGTGTGGGCGACGGAAGGGACCTATCAGCCGCTGGTGTATACCGCGTAAGCGCGAACAGGGAGTGCAAGTCCCACCCCCCACTTTCATTTCCGAGTTGGGGGGTTTCATTTCTTTCCATCTGTGTCTCGCCACCCGGTCGAATACGTCATCGGTCGGTCGACAATAGGGTAGAAGCGTCACCGACAGCGGCGACTGAATTCCGGTCACCCAGTCTTGCCGGCCTCTCATCTTCGGCATATCTTCGGGCTCGGCCCCCAAGCCGATCCCGCTCAGGAGAAGCTCCCGATGCAGTTCACCGAACTCTTCATTCGCCGCCCTGTGCTCTCGAGCATGGTGAGCCTCGGCATCGTGCTCATCGGCGTGATCGGCTACACCCGGCTGGCAGTGCGGGAATTTCCTGACGCCGACGCGCCGGTGGTGACCGTCACGGTGGTACTCCCGGGCGCGAGCCCGCAGGTGATGGAGTCGGCGGTCACCGACGTGCTGGAAGAGGAGCTCTCCAGCGTCGAAGGGGTCCGCACGCTCACCAGTTCGAGCCAGGAACAGATCAGCACCATCACGCTCGAGTTCACCCTTGACCGGAAGATCGACGAGGCCGCGCAGGATGTGCGTGACAAGGTCTCCCGGGTGCGCGGCTCTCTCCCCGAGGACATCGAGGAGCCCGTCATCGCGAAGGAGGACGCCGACGCCTTCCCCATCATCTTCCTCGCCCTGACCTCCACCAGCTACGACCTGATGGAGCTCTCCGATCTGGCCGATCGGGTGATCAAGCCGAGGTTGCAGACCATCGCGGGAGTCTCGGGGGCGCCGATCTTCGGCGAACGGCGCTTCGCGATGCGGGTCTGGCTTTCCCCGAGCGAACTCGCGGCGCGTGGCCTCACCCCGGGGGACGTGGAGCAGGCGATCCAGACCCGGAGCGTCGAGATCCCCGCGGGCCGGATCGAGTCCGAGCGCCGTGAATTCTCGGTGCGCTATCTCGGCGAGATGCGGACACCCGAGGAATTCGCCGACCTCACCGTTTCGAACACCGGTGGTCGACTCGTCAAGCTCGGCGACGTCGCCCGGGTCGAGCCCGGTCCCGAGGACGAACGCTCGGTGACCCGGTACTCGCAGCAGCCGGGGGTCTTCATCGGAGTCGTGCGGCAGTCGAAGGCCAACGTGATCGAGGTGGCCGAGGCGGTGCACGCCGAGCTCGCCGAGATCAGCGCCGGGCTCCCGCCGGGGGTCGAGCTGCAGATGGCCTTCGACGGCTCGGTCTTCGTCCAGCGCTCCATCAAGGAGGCCCGGGAGACGCTGGTGATCACCGCCGTGCTCGTGATCATCATCATCTTCCTCTTCCTCGGAACGCTCCGCGCGACGGTCATCCCCGCGCTGGCGATCCCGGTCTCGATCGTCGGCACCTTCGCGATCATCAACGCCCTCGGCTATTCGATCAACTCCCTCACCCTGCTGGGGCTGATCCTCGCCATCGGGATCGTGGTCGATGACGCGATCATCGTACTGGAGAACGCCTACCGACACCAGGAGGAGCTGCACAAGGACCCCGACACCGCGGCCATCGACGGCACCCGCGAGATCACCACCGCGGTCGTCGCCACCACGATCTCGCTCATCGCGGTCTTCAGCCCCCTGCTCTTCCTCACCGGCGCGACGGGGCGGCTGTTCAATGAATTCGGCGTTGCGGTCGGCGGCTCGGTCCTCATCTCGGGCATCGTTGCCCTGACGCTGACGCCGATGCTCTGCGCGAAGATCCTCCGGGTGGCGCACCGGGAGACCGCCTTCCATCACGCCATCGGCGTGGTGCTGGGCGGGGTCACCGCGATCTACATGCGGGGCTTGAAGCTGGCGCTTCGCTTTCCCTGGGCGGTGATCGGGGGGGGCGCGGCGCTGACGGTCGGGGCCGGGTTGGTGTTCCTGACGCTCCAGCGGGAGTTCGTTCCCTCGGAAGACCGCGGATTCTTCTTCATCTTCGTCGTGGCCCCCGAAGGGGCGACGGTGGCGTACACCGATGGATACCTCAAGCAGGTCGAGGCCATCGTCCACAGCGACTCGAACGTCCGCTCCTCCTTCGCGGTCGTGGGGTTCGGCGGGCCACCCAGTTCCGCCTTCATGGGGGCGATCCTCACCGACTTCGATGTCCGCGAGACGTCCGCGGACGCCATCATCGGCAAGATGCAGGGCCAGCTCTTCTTCGGGGTCCCGGGAGTGTTCGCCTTTGCCGCGTCGCCCCCCGCCTTCGGCGGATTCGGCGCGCCGGTACAGTTCGTGGTCAAGCACCGCGACTTCGAGACATTGGTCCAGGGGATGGACGCGCTCACGGCACGCGCCGCCAAGATCCCCGGCCTCCTCAACGTCGACACCGACCTCCGGGTGACCAAGCCGGAGCTCGTCGTCACGCTCGACCGCGACCGCGCCGAGGACCTCGGCGTCCCGGCGCGCGACATCGCCACGACCCTCGGTACCTTCCTGGGCGGGCGTGACGTCGCGCGGTTCACGTCCGACAACAAGCTCTACGACGTGATCCTGCGACTCGACGCCGCGGACCGTGCCACCCCCTCCGACATCAGCGGGCTCCAGGTCCGGGGCCGGAATGGCGCCCTGGTGCCGCTCGACGCGGTGGTACGCACGGAGGAGCGGATCGGACCCCGTCAGCTCAACCACCACGGCCGCATGCGGTCATTCACCCTGACCGCGTTCCTCGGGCCTGGGTTCACCCTCGGTCAGGCGATCGATTCGCTCAACGCCGCGGCCGCCGAGGTGCTCCCGGCGGGGAGCGTGATCGACCTGGCCGGGGAGTCCCGGGAACTGGAAGAGAGCGGTTCGGCGCTCTATTTCGCCTTCGTGCTGGCGATGATCTTCGTTTTCATGGTGCTGGCGGCGCAGTTCGAGTCGTTGCTCCATCCCTTTACCGTGCTGCTCGCCGTGCCGCTCGCCGTGGCAGGCGCCCTCCTGGCGCTCAAGTTCACCGGGTCGACGCTGAACGTGTACAGCCAGGTCGGCATGATCCTCCTCATCGGGCTGGTATCCAAGAACTCGATCCTGCTGGTGACGTACGGGAACGACCTCCGGGCCCAGGGGAAAGCAGCGCTCGACGCCATCACCGAGGCGGGTCGGATCCGGCTCCGCCCCATCCTGATGACCTCGGTCGCCACGATCTTCGGCGCCCTTCCGATCGCCCTCGGCCTCGGCGCGGGCGCCTCCAGCCGCCGCCCCCTCGGCTACGCCATCATCGGCGGGATGGTGGTCTCCACCCTGCTGACGCTCTTCCTCGTGCCGGCGGTGTTCCTGATCTTCGAGCGGCTCCGGCGGGCGCGGGTCGCGGTCCCGGTGCGGACGGCCGTGACGGCGCTGCTCGTCTTCCTCCTCGCCGGGCTCGCGAGCCGACCGCTCGCCGCGCAGCAACCCACGATGCCGACCGTGACGCTCCGCGAGGCACGGGTCCGCGCCGCGGCGGTCGATCCCGTGGCGGTGACCGGGCGGGCCAACGCGGATGCTGCGAGCTGGGAGCGCCGCGCGGCCTGGGCCGACCTCCTCACGCCGCAGGTGACGGTCGGCGCCAACTACACCCACTTCACCGAACCGTTCATCAACTTCGGCACGTTCCAACCGGGGCAGAACAGCACCAACGCCACCCTCGAGGCGCGGTACCTCCTCCTCGGGCCGGGGCGGTTCACCACCATCCGGCGCGCCTCGGCGTCGCTCGGGGAGGCCAACGCCAACGAGACCGCGGCCCGGTTCCGGAGCGAGCTCGCCACCGACCAGTCGTATTACGCGGTGCTGGCGGAGACCGAGCTCGCCAAGGTCGCCGCCGATCGGCAGAAGCGGGCTGAGGACCAGATGGCCCGGGCGCGTGCGCGGGTGCTGGCCGGGAGCGCGATCTCCTCCGACTCGCTCCAGACCTACCTGGAAGTGAACCGGGCCAAGCTCGAGGTACTCCAGCGCGATTCGGCGCTCACCGTGGCGCGCCTCGCGCTCGGCCGGCGGATCGGCCTCAGCGGCCCCGCCACCGCAGCGCCGATCGACTCCGCGGCGACCCCCGAGCTTCCGCTTACGCTCGAGCAGGCGACCGCCGAGCTCCGGGAGCGGGGCCCCGAGCTCGAAGCGGCGCGGGCGGCGGAGACCAGGGCCTCGGCGGGGCTCTGGGGGTCGCGGGAGCGGTATCTCCCCGACGTCGCGCTCAGCTTCCAGACCGGTGCCTTCGACTCGGTCTTCTTCCCGAGCGCGGTGAAGCGGAGCCAGATCGTCGTGACCGCCTCCTTCCCACTCTGGGACGCGGGACGGCGGGAGGTGGCGGTGGCGCAGTCGCGCGCCCAGCGCGACATCGCCAGGGCGAACCGCGAGGAACGAGAGCGGGCCACGGCCGAGGAGATGGCCAAGTCGTGGAACGGGTATCGCACCGCCCAGGCGGGGCTGGCGCTCGCCCGGATCGGCGCCGTGGTGTCGGGCGAGAACTACCGGATCCAGGAATCCCGCTATCGCGAGGGGGCCTCGACCATCCTCGACCTCACGGCGGCGCAGGTGGCCGTGAGCGAGGCCGAGGCGGCACTGGTGCAATCGCGATATGCGGCGCGACTCTCGCTGGCGCGGATCGAAGCGCTGCTGGGTCGCCGACTCTTTGACGGACAGAACTGAGACCCCCATGACCACGAACATGATGAAGTCGCTGACGGTGATCGCGCTGCTCCTTCTGAGCGGCTGCGGCAAGGGAGAAGCGGCGCTGGCGGGGGCGGGTGGGCCTCCCGGCGGAATGCCCCCGATGCCGGTGGATGTCGACACCGCGCGGCGGGGACGGGTGGTGGACGCGGTCCGCGCCACCGGGAGGATCGAAGCGATCCAGTCCATCGAACTCCGCCCCGACGAATCGGGACGGGTGACCGCGCTGATGTTTCGCGAAGGGCAGCATGTCGCGGCCGGCACCGCGCTGGTGAAGATCGACGACGCAATGTTGAAGGCCCAGGCCGCCAAGGCTGAGGCCGAGCGCGACCTCGCCAAGCAGAAGCTGGAGCGCTCGAATCGGCTCCGGACCGACAACGCCACCTCGCCGGCCGACTATGAGGAGGCGGCGGCCGGTGCGCGCGCCGCCGACGCGGCCTTGGCGGCACTGCAGCTGCAGATCGAGCGGACCACGGTGCGGGCCCCGTTCGCAGGGGTGGTGGGGCGGCGGTTCGTGAGCCTGGGTGATTACGTCACCAGCAGCACCCGGCTCCTGGCGCTCCAGACCACCGATCCCCAACGCGCGGTGATCGAGATCCCCGAGCGCCACGCCGCCGATCTCCGGTCGGGGCAGTCGCTCGAGTTCAGCGTGGCCGCATATCCGGGGCGGACCTTCCGCGCCACGGTCGAGTTCGTCGACCCCACCGTCCAGGAGGTGGGACGCACCATCCTGGTGAAGGCGCGCGCGCCGAACGGGGCGGGGCTCCTCAAAGCCGGGATGTTCGTCGAGGCGCGACTCGCGACCGGGACGCGTGCGGGAGCGATCATCGTCCCCGAAGACGCCATCCAGCCGCTCCGGACCGCGAACGTCGTCTGGGCCATCGTCGACGGGAAGGCCGCCCGCCGCACCGTGCAGCTCGGCGCGCGGACCGCGGGAGTGGTGGAGATCCTGAGCGGGGTCGCGGCGGGCGAACAGGTCGTGGTCGGGGGATTGGAGCGGATGCAGGAAGGGATGGCGGTGGCACCGCGTCAGCGGGGCGCGGCGGCCGCGCATCCGGCGGACGCGAAGCCGTAACCCCCTCCCCAACCCTCCCCCTGTCGCGCCCCCTCCCCTTCCCCTCCCCCTGTCGGGGGAGGGGGAACGT
>JBDSIR010000140.1:0-13824 GCA_039917855.1 Gemmatimonadales bacterium | reverse complement strand
CGCGCATCATCAGAAGCCCCTTGGCACGGATGGCGAGCTCGGCCCGAAGGCGGAGGAGGCACATCATGTCCACGATCACCTCGGGGGAGAAGCGACTCTTCACCGTCTTGAGATACATCCCGACCGGTGTGCCCGAGACCTGCCCCGCGGGCCGGAAAGCAAGAAACCCATTCGGTATGGACCAATGACCAGGAGACGCGGCGAGCCGATGATTTCCCACGTCTCGATAAAGGGAGCATCGCACTCGGTGACGACCTCCTCGACTTGGAGTTGAAATCCAAGAATATTGCCGTGGAGCCTAATGGTTGAGCCAACTGCGTGGCCCTATAGCTCGTCCATGCCTATCGCTATTCGAGCGCCAGCCATCATGCAGGAGGGCTCCGTCATATGGGCGGACAGGCGCCGATGGTCATCGAGCAGACCGAACCCGGCCGGCGGTGGCGCGTCGCCCCCAACGTTCGCCTCGAAATGATTGAAGCACACCGCGTCGTTCACAGCGTGGCTCCCGGCAAATCGGCGACCGCTTCATCCGGCAGAACATCCGGCAGGTCCAGTCTGGCCACGCCGATCCGGTCATCGGCCATGCCGTAGTACACGTCGAAACGATTGGGCGTGCCGAGATCATCACGCCGGTCAATGCCGGTGGGGAACACCACGTTGGGGACGATCCCGTGGCGCTCTTGCGGCAACAACGGCGTCAGCACCGGTTCAACGGAGCGATAGCGGATCACCCGCGGATGCGACTCCGAGAGGATCATAACGCCGGCGGAGTAGCGGAGAGGACGGAGTCCGTTGTCCGGGCCAGCAAGTTGGCTGACGCCGTGGTACACGATCAACCAGCCGTGGCGACTCAGTATGGGAGGAGTGCCGCCGCCGATCTTGAGTTGTTCCCAGGGAGACACGGGAGAGGCCAGCCGGTAATGCGAATTGAACAGGCCGAGGTGATGCGGTCCGGGGCCATCCACGGCCATCGGACAGCAGGAGATCCAGATGCTTTCATGTTCGATATCGACGCGGCGCTCGGGATGGCAGGCGGTCTCTTCAGGACGAGTCCCCCGAAACAGCGGTCGATGCAGTATGGCCAGTTGCATCTTCCCGTTGTGATTGGGAATGGCTTGGGGAAAGATACTGGAGTCCTTATTGTCCACATTGACGAAATCGATGCCGCGATACGAAGCAAAGGTCGCCAGCCCCAATCGCTCCCAGTGAAACAGGTCGTCCGAGATGGCCAGCGCGATGCGCGGTCCGAGTGGAGATAACGCGGTATACGTCATGACATAGCGCCGCAGCGGCTCGACAAATGTGACGCGCGGATCTTCGCAGCCGCCGCCATCAGGTCGCCGCTCGTAGTCCGTCTCAGGCTCGAGCGCTATGCCGAGACGTTCGACCCCGGAAGGGTCTCCCGCGGCGTTGAACAGCACCCGAACGATGCCGATGCGCGACAAGTTGCCCCGCGCAACAAGCCGCGGGAACAAATACAGTTGGCCATCGGGCCCGCGGATAGCGGCTGGATTCAATACCCCTTCGACCTCCAGCGGATTGCCGGGCTCCGGCTCCATGATCTGGCCGAGTCGCTGCAAGCGAAGGCCGCTCATCGACCCGCTTCCTCGTGTGTTCCTGCATCCGGAGCACGACCGGAACACGCGAGTATGGTTTCGATCACTCGCTTCGTCTCCTGGCTGTCTCTGACCTGGATGCAGACAATCCCTGTTTCTCGGGCGGGATAGTCGTTGCCTTCGGGAAACAGCGCATCCCCGATGAACATCATCTCATCAATCTCCGTACCGAGAATGGAACGCAGTTTGTAGATCCCGTACGCTTTGTCAATACCGGGCTTTGTCACATCCACAGACGTTGCGCCGCCCAAGCGCACGGAGAACTCGGGGATCAGCCCATTGAGGAGCGCCTTCATCTTTTGCCGTTTCTCGAAATCGGGGTCCCACAACTTCTTTTCGTCGATGGGAGCCTGTTGCCCAAGGGCGGAGAAGGTAATCTGGCTTCCCCGGTCTTCTATCAGCTCACCCCAGGAGCCAGCGGTGGTGAAGCCGGATGCATCGATCACCTGCTTCAAAGCATGGACGATCTTCGCCTTCTCGTCATCGGTGAAGTCTTCCGAATACAACAGTTCCCAATCGGTTGCATGGCGATAGAACTTGGTGCCGCAGGTTGGCAGCAATGAAAGATTCGTCAGGATGGCGTCCGGCGGCAGATTCGAGAGCAATTGCGCTTGAAATTGCGGCCAATTGCCGCCGGAAATGACCGCCACTGTGACGACTCTCAGGAGGTCGCGGAGGAGCACGGCCATTTCGGCATCAAGCGCAGCCTTGCTTTCCGCAAGGGTGCCATCGAGATCGAACACGATGAGCTTCTTCACGGAGTGAGGTTCGTGTCCAGGGCGCCCCACGTCCAATTCCGGATCTCCGGCATGTCCTCCCCGTATGTGCGGATGTATGCCGTGTGGTCCGCCAGTTTGCCGTTCAAGAACTGTCTGGCATTCGCGGCGCTCGCGACCACTGACGGCACGTGATCGATCACATCGCCGGCCAGGTGAAACCGGTCGAGGCCGTTCAGCACGGTCATGTCGAACGGTGTCGTCGTGGTGCCCTCTTCCCTGTAGCCCCGCACGTGAAGGTTGCCGTGATTGGTGCGTCGATACGTGAGGCGATGGATCAGCGACGGATAGCCGTGGAACGCGAAGATGATCGGCTTGTCGATGGTGAACAGTGCGTCGAACGTCTCGTCGCTCAATCCGTGCGGATGCTCGCTCGCGGGCTGGAGCGTCATCAAGTCCACGACGTTGATGACGCGGATCTTCAGATCCGGCACCTGCTGTCGCAGTATCGCGACGGCAGCGAGGGTCTCCAGCGTCGGCACATCGCCGGCGCAGGCCATGACCACGTCGGGGTCATGGCCTTCGTCATTGCTGGCCCACGTCCAGACTCCCAGGCCGACCTTGCAGTGCTGCACGGCGGCATCCATGTCCAGCCACTGGAGGGACGGCTGCTTGCCTGCGATGATGACATTGACGTAGTGGCGGCTGCGCAAGCAGTGGTCGGTCACCGAGAGCAGCGTGTTGGCGTCCGGTGGTAGATACACGCGCACCGTGTCCGCTTTCTTGTTCACCACGAGATCGATGAAGCCCGGATCCTGATGCGTGAAGCCGTTATGATCCTGGCGCCAGACGTGCGACGTGAGCAGATAGTTCAATGAAGCGATCGGCCGGCGCCACGAAATGTCACGGGTGACCTTGAGCCACTTCGCGTGCTGATTGAACATCGAATCGACCACATGAACGAACGCTTCGTAGCAGGAGAACAGACCGTGGCGGCCCGTCAGGAGATAGCCTTCCAGCCATCCCTGGCAGAGGTGCTCGCTCAGCACCTCCATGACCCGCCCGTCGGGAGAGATGTGTTCGTCGGTGCCCGTGATCTCGGCGGTCGAGACGCTGTCCGTGACGTCGAAGACCGCCGTCAAGCGGTTCGAGGCCGTTTCGTCCGGACCGACGAGGCGGAAATTGCGGCGCTCTGCACTCCGCACCATGACGTCCCTGATCAATGCCCCCATCACCCGGGTACTTTCCGCCATCACGGTACCGGGATGGGGCACCGCGATTTCGTAGGCCCGAAAGTCGGGCATCTCCAGGTCGTGGAGCAGCAGCCCGCCATTCGCGTGTGGGTTGGCGCCCATCCGGCGCTGTCCGACAGGTGCCAATGCAGCGAGCTCGGCAATGAGTGCACCATTCGCGTCGAACAGCTCGTCCGGCCGGTAGCTCTGGAGCCACTCCTCGAGCTGTGCCAGGTGGCTGGGCTTCGTGGCAAGCTCCGCCAGTGGCACCTGATGCGCGCGCCAGGTGCCCTCGACGGCGAGTCCATCCACGACCTTCGGGCCGGTCCACCCTTTGGGGGTTCGCAAAATGATCATGGGCCATCGAGGCCGTGTGCGAAACCCCTCGGCGCGGGCCGTGGTCTGGATCTCTTTGATCTCGGCTACGATCGTGTCGAGCGTCGCGGCGAGCGTCTGGTGCACCTCGTCGGGCTCGTCGCCTTCGACGACGTACGGCGTGTAGCCGTATCCGCGGAACAGCTGGTCCAGTTCCTCGCGACTGATACGTGCGAGCACCGTGGGATTGGCGATCTTGTAACCATTCAGGTGCAGGATCGGCAGGACAGCGCCATCGTGCACGGGATTCAAGAACTTGTTCGAGTGCCAACTGGCAGCGAGGGCGCCCGTTTCCGCCTCGCCGTCACCCACCACACACGCCACCAGGAGGTCGGGATTGTCGAAAGCAGCGCCGTACGCATGCGCCAGCGAGTATCCGAGTTCACCACCCTCATTGATCGAACCGGGCGTCTCGGGCGCCGCGTGGCTCGGAATTCCCCCTGGAAATGAGAACTGGGTGAAGAGTCGCTTCAGTCCGCCTTCATCCTGAGAGATGTCCGGATAGAACTCGCTGTAGCTGCCTTCCAGGTATGTGTTCGCGACCAGGCCGGGACCGCCGTGTCCCGGACCGGTGACATAGATCATGATGAGGTCGTGCTGCTGGATGATCCGGTTGAGGTGGACGTAGAGGAGATTCAACCCCGGCGTCGTACCCCAATGGCCGAGGAGACGCGGCTTGATATGGGCAATGGTCAACGGCTGCTTGAGCAGCGGATTGTCGAGCAGGTAGATCTGGCCCACCGACAAATAGTTCGCGGCGCGCCAGTAGGCGTTCATCTTGTGCAGGAGATCGGCCGACAGTGCTGCACTCATGCAGCCGCTCCGATAAGTGCGAACCCTGCCTTCGCGATCATGACTTCCTCGTCCGTACGGATCACCCGCACTTCCACTCGACTGCCGGCGGCCGAGATCACCGGTGTGCCGGATTCGTTCGAGGCCGCGTCCAGCTGGATACCGAGGAAATCGAGGTCTTCACAGACGCGAGCCCGGATGGTGGGCGCGTTCTCGCCAATACCGCCCGTGAACACGAGCGTCTCCAATCCCCCGAGCGCTGCGGCATAGGCCCCAATGCACTTCTTGACCTGGTAGCAGAACAGCGCGAGCGCCTCCGCCGCCCGGACATCGTTCACTGCGCGCTCGAGCAGATCCCGGACATCGGCGCTCGTCTCGGATACCCCGAGCAATCCCGACTCGTGGTTCACCATGTGATGAAACTGCTCTGCGGTCATCTGTTCCCTGTGCGCCAAGGAACACGTGAGGCCTGGATCCAGATCGCCCGAGCGAGTGCCCATCGGCACTCCGCCCGCCGGTGTGAGTCCCATGCTTGTGTCGATGCTCTTGCCGCTGCGAACAGCCGCCAGGCTCGATCCATTCCCAAGGTGCGCCAAGATCACTCGTCCTTCGGCTGCCGTCGTACCGGCGACACGCTGCAGTTCGTCCATGAGAAACGCATACGACAGCCCGTGGAAACCGAAGCGCTCGATGCCGCCTGCGTAGAAGCGGCGAGGAATAGGCACGATCCGGGCGACTCGTGGCATGTCGCGATGAAACGCCGTGTCGAAACATGCAAACTGCACGAGACCTGGAGCGCGTTCGCGAAGCAGATCGATCAGCGCAATCTCGAATGGAAGATGTTCCGGGGCGTAGACGCTGATGCGGCGCAATTCATTGAGCAACGCTGGCGTGATCCGCTGGGGCTCACTATAGCTGGCACCGCCGTGGACGATGCGATGGCCGATCGCGGCAAGTGACGACAAAGCAATCCGCTCTTCGAGCCAATCGAGCAGAAAGGGCGGTGCCGTCCGGCGATCGAGGTCTCCGGTGCCACGACTGTCCCGTTCATTGCGATCGGTATCGTCAAACGTCAGCGTGGTGCCGTGCGCGCCGACCCGGTCGATCTTGCCGGTCAGCCGTCGCACCGGTGGGTCGCCCGGCTGATACGCTGCGAACCGGATGCTTGACGAGCCAGCGTTCATCACAAGGAGGTGCGCGTGCGCTCGTTGCACCAAGTGATCCCGGAGTGCGTCGTCGGCGTCGTGTCCGACCACTTACCACGCACCCGATTCCGCAGCGTCATGCTCGCCCTCAGCTGTGATCGTCACGCGAGCGCCTTGTTCGGCGCCTGGGTGACTGGCGCCATGGCCGGGACCGCGTTCTTACCGGGCTGACGGATGCCCGCCAGCTTCGTCCGCTTGAGCATCAGCGCGTTGATCGCGACGACCGCTGAGCTGCCCGACATCGACAACGCCGCGATCTCGGGCGACAGCGTGAACGGGTAGAACACGCCGGCCGCCAATGGAAACGCGATCACGTTGTATCCGACCGCCCACCACAAGTTCTGGTGCATCTTCCGCAGCGTGGCGCGCGACAACTCAATCGCGGCCACAATATCAAAAGGGTCACTCTTCATGAGAACAACATCGGCGCTTTCCATTGCCACGTCGGTCCCGGCCCCAATGGCAAAGCCGACATCCGCCTGGGTCAGGGCAGGCGCGTCGTTGACACCGTCGCCAACCATTCCGACCTTCTTGCCTGTTGCCTGCAGTTCCTTCACCTTGTCGGCTTTTTGACCGGGCAAGACGTCGGCCAGCACATTGGCGATCCCCAGATCCGCGGCGATACGCTTGGCGGTGCCGGCGTTGTCGCCGGTCAGCATCACCACGTCGATGCCCCGCTCACGCAACTGTGCTACGGCGGCCTTGGCGGTCGGCCGCACGGCGTCCGCGATGGCGATGAGTCCGAGCACGCGACCGTTCTGGGCCACGTGGACCACGGTGCGGCCTTCACCCTGCAGTCGGGCCGCGTCAGCTTCGAGTGACCCGAGTGCGAGCTTCTGCGTATCCATCAACAGGCGGTTGCCGAGAAAGACGGTGCCGGCGGCGGTCTCTGCTTGCGCGCCCATGCCATCGATATTCTTGAAACCTGTCGGCGCGACGACGGCGAGCTTGGCTGATCGCCGCAGGATGGCCTGCGCGAGCGGATGTGCCGAACCCTGCTCGACCGCTGCTGCCGCAATCAGCAAGGCCTCTTCCGTGACTCCGTCGGCCAGCTTCATGTCGACGACTTCGGGTTTGCCGAGCGTGAGCGTGCCGGTCTTGTCGAAAATGATGACGTGAAGTTTTGTGGCGTCCTCGAGCGCTGAAGCGTTCTTGAACAGGATCCCGTTCATCGCGCCCAAGCCGGTTCCCACCATCACGGCCATCGGGGTGGCGAGCCCCAGGGCATCCGGGCACGCGATGACGAAGACGGTGATCGTCAACGTCATCGCAAAGAGCAACGGCTTCTCGACCCACCAGAACCAGACACCGAACGTGGTGAGGCCAACGACGATCGCGGCAAGCACCAGCCACTGTGCGGCCTTGTCGGCGAGGAGTTGCGCGGGCGCTTTCGAGTTCTGCGCTTCCTGCACCAGTTTCACGATCTGCGCCAGCGCTGTGTCGGCGCCGACCTTCGTTGCCTTGTAGCGAAAGCTGCCGTTCGTGTTGATCGTCGCGCCGATCACTGTGGCGCCAGGGCCTTTCTGCACCGGCATCGACTCGCCGGTCAACATGGACTCATCGACCAGTGAGTCGCCGGTTTCGACCGTGCCGTCGACCGGGATCTTGTTGCCAGGCCTGATCACCAGGATGTCGCCGACGACGACTTCCGCCGTCGACAGTTCGACCTCGGCGCCGTCGCGGACGACGAAGGCTTTGGCCGGCGTCAGGTCCATCAGCGCTCGAATGGCCGAGGACGCTCCGGCGCGAGCGCGCATTTCCAGCCAGTGGCCGAGCAGGATGAACACGAGAAGTACCGCCGACGCCTCAAAAAACTGGTCGCCGGCGAATAGGAACGTGGCCCCGACACTGAACAGGTATCCCGTGCCGACGCTGAGGACCACGAGTACTGCCATATTGAGCGTGCGAGCCCTGAGGGCGCGCCACGCGCCGACGAAGAACGGCCAGCTTGGATAGATGATCGCGGCGCTCGCGAGGAAGAACAGCCACCGGTTGAGCGCGAGACCGAATGGCGGAGCCGGTGCCGGGAAGAGGTCGCCCATCGGCGAGTACACGAAAATCGGGACCGCAAACAACAAGCAGATCCAGAATCGATTGCGCATGTCGCGGACCATGGCGGGCAGATCCATGTTCCCGCCGTGACCCATCTCGTGGGCCATGTCGCCCGACATCGCGGACTGGGCGCCATGCGCACCGTGTCCCTCGTGGGCGGCTGATGGGGGAGCGGGCGCGGCAGCCGGAGGCGGCGTAGCACCCGACGAACCGTCGGGCAGAGGGACCGCCGCTGGACCGGAAGCCGCAGTGGGCGCCCCGGCCGACGCCGGCGCAGCTGCTGGCGCAGGAGCAGGATCCGGTCCTGGCGCACTTTCCGGCGCGGGTGGAGCAAGTGGGGGCGCGTCAGCCCCAGGGGCACTGGATGCGGGAGATGCCGACGGTGCGCTCGGTGGAGTCGCGTCTGCGTGGCCTTCGTGGCTCTCGTTCCCCTCGTGCCCGGCGGCTACGGGCGCCGAAGGCGTAGCAGGCTGAGTTTCGGGAGGAGCGGTTGGCGCAGAGGTGGACGGGGAAACGGGAGCCGGCGCTTGAGCGGAACTAGGGATCGGGGCAGCGGCCGGCACCGATGGAATAGCGGGCATGGGCGCGGCATTCGTCGCGGGCGTACGAGCAGCCTCGTCCGACACAGGCTCGGACGTGGCCGACGGTGCGCCCGGTGGAGTCGCGGCTTTGCGTCCTTCGTGGCCTTCGTGGCCTTCGTGGCCTTCCCCCGCGGAGGTTACATCAGGTACGCCCGGCATATATGCACGCTGGCGTACGGCCGATTTGATATCGGCGATCTCAAGTCGGGTTTCATCGTAGCGCACGGTGGCCGTCTTCGCAGCGTAGTTCACGGTCACGCTCTCGACGCCGGGCACCTCGCCAATGCGCTTTTCCACCTCGTCCACGCTCAACACCGACAGCATCGCACCCACGTCCATCACGCTCGTCTTCATCACCGTTCCTCAGGAAACCAGCAGTCAGTGAGCCAGCCGATCGCCGTCACTGCACTCTGGCGTGAGCTCGCACACGACATCCGGGTCGCGCTGGATGCGCTTCTCCCGTTCGCCTGCGTAGGGCAGTCGCGAGAGGATGTCCCGCATCAGGTGCAAACGGGTCCGATACTTGTGGTCTGCTCGGACAATCCGCCACGGCGCGGCCACCGTGTGCGTGCGCAACAGCATCGCCTTGCGAGCGGCGCAGTACGCGTCCCACTGCTTGAGCGCTGCGGCGTCGATCGGACTGGCCTTCCACTGCTTGAGTGGATCACGCTGCCGTTCGGCCAGGGCGCGCGTCTGCTCGTCCTTGTCAATGTCGAGATAGTATTTGAGTAACTTGATGCCGGAGTTGACGAGCATCTCTTCGAACTTCGGCACCGACATCATGAAGTCTTCGTACTCTTCCTTCGAGCAGAAGCCCATCACGTGTTCAACGCCGGCACGGTTGTACCAGCTGCGGTTGAATAGCACGAGTTCATCGGCCACCGGGAGGTGCGCAACGTAGCGCTGGAAGTACCAGGCGCTACGTTCCCGGTCGGATGGCTTGCCGAGCGCAACAACCCGCGTTTCCCGGGGACTCAGATGTTCGACGATGCGCTTGATAGTGCCGTCCTTGCCGACAGTGTCGCGCCCTTCCAGCAGTACAAGTACCCGATCGCCGCAATGGATGAAGTGACGCTGCAGCTTGACGAGCTCGACCTGCAGCCCACGCAACTGCGACCGGTACTCCTTGCCAGACATATTCGGTTCTGCTGACGTGTCGGGCTCTGCGAGTTCCGTGGTCGTTGCGATGCTCTCGTCTGTGGCTAGCGGAGGCTCTGGCGTCTCTTCGCTCGTGCGACCGCGCTTGCTCACTTCGTGACCTGCACGTCGGCGTTCGCCGACTGCAGCCTGGACATGTATCCCATGCCGGCGATCGCCATTGCGATCTGATCGGGTGCAACACGGGAGTCCACTTGCATCGTGGCGGTACCCGCCCGAAGATTGACCTCGACGTGGCTCACACCATCGAGTTTGCTCAGTTCGCGCTGCACGCGGCTGGTACACCCACCGCAGGTCATGCCGGTGACATCAAAGCTGAGCGTTTGCATGGATGGTGTCTCTTCGAGTCAGGACGTCGGAGCACAGGATCAGTCGGACTTGGTCAGCAGAACACCTCCGCCGACCGAGTCCGATGAGGGCTTGCTGATCACCCGGCCATCTTGCGGCAGGCGTCGGCACACTTGCGGCACGCCTCTGCGCAGCTCTTGCATTGCTCCATATTGTGCGCGCCGCATTCCTTGGCGCACCAGTCGCAGATGTCCGCGCACAGCTTGCAGATCTGCTTGGCGAATGGACTGTGACGGGCGATCGCATCAGCGCACAACCGGCAGATCGCGGCGCACTCGATGCAACACGACGGACACGCGTTCTTGCTTTCCTTGCCGGTCATGTGCGCGAAACAATGGCCGCACGCGGTCGCGCACTGGTTGCATGCGTCGATGCAATCCTTGGCGGCCTGGTCAAGATGATCAGTCACGGTGTAGCTCCTTCGATGAGATCGGGCGATTGCGGCGTGCCCGGGGGCGCCTGTGCTGCGAGGCAGCACTCAGTTGTCGTGCAGCCCACCTTCGGGTCGCGTCATCGCATGCCCTGCCCTGGAGCCACCCCCCAGCGGCGGGTCAGCGCGTTGTGAATGGGCACGAACACGAGACCCGCATACACCCCGTAGAGGAAACTCTCGAGTACGCCGAGCACAAACCCGCCGAACGTCAGCCACTTGAAGGCCGGCAGCACCGCCTCCAAGGCCTGCACCATGTGCAGACTTGGCGGAACGACCAACCCGTAGATGACGCAGAGAATGAAACTGATAGCGGCGGAAATGCCGAGCGACCAGCTCACCACTTTGAGATTCAGCATCGTGGCCTGTCAGATGTTAAAGGTGAGTAACAACTCCGCGGCACCAACCTCAGTGCTGATGACCGCCCATTCCGGTGTTGGCGCCGGATCTCGGCGTGTCGCCTGTTTCTCCGTCACCCGCACCTCGCGGGCGGCTGCCACCTCCGTGACCGCCGTGCCCCCCATGGCAGCCATGACCGAACATGTGCATTGCCACGAAAGCGCTGTCGACGAGCAACCAAAACCAGTTCGTCACGAGCCATTGCATGACCGTCCTCCGTGCCATTCGTCAACTACTTTGTAGCGGCATCCTTCTTTGGCGGCGTCATCGGCTTGTCCATCTTTCCCATGTCATGTCCCGCGTGCGGGTCAGGCTTCGCCGGAGCGCTCGGCTTCGCCGCAGCGTCCTTCGCCGGCATCCCTGAAGCTTGTGCGTCATGGTCATGCATCGTGATCACCTGATGTGTAATGGTGCTGTGGGCACGTGATCCGTCGCTGTGATAATCCCGGGCCGTCCGGACGACGCTTGTGGGCCTCGCTGAACTGCCCCGAATAGCCGTAAGCGTAGCGTGCCTCCCGGTCACGTGGTATCACTCACTTGAGCGATACGAGGGCTACTGCTTAAGAAGCACCCAGGCTACTGCTTAATCCCACAGCGCGGTCCAGCGCTAACGATTCCTTCATCGGGAATCCTCCAAGATTCCGGAACCTCAAGTGGGCGTAGATCAGGAGGCTCAACAGCGCGGCAAAGAAACACCATACCGAGATCACCGCGTACGTCGCGAACAGGTACGCTGCCACGAACGACAGAAGCGCCAACGCGCCAAAGAGTCGCACGAAGGTGTGGCTCGAGACGAAGCCCGTGACGCATGTGGCCAGGAGATAGAGCGCCATGACCGGCACACGGAGGAAGTGCGGCGAGTCGTAGACGATATGTTGGCCGATGGCCTTCGCCACAACGGGTCCGGGCACGATGAAGTACAACAGATACGCACCCACCACGATCCCGGCCGCTTGGAACCAACGCATCGCCTGCCGGCGCCATGGCGTGGTCTCCAGGAAGCGAAGCGCGAACGGTATGTAGATCGGCCACAGCACATGCGAAAACATCGAATAGACGTACGTCATCGCTTGTTGAAGCACCGGCGCATTCCGGTCGAGTGTGACCCACACGACCCCCTCGACGAGCTGCTGGATGCCGAACAGGAGCGGGATGGCCGCGAACGGCAGCTCCGAACGTCGGGTAGCTTTGGCCAGGGTCGCCACACCGAACGCGGAGAGTGAGCCGCCGGCGATGAAGCTTGCGGTTGCCGAGAAGCACATGGGCGCGATGCCTCGTCAGTGAGAGATTGTTCGGTCCATTCGTGCCGCTGTGTCGTTCACCGCATATGCCGCGTGCGTAGCGCTGCCTCGCCACGTCACGTGCTCATAGAACCCGGCCCAGTACATCCCGAATACGAAGCCGAAGGCGATCTCTTCAAGCGGGATTCCGAAAACCAACAGGCCGCTCAGTGCCGGAAGGTTCCACACCGCCTCGATATAGCCTGGCGTAAAGACGCGGAGTGCCAGCATGAAGACCGCGTATAGCGCGCCGAACAATACGCCGCCCAACAGTGTTTTCCGGACGAGATCGGGGCGACAGGCGGCACTCGCAACCGCACCGACTGCCAAACAGACCAAACCTGGATAGATCGGATTCCAGGGAAGGAAGTAGAGCGGAACGAACAGCACGAACGGCACGACCAAGGCGGTTCGGTGCAGCCGATGTCTCGACCGCTGTCGCTCGGCCGACCCGATCGCAACGAGCCCACCTCTCACGAGTGAGTCGTAGAGCGCAGCCCCGATGCCGCCGAGTGCGAAGGTGAAGATCAGGCTCTCGATGTCGAATCCCGTCCGCTGCGCGAGCTCGAACAGACTCGGCGGATTCCAGTATCGCGGAACGAAAATCGGCTCAGTCAAGCCCAGCAGCGTTGTTGCTGCACTGGTCAGCCACATCACTCGACGGCGCTGGGGGGTTGCGTAGAAGAGCAGTATCCACGGCACCAGAAATGCGACCGACCAGAACAGCCAGACGTAGTGGTATCTCATCGTGTGAACCCGGGCTAAGGCACGTCGAGGGTGCTACCGGCTCGCACGTCGCATGGCCGCCCAATTGTAGAGCGGGACGAATGCCAGTGCGATGTACCAACCGTAAATCATCGTCTCGACAACGTCTAACAGCGCGCTCGTCCACGTGAGCGGCGATACGCCGGGCAGGATCGTGAACCAGTGTTCAAACCCGAGGTTCGACGTCACCAACGCGAGCAACACGCAGAACAGGAAGCTGATGACGAGAAAGAGACTCGTGGCCTGCCCCACAACCACGACGGATAGACGGTTCGTGTGGGGTTCGGCAACAGCGGAAACTGGTGACATGTTCAGATCCTCCAGATGGTGGTATTCACTGCACACCGCGTCACGGTTGCCCGTCCGCGTGGCGTTGCCGCAGGGAAGCGCTGCCTGCACAGTTGTCTCGAGAGTGCCGAGGAACCCCTCGACGGAACGATGCATGTCCGTCATGTCGCGACGCTGGTCGGGCGTCACCGTCATAGGCGCGCCGGCCGGGTGCCTGGCATCCATCTGGCGGATCAATTCGCGAACACCGACCGCCATGACATGCAACTGCGGAGCCGCGGCCTGCGTCGAGTCGCCGCCCCGGCCCCCGGTGCCCCGGTGCCATCGAACAGGGCCATGAACAGCGCCGCCCCGACCCCCTTGTCGCACACGTCACCGACGACCATCACGATGGTGCCGGAGGGGGGCAGCGTGAAGACGTCGTAGAAGTCGCCCGAGACCTCGCGGGCTGAACACCTGAGGCAGGTGATCGTCGGCACCCAGCTCGAGCCACCGCGAGATGCTCTCGACGTCGTCCCCCGCCGTCACGGCGATGACGGGAAGCAGCGCCAGCTCGGCGTCACGCCGGAGCGCCTCCAGGAAGCGCT
>JBDSIR010000139.1:0-2705 GCA_039917855.1 Gemmatimonadales bacterium | reverse complement strand
GCGAAGGACTGGCTGCTCACGACATTGGACTCGAAAAGACCATTGCGGAGCCGGAGGATCCCCGCCGAGAGGTCGGTACCGGTCGGGGGTCCGTCGAAGTGGGCGTTACCCATGTCGACGGTGTCGGCGGCGTTCGCCATCACCAGGTGCGCGTTATCCTGGATCCAGAGGCCGTTGACGCCGCTGACCTTCTTGGTGTTCGGCGTCAAGACCCCGTTGCCACGGACGTAGAGCGCGCCGCCGACGCTGATCGGGGTCGTGAGCGTCTGGGCGCCTTCGAGGTAGACGTTCGCGTATGAGGCAAGGGCCGGCATCGGTGCCGCCGCGGGACCGAAGACCGTGTTCGGGACCGTGTAGGTGGCGGACGGGTCGACGAAGAGGGTGCCGAGCACCCGGAGGGTGTCGAGCGTCACTGCCGCTGCGGTGCCGATGACGATCGGGCCGCCGCCCACGACCGTGTGGGTCGCGCCGTTCAGCGTGCTGTTGATGTAGAGGGAGTCCGCTGCGTAGAAGTTGCTGAACATCCGGCTCCCGGCGGTCGAGAGGAAGCTCAGCCGGTTGAAGTGCGAGGCGGTATCCCCCGCCGAGGCGGCCATGCTCAGGCTGTAGCCCCCCTCGGGGACGAACCCGATATTGACGATCTCGACCTTCTGCGAGCCGGAGGGCCCGAACGAGAGGAGGCTGTTCCCGTCGGTCTGCGAGAAGTTCCCCGTCTGGATCAGGCCGGCGGTGAGGAGACCGGCGGTGCTTCCTCCGTTGAACTGGATGCTGGTGACCCGCAGGGTGTCGCCGGACGAGGCCATCTTCAGGCGGCCGCCCCCCTCGGTGTGGAAGAGCCCCGCGAGGAGCGAATGTCCCGCCAGGTCGAGGACGCCGGAATTGTCCACGACGGCGCTGTACCCGCCCGTGAAGAGGTCGAGCGAGCCGCCGAGCGATGCGTCGTACTGCACTTCGATGTTCCGGTACGGGACCGACGGATCGATGATCTGGCCGCTGCCACTGAAGACGGTCAGGTCGACGCTGTACGCACCGGCGGTGTAGGCCATCGTGCTGCCCACTGCCAGACGGGGGCCGACGATCTGGCCGTCGGTCTGCACCACTGCGCCCTGCACCACGAAGAGGCCGCCCAGGGTCGCGTCGACGATGGTGGCGGGATTCGAGAGCGACATCGAGCCGGAGACCCAGAGCCCGTTCAGGACCACCGTCCCGCTGGCGGTCGCAAAGTCGATCGACTGGAGCCGCGAGCCGGCAGGGCCGGTAGGCACCATGATGATCGAATCCCCGGCCTGCGGGACGAGTCGGTTGGTGCCGGTCTGCACGAAGCCGAGGGGGCTCCCCGACGGCCCGATGGTCTGCCGGAAGACCCGTGCGTGGATGCCGCCGGCGGTGAAGTCCCCTTCGGTGCTGTCGCTCTGGAAGAGCGCGGTGCCCCCGACGAAGAGTGAGTCGAGCGCGTTCTGCATCACCAGGTGGGCCGAATCGGTGACGGTGAGGTTGCTCCCGATGTTGAATCTCTGGCCGCCGAGGGTCAGGACGCCGCGCTGCACGAGGTCGACGAAGGCGGCGGTGGTCGGCGCGGTCAGGGCCGCCGTGCCCGCGACCTGCAGACGCTGGTAGGGCAGGACCGCGATGCTCTGGCCGGTGCCGAAGTACACAGTGTTGGTGACCTGATAGTTGGCCGGCGAGGCCAGGAAGGTGATCCCGCCGTTGAGCCCGAGGCGGCCAAGGGTGAGGGTCCCGGTCGCGTCCACCGACACATTGCCGAATACATTGACCGACGAGGAGACCGACGGGTCGATGAGCGTGCCGGCATTCACGATCAGGTCACCCTGGATGGGGACACCAAGGCTGTTCGGGTCGAGGATGGTAAGGCCGCCCGACCCATCGACGACCAGGTCTCCGAAGTTGATCGGCGTGTTGCACCCGAACTCGCAGAGGAAGGAGATCTGGGCGGTCTGCGCTGCCGGACCACTGAACCGGGTGCGGTGCCCGGCGCTGGCCATGAAGCCCGAACCGCGGAAATGGCCGTTGAGCTGCAGCACTCCCGCTGTCAGGGTGCCAACTCCATTCGACCCGAAGAAGTTCGCCAGCGTGTCCGCGACGACCGAGTCGGCGGCGCCATCCATCAGGAGGGCACCGCTTCCGAACACGAACAGAGAGTCGACGCGGAGGGTGTGGCCATTGACGTTGAAGGTATCGGTCTGGATCTCGAACGAGCGTGCGATGACATTATCCGAGAAGCTCGCGTCGGTGCCGAACGAACCGAGCGACTGATAGGGGAGGGCCTGGATGCTCTGCCCGGTGCCCCAGTACTGGGTCTGCGCGACCGAGTATGCCCCCTGGATGGAGGTCCCGCCGTAGAGCTGCAGCAACCCGGCGGTGATCGAGGTCCCGGCAGGCGCGACCACGTTCCTGTCCACCCGGAGGGAGTCGGCCGCGAGCGGGCTGGTCCCCTCGAGGATGAGGTCGCCGGCGATGCGGGCGCGGCCGAGCCCACCGGTGAAGGTGGTGCCCCACTGGTTCCGGAGCACCAGGTGCGCAAAGTGTGCGCTGTCGGGCTCGGCGGCGAAGTTCACGGTCACGTAGTCGTCATTAAGGATGACGGTGGTGAAGTTCCCGCTCCCGAAGAAGCTTGAGGCGACCGGGCCCCCCTGATTGAAGCTGGTGCTGTTGTAGAGCAGCACCCCATTCGTCAGGCGGCCGAC
>JBDSIR010000138.1:0-23684 GCA_039917855.1 Gemmatimonadales bacterium | reverse complement strand
TGCTGGCGCAGGCGATCTTCCGTGAGGGGCTCAAGAACGTCACCGCGGGCGCCAACCCGATGGAGCTCAAGCGCGGCATCGACAAGGCGGTCGAGGCCCTGGTGAACGAGCTCAAGGCGATCTCGGTCCCCACGGCCGGCAAGAAGGAGATCGCCCAGGTGGGCACCATCTCGGCCAACAACGACCACGAGATCGGCAAGCTCATCGCCGAGGCGATGGAGAAGGTGGGCAAGGACGGGGTCATCACGGTCGAAGAGGCCAAGGGTCTGGAGACCACGCTCGAGACGGTCGACGGGATGCAGTTCGACCGGGGCTACCTGTCGCCCTACTTCGTCACCGATCCGGACAAGATGGAATCGGCGATGGAGGATGCCTACCTGCTCATCCACGACAAGAAGATCTCCTCGATGAAGGAGCTCCTCCCGGTCCTGGAGAAGACGGCGCAGAGCGGCAAGCCGCTGGTCATCATCGCCGAGGACGTCGAAGGCGAGGCGCTGGCCACGCTGGTGGTCAACAAGCTCCGGGGCACGCTCAAGGTCGTCGCCATCAAGGCGCCGGGCTTCGGCGACCGCCGCAAGGAGATGCTGCGTGACATCGCCATCCTCACCGGCGGCGAGGTCATCAGCGAAGAGCTCGGCTTCAAGCTCGAGGCCACCGCGCTCGCCCAGCTGGGCCGGGCCAAGCGCATCGTGGTCGACAAGGACAACACCACCATTATCGACGGCCGCGGCAAGCACGACGCCATCCAGGGCCGCATCGGCGAGATCCGCGCCGCCATCGACAAGACCACCAGCGACTACGACCGGGAGAAGCTCCAGGAACGTCTGGCCAAGCTCTCCGGCGGGGTGGCGGTGATCCACGTCGGCGCCGCGACCGAGACCGAGATGAAGGAGAAGAAGGCCCGGGTCGAGGACGCGCTCCACGCGACCCGCGCCGCGGTCGAAGAGGGGATCGTCCCCGGCGGCGGCGTCGCGCTCCTCCGCGCGCAGTCGGCCCTCGGGAAGATCAAGGGCCTCAGCGAGGACGAGCAGATCGGCGTCGAAATCCTCCGCCGCGCCATCGAGGAGCCGATCCGGATGATCGCGCTCAACGCCGGCGTCGAGGGGGCCATCGTGGTCGGTCGGATCAAGGAGTCGAAGGACAAGAACTTCGGCTACAACGCCGCCACCGACAACTACGAGGACCTGGTGAAGGCGGGCGTCATCGACCCGACCAAGGTGACGCGGACGGCGCTGCAGAACGCCGCTTCGATCGCCGGCTTGCTGCTCACCACCGAGTGCGTGGTGGTCGAGAAGAAGGAAGACCGTCCGTCGCAGGCCCCGCAGGGCGGCGGCGGCGGCATGGGCGGGATGTACTGACCCCCTCCCCGGCCCTCCCCCTGTCGGGGGAGGGAGTTCCGGGAGCAGGGAAGTGGATTTGCGCAACACCCCGGACCAGCACGGTCCGGGGTGTTCTTCATGATGTGACCCCGGACCTTGCTATTGCCGCCGGGAGCGGAGACTATCGGGGATACCCCAAAGGAGCACAGAATGGTCGGAAGGTTCCCCGTTCGTACGCGAGTGTTGTGTTCTGTCCTCTCCGTGGCCGCCCTGACCGCCTGCGGCGGGGATGGTGGCGGTGGCCCCGATGAACGCTGCTTCGGCGTGGCCCAGGTCCCTGCCTGGACGATCACGATGAACGTCGATTTCCACGATGTCGGCACCGCCGATTCATTCAGCATCCGCCTCAATCACAATATCCAGGCCCAGGCCCTGACCAATGCAGGGGAGATCACCAGCGGCAACCCCGATGGTCGGCAGTGGTTCAGCGGCGTTCCCACGGGCACCCTGGCGGTCCACGATACCAGCATCAACACCATCCTCAACGACACGACAGTCGGCGCGGGGACGGCATTTGTGGGGCTCGGGAACACCAGCGGCGTGGCGGCGATCTCAGGGATGTACGTCTCCGTGGGCCTGGGCGGCTGCAGCGCTGCGGTGGGCGCGCAATTCGTGACCGCCATGACCACCACGGTGAATGGCACGAACCCCACTGTGGACACCATTTTCGTCGGCTATCCACTGTTCCAGGGGAACCTCGTGGACGGCGCTGCGGTCGCAAGCGGGTGGGAGGTGGTGGCTGGAACGCCGGACAGCAGGATCAGGAGCGTCACGGGCAATACCCCGTTCACCGGAGGACGGGAGTATCGGGTCGGGAGCCTGACCGCACCCTACGTCCGCAACGGCGCGGTCGCGGTTTTCGACAGCGCCACCGTGTCTTGGATGGCGGTACCGGCCTCCGCGCCTGCCGCCGCCGGGGGGATGCCCACCAGGGCACCAGGCCCGATCATCGTGAATGGAAGGATCCTCGAGGCGCCCGGGCTGCCTTGAACCCTCCGATGCAAGGATGGATACCCCGGCCGAGCTGGCCGGGGTATTTTCCTGCTTATGGTCCGACCCTTGCACGCTGCTTCAATGTATCCACCACTCGAGGTCCGTTGTGAGGAAGATCACCAGCCTGTTCGCCCTTCTCCTGCTCGTTGCTGCCCCCCTCAGGGCGCAGCAGGGCGCGAATCCCCTCCTGGGCACCTGGGCCACCGAGAAGAAGATCAAGGACGCGCCGGCGATCGTCATCGTCCGCGCCGACTCGAGCGCCAGCTATGGGACCGAGACGGTCCGCTGGCGCCTCCCCGCAGCCGGCAAGCTCCGCCTCGCCCTCGGCGGTGAATGGGTGGAATACGACTACCGCATCCGGAGCGGCAAGCTCACCCTCTCGGGGGGCGACCTGACCGAGGCCATCATCCTCCGCCGCACCGGCCCGGCGACCCCACGCCCCGCGAACATCCCGATGCCGACGGATCCGGATACTGAGTAGAGAGTCGAGAGTCTAGAGTCGAGAGGGGTGCATCCCGGGTCGTATCCCTGGGATGCACCCCTCTAAACTCTCAACTCTGAACTCTGAACTCTCAACTCTCAACTCTCAACTCTCCTCCTCACCGAGGGGCCTGCATCTCCCCCTTCTCGATCATCTCTCCCATCACCCGCATCGCGAGGGCGGCACCCCAGCGCTGCCCCGATTCGCTCGTCTCCATTCCGATCGCCCCGCTTTCGTTCGCCATCCGCTGGCCCAGGGGCGTCCGATAGAACACCGTCAGTTGCTCCAGTTCCTGGAGGGTGAAGTGGCGCGCATAGATGAGTGCGAGGTCATCCACGAGGACAGGCAGGTCGGTCCGGACGGCGGCGACCATCCGGTCGAAGAAGAGGGGCGGGAGTTGCGGGGGTCCATTCTCCCGCTGTTTGGCCATCGCCTGTTCCATCGCCACCAAGACCACAGAGTCGGCCTTCATCGCCAGGAGCAGGGCGCGTGAGGCGCGCACCGTAGCAGGGTCCGGTGCCGCGCGCTGGGAGTGGACCGGGTGGGCCAGAGCGAGGAGGAGCGCGGCGGAAGCAAGGAGGCGAAGGGGCATCAGCGGACTCCGAGGTCGAGCGTCAGGGTCGGGTGGACGGAGAAGGGGCCGAGGGTCTCGTGCTGAGGGGCGACTTCGAGGCGTCCCAGGAAGCCCACGGCGGCCAGCGCTTCGGCGGCCGCGGCCCGGGCGGCGTCGGGGGCGTTGCAGCGCTCGCTCAAGTGGGCCAGCACCACGAGACCCAGGTGGGGATGGCACAGCTCGCCGAGCAGCTCGGCGGTCTGACGATTGGAGAGGTGCCCACCGGCGCCGGCGATGCGGGCCCGGACGCTGGCGGGATATCCGCTCTGCCGGAGCAGGATCTCGTCGTGGTTGGCCTCGATGATGATCGCGGCGCATTCCTGCAGCAGGTACCGGACGGTGGTCGTGGGTCGGCCGAGGTCGACGGCGAGACCGACGCGCGCGCCGGACGGCCCCCACGCGGCGATAGCGAGGGGTTCGGCGGCGTCGTGACTGGTGGTGGCCGCCTCGAGGGTAAAGGGGCCGATCGCCAGCGGGGTCCCGGGTATCAGGCCCCGGACCTCGGGCGCGGCGATGGAGAGGAGGGTGCCCGAAGAGCCGATCACCGGCGCGTGATATTTGGCCGAGAGCCGGGCGGCGCCCTTGGCGTGGTCGCCGTGCTCGTGCGTCACCGCGATGCCGACCAATCGGCCGAGGTCGAGCTCGCACTGGGCCGCGCGGGTCTCGATCTCCTTTGCCGAGAAGCCGGCATCCAGCAGGAGCACCGCTCCCTCCGCTTCGAGCGCGATGCAGTTGCCGCGCGAGCCGGAGCCGAGGACGCGAAGGGTGGTCACGCGCCGGCGACGCGCTCCCAGAGCCGCACCAGCGCGGCGCGGCGCTCCGGTGTCACCTCCACGTGGCGGCGCGGCATCACCCGCTCGGCGATGGCGAGGAATCCCTCCTTCGACACCTGGGTCTCACCCGATTCGCCCCACGCCATGGGCGGTACGTATTTCGGCGGCCGCCCGCTGCCGAACACGTTGGCGCCGGCGCCGACCACGCATCCGGTGGGGAACATCGTGCCGATCGCCGACTTGGCGTGATCGCCGAACAGGGTGCCGAGGTACTGTCGAGCCGTTTCGACGCGGCCACCCGGGAGATCGAGCCGCACGTCGCCGTAGGTGTTCTTGAGATTCGAGGTGGTGGTCCCGGCGCCGAGGTTCACCCAGTGACCGACGACGCTGTGCCCCACGAAGCCGTCGTGGGCCTTGTTGGCGAAGCCGAGGAAGAGGGAGGTCGAGATCTCGCCGCGCACCACGCACCAGGGCCCGATCACGCTCTGGCGGATGAAGCCGCCGAGGACCCGGGCGTGCGGCCCGATGAAGCAGGGTCCTTCGATCCGCGTTCCGCCGCGCACCTCGGCCCCTTCCTCGATCACGATCGCGCCGTTGCGGGTGTCGAATGTGACGCCGGGTTCGACCATGGCGCCGATCAGCACCACGTCGGCCGGTTCTCCGAGGACGATGGACCCTTCGGGGAGGTCGGCGTGGTGGTCGGCCACTATTTCGGTGACGTCGCTGGCGAGGAGATGTTCGAGTGCGCTGATCAGGTCGGCGGCGCCGTGCAGCAGGAGGCCGGCCAGCTCCACGCCGGGGCCGTCCTCGTTGGGGCCGCTCCAGGTAGTGCCGTCGGGCACGATCCACGCCACCGTCGCGCCGTCGTGGGTGAGTCGGCGGGTGCCGTCGGGAAGGTCGGGGACCTCGCCGCTGGGGGCGAATTCGCTCCGGCAGATGATCGCCGGTCCGGCGACGGGGCCGGGGGGCCGCACCGGCGGCTCATCCATCTCCTGGAACGCCTCGACGTGGGCGCCGAGGATCCCGACGGCGGCGTGACCGAGGACCCCCTCCCAGCGCTCGCGGATGCGCCACGCACCGGCGCGGAGCTCGCAGATGGGCCGGACGCCGGTGAACGGCATCCATGCGGGGCCGGGAGAGTCGGGTTCAAGGAGGTAGAGAGGAGGCATCTCTGTAGTGCCTAGTAAGAGCGGGCGCGCGAACCCAAGATGGACCGAACCCAGGATGTTCCGATCAGGAAAACTACTGCATTGATGCTCGTGGGTTCAGCGCATCATGTGTTCGCGCGCTCACGGGAGCTCTCGGACAGGACGGGGCAGGGGATCCACCAGGGATTTCAGATCCGCTGCGGCCGAACGCGGCATCACCAGGATCCGGCCGTTGGCGTGCACGATGACGAGGTCGTTGACCCCGCGCACCACGATCGGATCGCCATCCGACCAGATCACATTTCCCGACGACGCGTCGAGGTGCACCACGCCGTGGAGGACGTTCCCGGACGCATCCTTGGGGAGGGTGCGTAGCAGCGCGTCCCAGGTTCCCACATCGTCCCAGGAGAAGAATCCCGGCAGTACTGCCACTCGCTGGCTTCGCTCCAGGACGGCGACGTCGATGGAGACGGGGGTGACGGTCGCGAAGAAGCCGGCGATGTCCCCTTTATCGAGCGCGGGAAGTCCCGCCGCGAGCTCGCGCGCGTGCGCGTCCACCTCGGCGCGGAGTCGCTTCGCGGTCCAGGCGAAGAGCCCGGAGTTCCAGTAGGCGCCACCCTTGATCAGGTCGGCGGCGGCGGAGGCGTTCGGCTTCTCGGTGAAGCGCGCCACCTTCCGGATGGTGGACTCGATCGGCGCGCCGGGCACGATGTAGCCGTACCCGGTGTCGGGGCGGGTGGGGACGATGCCGACGGTCACGAGCAGGTCGTGGGCGGCGGCGGCTGCCATCGCCTGACCGGCATCGCTTCGGAACCCTTCGTTCTCGGCGATGGCCCAATCGGAGTGCAGCGAGAGCACCACCGCATCGGGGTCGCGTCGCGCCGCCTCGGCGGTGGCCCAGAGGAGGGCGGGGGCGGTGCTCGCGGCGCGGGGCTCCACGAGGATGTTCGCCGGGGGGAGGCCCAGCGCCCTCCCGAGCGGACCCGCCAGCGCCGGGCCGGTGACGAGGAGGGTCCGCTCCAACGGCACGAGACCCTCGAGTCGACGGAGGGCGTCGACCACGAGGGGCTCAGGCGAGGCGAGCGGGAGGAGCTGCTTCGGCTTGGCGGGGGTGCTGAGGGGCCAGAACCGGGTGCCCGAGCCGCCGGCGACGATGACGGCCCACCTCATGCGGGTCGTGGGTCGTGGGTCGTGGGACTCAGGACCTGGATTCCGGCCAGATGGTCAGCATTCACGCGAGACTCATGACCCATGACCCACGACACATCTCTCACACCAGCGTCGCCAGCGCCGACCGATGCGCGGTGAGGTCGAACAGCAGCTGGCCGATATCGGCGTCCTTGGTGCAGAACACCAGGAGGATCGCGTCGGCGCCGAGGGTGGCGACCACGGCGGAGCTGCCGGCGAACTCGAAGGCGCCGAGGGCGAGCTCGCCATGGCCGGCGGAGGTCCCCAGGCGGCGGGCGTTCGAGATGATCGCGGGGAGGAGGGCCGCCACGGTGTCGGCGTCGAGGCCGGTACCGGCCTGGTCGATGGTCAGGCCATCGCCGCTCACCACCATCACCGCGGTCACGCCGGGGCGTGTCGCCAGTGCCCGGACCACGTCGCGCAAGCCCGCCATTGAGGGTCTCCTGGAGAGGGGGATCTTCGAGGCCGGATGCTACGCCCCGCGGGGGGCGAAGTCAAGGAATGACTGCGGGTTGACCCATCACAGACGGGGGCGGTATCCTTGGTGCAATGCGCCTCCGAACCCTGCTCTCCGCCGGTGCCGCTGCGGCCCTGCTCGCCGCCTGCAGCAACGAAAGTCTCCTGCCCCGATCCACGGTCGCGAACGTGGTCGACACCATCACGCTGGGTGCCCTCCGCAGCACCCCGGTGGGTGTCGCCAGCGCCTATTCGCTCTTCCTCTCGGCCCCGGTGCGGACCGACCTGTCGTCCAGCTACGACTTCCTGTACGACATCGACCCGGTGCTGGGTCCCGCGCTCTATCCGGCCCAGGCGACGGGGGTCTTCTCCCCCGCGACGACCAACCCGGGTCTGCAGCGGATGACGGTGGCGTTCGATTCGATCACCCAGGCGCGGAGCAACGGCTACATCTTGGACGAGCCCCTCGCCATCGACTCGGGGGACGTCTTCCTGGCGCGGTCGCCGATCGTGTGCAACATCGGCGTGCCCCAGTACGGCAAGCTGCAGATCCTCGGCATCGACAGCGTGGCACACACCGTGACCTTCCAGATCATGGTGAACAACAACTGCGGCTACCGCGGGCTCCAGCCCGGCCTCCCGTCCAACTGATCCCGTGATCGACATTCGACGGCTCCGGCAGGATCCCGATGGTGTGCGGGCCGCATTGGCGCGTCGCCAGGATCCCACGCTCGACCGTGCGGTGGACCAGCTCCTCGCTCTGGACGCGCGGCGGCGCGGGCTGCTCACCACGGTCGAGGCGCTCAAGGCCGAGCGCAATGCCATGAGCGATGAAGTGGCGCGCCGGAAGAAGGCCAAGGAATCGGCCGACGACATCCTCGCCACCCTCAAGGCTTCGGGCGAGCGGGTCAAACTGCTTGATGTCGAAGTGAAGGGAGTGGACGAGGAGCTCGACCAGCTGCTGATGGTGGTGCCGAACCTCCCGCTCGCCGATGTGCCCGATGGCGACGCCACCGCCAACCGGGTGGTGCGCACCTGGGGGACGGCGGTGACCTTCCCCTGGACGCCGCGCCCGCACTGGGACCTCGGCGCCGCACTCGGGATCCTCGATCTCCTGCGGGGGGCGAAGGTCGCCGGTTCGGGTTTCCCGCTCTTCGTCGGGATGGGGAGCCGGCTCATCCGCGCGCTCGCCAACTTCATGCTCGATCTCCACACCCGGGAGCATGGGTACCTGGAGGTCTCTCCGCCCTACCTCGTCAACCGTGCCACCCTCACCGGTACGGGTCAGCTCCCGAAATTCGAAGAGGACATGTACGCCAGCCCGGCGGACGATCTCTTCCTGGTGCCGACCGCCGAAGTGCCGCTGACCAACCTGCATCGCGACGAGATCCTCGAGGCGGCGGAGCTCCCCAAGGCGTATGCCGCGTGGACCCCCTGCTTCCGTCGCGAGGCGGGGTCGGCGGGGAAGGACACCCGCGGGATCCTCCGGGTACACCAGTTCGACAAGGTGGAACTGGTGCAGCTGGTGCGGCCGGAGGAGTCGGTCGCCGCGCTCGAGACGATCACCGGGCACGCCGAGGCGGTGTTGCAGCGGCTCGGCCTGCATTACCGGGTGCTGGTATTGGCCGCGGGCGATACCGGCTTTGCCGCGGCCAAGACCTACGATCTCGAAGTGTGGGCACCGGGGGTGGGGCAGTGGCTCGAGGTGTCGAGTGCCAGTTGCTTCACCGATTTCCAGGCCCGCCGCGCCAACCTGCGGTACCGGCCCGAAGCCGGCGCCAAGCCGGAATTCGTCCACACGCTGAACGCGTCGGGGCTCGCCTTTCCCCGCACGCTCATCGCGCTCCTCGAGACCGGTCAGCAGGGCGACGGTTCCGTCGTCCTGCCCGAGGCCCTCGTGCCGTACGCCGGGACCGACCGGCTCAAGCCCCCTGCGTAGACCCGGGATCCGCCGCTGGGCACCCACCCTGGTGGTGGCCCTGGTGGCGCTCCTGGCGGGGCTGTCCATCGGCACGAGCTGGATGATGGCTCGGCACCTGCGGGACGATGCCAACGCCATCGGCCAGCTCTTTTCGGGTGTGTTCGCCGGACTCAACGACCCGCGTCCCGGCGCCGCGGAAGAAGCACTCCTTCGCCTGGGCGAGCTGGTGCGCAGGCAGGGCCTCCCGCTGGTCGTCACCGACGGACTGGGGCAGGTCACCGCGGCCGACAACCTGCCGTTCCGCGCGGAACTCAGCGATCCCCGGGTGGCGGCGTTCGCCAAACGGCTCGACGAGATGCGCCCACCGATCCGCACCAGCGTCGGCACCGTGCACTACGGGCCGCTGCCGACCGAGCGGAACCTGGTGCTCCTCTCGATCCTGCAGGCGGTGACGCTGCTGGTGATGGTGGGCGTCGGGTTCATCGCCTTTCGGACGGCGGTCAACGCCCGGCGCGATCGGGTCTGGGTGGCGATGGCGCGGGAGGCGGCCCATCAGCTCGGCACGCCGCTCACCAGCCTGCAGGGGTGGATCGAGCAGATGCGCCAGGGGCACACTCCTCCCGATGCCCTCGCGGATTTCCTGGCCCAGGACACCGAGCGGCTGGCGCGGGTGGCGCGGCGCTTCGAGCGGATCGGGAGCCCGACCTTCCGGAAGCCGCTCGGACTGGGCGCGCTCGCCGCCCGGGTGGCGGAATATTTCCGGCCCCGGCTCCCCCGGCACGCCAATCCGATCACCATCGTGGTCGAGGCGGCGGGAGCGGGGCCCACCGTGCTGGGGGACGAGGTGCTGCTGGAGTGGGCGCTGGAATCGCTGGTGAAGAACTCGATCGATGCCCTCAAGGGGCGGAGCGGGACCATCACCCTCGAGGCGGGGATGTCGGGAGATGAGGCGGTGCTCCGGGTGACCGACGACGGTCCCGGGATCCCCAGCGAGCTCGGCCTCGACATCTTCGAGCCGGGGATCTCGAGCAAGACCAGCGGCTGGGGGATCGGGCTGGCGCTGGTGAAGCGGGTGGTGGAGGAGAACCACGAAGGGCGAGTGGTGGTGGCTCAGGTGGCGACGGGGGCGAGCTTCGAGATCAGGATGCCGGCGGCGGAGCAAGACTGAACCGCCTCACCCCCTGACCCCCTGACCTCGCCTCTCCCCCCGACCCCCTCCCCGCAAATCGGGGAGGGGGCGACTACGAGTGGACAGGACGGTGCTTCTCCCCCTCTCCGGTTTACGGAGAGGGGGTCGGGGGGTGAGGTGGGGCGTGAAAATGATGTCGGATTGCTGCCCTGATGCCGTTACTTTAGTGCGATGTCCGCTTCCGACGCCGACCTCCTCGACTCCCTGAATCCCGCCCAGCGGGAAGTGGTCGAGCATGTCACCGGCCCGCTTCTGGTCCTGGCGGGGGCGGGGTCGGGGAAGACGCGCGTGCTGACCCTCCGCATCGCAAAGCTCATCGAGGACCACGGCGTGCCCGCCGAGCGGATCATGGCGGTCACCTTCACCAACAAGGCGGCGGGCGAAATGAAGGCGCGGATCGGCCGGCTCCTCGGCCGCGACCCGGCGGGGCTCTGGATCGGCACCTTCCACTCGCTCAGCGCGCGGCTCCTCCGACGCGAGGCGGAGCACATCGGCTTCACCCGCCAGTTCACCATCTACGACGAGGACGACCGCAATGCCCTCATCGGCCGACTGCTTCTGGAGCTGGGGTACGACAAGAAGAAGATGACCCCCCGCGCGGTGGGGGGGATCATCAGTAACGCCAAGAACCGGATGGTCGAGCCCGACGAACTGGCGCGCTCGAGCCCCTTCGACCTGATGGTCAAGGCGGCCGCCGAAGTGTACCAACGGATGGGACCGGCCCTCCAGGCCGCCAACGCGATGGACTTCGACGACCTGCTGCTCCATCCGGTGCGGCTCTTCCACGAGCGCCCCGACCGCCTGGAGGCGTGGCGGCACCGCTTCGACTTCATCCTGGTCGACGAGTTCCAGGACACCAACCTCGCCCAGTACCGCCTTATCCGGTTCCTCGGCCTCGGTCACGGCAACGTCATGGCGGTGGGCGACGACGACCAGTCCATCTATGGATGGCGCGGCGCGCAGGTGGGGAACATGCGGGAGTTCCAGTCCGACTTCCGCGGGACCCAGGTCGCACGCCTCGAGCTCAACTACCGCTCCACCCAGGTGGTGCTCGACGCCGCCAACAAGGTCATCGCCGAGAACAAGGGACGGATCGGGAAAACGCTGACCACCACCCGAAGCGGGGGAGAGCCGATCACCGTTCTCGCCGCCGCGGACGAGCGCGACGAGGCCGAGTGGGTGGTGCGCGAACTCCAGGCGCGCCGGAGCGACTGGGACTACGCCGCGATGGCGGTGCTCTACCGCACCAACGCTCAGAGCCGCGCCTTCGAGGAGCAGTTCCGCCGAACGGGGGTGCCGTATCGGATCGTCGGCGCGATCAGTTTCTACGACCGGCGCGAAGTGAAGGACCTTCTCGCCTATCTGCGTCTGGTGGCCAACCCGAGGGACGACGAGGCGTTCAATCGCGCCATCAACGTCCCCCGGCGCGGCATCGGGGAGGCGAGCCTCAACGCCTTCACCCTCGCCGCCCGCCAATGGAACAAGGGGCTGCTGGAGTCGGCGCGCACGGCGGACGCCATCCAGGAGCTCCGGCCCAACGTCCGAAACGCCCTCAAGGCGTTCGCGGAACTGATCGATCGGCTGGGACAGTTCGCGGAGGTCGAGATGCCGGCCCCGATCCTCGAACGGCTGATCGAGACGCTGGAATACGAGAAGGTGCTGCTCGAAGAAGGCGCGGTCGAAGGGGCCGAGCGCTGGGAGAATGTGAAGGAACTGGTCGCTGGCGCCGCCGAGTGGTCCGAAGAGGTCCCGGAGGGGGAGGAGCTCGAGGGCACGCCATTGGAGCGATTCCTCGAGGAAGCGGCCCTCGTCGCCGCGCCCGACAAGGAGCAGGGGGACGAAGCGGGAGTCACCATGATGACTCTGCACACCGCCAAGGGGCTCGAATGGCCGGTGGTGGTCATGGCGGGGATGGAAGAGGGGCTCTTTCCGCTCAGCCGCGCGCTCGAGTCCACCGAAGGTGTGGAAGAGGAGCGCCGGCTGGCATATGTCGGGATCACCCGGTCGCGCGACAAGCTCTACGTCACGTGGGCCCGCTCGCGGCGTCGCGGGGGACAGCTGATGCCGGGGGTGATGAGCCGCTTCGTCGAGGATCTCCCCCCGGAGCGGGTCGAGGAGAAGCGGACCAGCTCGATGTTCGCCCCGTTCGGCGGGGGGAGCTACCGCGGCGGATGGGGGAGCGGGCGGCGCGGGACGGGCGGATCGGCGGATGGGCGGACGGGCGGACGGGAACAGCGCGCCGCCAAGGATCTGTCAGGATCGGGTGACTGGCGTCCCCCAGAATGGGCGACCAACGAAAGTTCCAGCGCCCCAGCGCCCCAGCGCCCCAGCGCGGACGATGAATCCCAGACCGCCCCCCGCCTCGTGCGCGGTGAGCGGGTGCGCCATCGGAAGTTCGGTAGCGGGGTCATTCAGGGTCTCACCGGCGGCGGGAAGGATATGAAGGTGACGGTGCAGTTCGCCGATCCGGAATTCGGCACCAAGCAACTGCTCGTGGCCTACGCCGGCCTCGAGCGCGACGACGACTGGGAGAGTGCATGAGCATCGGACGCGACGACGTCCTCCACGTGGCGAGGCTGGCGGAACTCAAGGTGGCGGAGCACGAGGTGGCGCCCCTCGTGAAGCAGCTGAACGGCATCGTCGACTTCGTGGCCCAGCTCGCCGCAGCCGACGTGCCGGTGGACACTCCCGAATTCACCGTCGGGCCGGTCCGCGCGTCGCTCCGCGCCGATGTCGTCGCGCCGGAGCCGCTGGCGCGGAGTGCGGAGCGGATGGCCCCCGACTGGCAGGATGGCTTCTACGTCGTGCCCCGCCTCGGCCATCAGGAGATCGAGTCGTGAGTGCGGTCCGGCACATCAGCGAGGCGGTGCGGAGCGGACGGACCACCGCGCGCCGTGCCACCCTGCACGCCGAAGAGCTGCTCCGCCGAGCGGACGCGAAGGGACTCAACGCCGCGCTCGACTGGAGCCCCGAGTACCTCGGGAGCGAGGCCGGCAGGATCGAACGCGCGGCCCGCAGCACCAGGCAGGCGCTGCCCCTGGCCGGGGTGCCGGTGGCGGTCAAGGACAACATCGCTACCCTCGACCTCCCCACCACCTGCGCCTCGCGCATCCTCGACGGCTACATCTCGCCGTTCGAGGCCACCGCGGTGACGCGCCTGCGGGCGGCGGGAGCCTTCGTCGCCTGCAAGGCGAACATGGACGAGTTCGCGATGGGGTCGTCCACCGAGTGGTCGGCGTTCGGTCGGGTGCAGCATCCCGACTTTCCCGATCGCGTCCCCGGCGGCTCCTCGGGCGGCAGCGCGGCGTTGGTCGCGGCCGGTGTCACCCCGGTGGCCCTCGGCTCCGAGACCGGCGGCTCCGTCCGCCAGCCGGCGAGCTTCTGCGGTGTGGTCGGCGTCAAGCCGACGTACGGCCGCGTGAGTCGCTACGGCCTGGTGGCTTTCGGCTCCTCGCTCGACTGCATCAGCGTCTTCGGTGAGAAGGTCGATGACGCGGCCCGGGTGCTCTCGGTCATCAGCGGGCACGATCCGCACGACGCCACCTCCGCTGAGCTCCCACCGCTCTCGCTCGCGACCCCGCGCACCGACTTGAAGGGGCTGACGATCGGCCTCCCGGAGGAGTTCTTTCCGGCCGACCTGCACCCCGGGGTCAAGGCGGCGCTCGATCACGCCATCGAGCAGGCCAAGGCTCTCGGCGCCACGGTCCGTCGGGTGTCGTTGCCGCACGCCAAATACTCGGTGCCGACCTACTACATCGTGAACCCCGCCGAGGCGGCGGCGAATCTCGCGCGGTTCGATGGGGTCCGGTACGGCAAGCGGGATGGCGGGAGCCAGGTGGATCTGCCGGGGCTCTATCGCGCCACCCGCGGCACCGGGTTCGGTCCCGAGGTCCGGCGTCGCATCCTGGTCGGGACCTACGTCCTCTCCGCGGGTTACGCCGACCAGTACTACCACAAGGCGATGAAGATGCGGACCCTGATCACCCGCGACTTCACCGACGCGTTCAGCGCCGGGATCGACCTCCTCCTCACGCCGACCACGCCGACACCGGCATTCAAGGCAGGGGACAAGACCGAGGATCCGGTGGCGATGTATCTGGCCGACATCTTCGTGGCCGGAGCGTCGCTCGCGGGACTCCCGGCGCTGTCGCTCCCGGTGGGGCGGAGCGAAGGGCTGCCGATCGGGATGCAGCTCATCGCCCCGGCCTTCGCCGAGGCGAAGATGCTCGCGGCGGCCGCCGCGTTCGAAGCGGCGATCGACGGCCGTCGGGAGGTGCGCTGATGACCTGGGAGACCGTGATCGGGCTGGAGGTGCACGTTCAGCTCAAGACCAGGAGCAAGATGTTCTGCGGCTGCGCCACCAGCTTCGGTGACCCACCCAACACCAACGTCTGTCCGGTCTGCCTCGCGCTCCCCGGCGCCCTCCCCGTGCCCAACGCCGAAGCGATCCGGCTGGCCGCGCTGGCGTCGTACGCGCTCGGCTGCACCGTGCACGCCACGTCGGTCTTCGCGCGGAAGCACTACTTCTACCCCGACCTGCCCAAGGGGTATCAGATCAGCCAGTACGACCGCCCGCTCGCCACCGGCGGACAGATCGAGATCGACAGCCCGGAACGGGGCAGGGTCCGGATCGGCATCACTCGGCTCCACGTCGAGGAGGACTCGGGCAAGAGCGTCCACGACCGGGTGCCGGGAAAGACCGCGATCGACCTGAACCGTGCCGGCGTCCCGCTGGCCGAGATCGTGAGTGAGCCCGACCTCCGGAGCCCCGCCGAGGCGCGAGCCTACCTCACCGCGATCAAGCAGATCCTGGTGGCGGCGGGGGTGAGCGACTGTTCGATGGAAGAGGGATCGCTCCGGGTGGATGGCAACATCTCCATTCGTCGTCCCGGTGAGCCCCTCGGCACCAAGACCGAAGTGAAGAACGTCAATTCGTTCAGCTACATCGAGAAGGCGCTGGAGATCGAACGGGGGCGGCAGGTGGCCCTGCTGGAGGGGGGCGGCCGAGTGGAGCAAGTGACCCAACTCTACGACTCGTCGACCAACACGTTGCGCCCGATGCGGTCCAAGGAGGACAGCAAGGACTACCGGTACTTCCCCGATCCCGATCTCCCACCTCTGGTGCTCGACCCGATCTGGCTCGCGCAACGGAAGGACGAGCTCCCCGAGCTCCCGGACCAGAAGCGGCGTCGCCTGATGGAGCGCTACGGCATTCCGGCGCAGGACGCCGGCGTGCTGGTGGGGGAAGCGGCGCTGGCCGATCATTTCGAGGCGGTGGTCACCGCGGGGGCGGAGGGGAAGCTTGCCGCCAATTGGGTGATGACCGAGGCGAGGACGGTCTGGAACGAGTCAGGCGGCATCGAGGTCAGCGCGCCGCGACTCGCCGCGCTGATCGCGCTGGTGCAGGGCGGGACTGTGAGCCATCAATCGGCGCGGAAGGTCTATACCCTCCTGCGGACCGACCCCGCGGATCCGAAGGTCGTGGCCGAGCGGCTGGGCCTGGTGCAGGTGGGGGACAGCGACCAGCTCGGCCACTGGATCGACGAGGTGCTGGCGACGTTTCCCGCCGAAGTGGCGCGGTACAAGGGGGGGGAGCAGAAGCTGATCGGCTTCTTCACCGGGCAGGTGATGAAGAAGAGCGGCGGGAAGGCGGACCCCAAGGGAGTTGGGCCGCTGCTGGCCAGGCGGTTAGGCGGGTAGGCGAGTCGGCGGAAACCTCACCCCCCGGCCCCCTCTCCCTTACAGGAGAGGGGAGGGGACGATTCAATGAAACCGTCCCGAGCGCAGCAAGGGACCTACTCAATGGAGAGTAGGTCCCTCGTCGCTGCACTTCCTTCGCCGCGCTCAGGACAAGCCTCGGGACGGTTCCTGGCTTTGCAGCCTACTTATCTTCTTACCTTCCTACCCTCCTACCTTCCTACCTTTTTCAACCCGCCTACCCGCCCCTCCCTTGCGGCCGAGTCGCGCTGCGCGCTCCTGTGGGCCGCTTCGGTCGCCGCCTACCCGCCTACCCGCCTAGCCGCCGGCAACGGCAGCCCGAACCGCTTCTCCGCCTCGGAGCGCAGTCGGTCGATGTCTCGCCCGCTGAGCTGGACGATCTCCTTGCGGGCGATCCGCGCCGCTTTGAGCGCCGCCTCGCCCGAGGGATCGCGCAGTCGGAGCGCCTCATCCTGGGCGGCGAGCATCGCGATGATCTCGTCGCGCGAGCGCTCGAGGTGGCGTCCGACGTCCTCATCGGTCAGGGGGACGCCGCTGAACTGGTGCGCCAGCCGCACCGTGGCCTGGTAGGAGCGCTGGTCGGCGATCCGGACCATCCCGCGGAACATCCGGCGGTTGGTCGGGATGCTGAACAGGGTGGGGGAGAGGACGGTGTCGAGGAGGCGGTCGGCGGGGGTGTGATCCATCCGGAGGAGGTCCATCGCCTCGCGGCTGTAGCGGGTGCCGAGGGTGTTCTCGACCCGCGCCTCCCAATAAGCGTGCGCCACACCGGCGGGTCCCGGCGATACCACCAGCTGACGCGGGACGAAATAGTTGTGCGCCACCACGTCGGCCGCGAGGTGGGACAGGTACCCGAGCCCGAAGGCGCGGAGCGCATCCGACTCGGCCGCGTCGTGGATCTCCTGCCCCACGTGCCAGTGGTGGGGGTGGCGCCCCACCGGCGCGTGCTTCTTGGCGAAGCTGGTGTCCGCGGCGATGGAGCCGTAGAGATAGTCGTAGGGGAAGGCCCGCAGCAGGTCGCCGACCAATCCCGGGAGCACCCCCGCCTGACTCAGGATCGACTCGGCCAGGTAGATGTGCGTTCCCGGCGTCCAGGCGTGGGCGTCGGTGGGGAAGAGAGCGACGAGGAGGACGGACCCGGCGAACAGAAGGAACCAGCGCATACACAAATCTAGCGCCGTCCCCGTTCCGCAGCCGGCATCCAACGAACTTCGCATGCAGAACGGCAGAAGTAGCAGAACGCTCCGATCCAGTGCCAGGAGTGGACCGTTCTGCACTTCCGCATGCGCTGTTCAGCTACTTGACGATCTTCAGCCCCACGATCCCCGCCACGATCAGCACGATGCAGGTGAGCCGAAGCGCAGTGCGCGGCTCACTGAACAGCACCATTCCGAGCAGCGCGGTGCCGACCGCACCGACCCCGGTCCAGACGGCGTAGGCGGTCCCGATCGGGAGCTGGCGTGCGGCCTGGGCCAGCAGCCACATCGATGCCGCCATCGCCGCGAGCGTCAACGCGCTCGGCACCGGCTTGGTGAAGCCATCGGCGTACTTGAGGCCCACCGCCCAGCCGACCTCGAGCGCGCCGGCGATGGTGAGGGTGATCCAGGGATTCATGGGTGCCTAGTCCTGTTCGTCCATCGCAAGGGAAGTAACCGCGGCTGCCATGTCGTTGAAGACCTCGACCTCGATCCTCCCCTCGAGCATCTGGGTCGCGAGTCGTCCGATCCCGTGGTCGTGGGTTCCCGGGACGACGAACATGATCGTGGCGTTCTCCAGACGGTCGGCGTAGCCCGCCAGTCGACTGAGACCTTCGCGAACGATCTCCGACGTCGGGGCAGGGATCATTCTATTGTCGATCAGGATGCGCAACCGGTGACCCGCTTTGGGGTGCGCCAGGACCTCCTCCAGGACGGCGAAGAACTCCGGCAGTGGGGCGGTGCCCTGTGACGTCAGGATGAACGCCCGAAGGATCGGCTCGAAGACCCAGGTGGTCGGCAACTCCCCCTCGCTCGGAAAACGGGTGTCGCGCCCGACGGAAGCTCCGCGGGTCAAGCGGTCAGTTCATTTGGGAAACGGGTATCGCGCCCGACGGAAGCTCCGCGGGTCAAGCGATCAGTTCTATGTACACTGTACACTCTCGGTGGCCAGTATTCACCACCCCGAGAGGCGCCGATGTGACCGCGGTCACCGTCGGGGCCAACTCCGCCTGCGGGGGGTCAGCCGATCAGCCGACGCACTTGTCCCCACCACCCGCCGGCCCGCCGGACCCGCCGCAGCATCACGCCGGCTTCGAGTCCCGTCTCCTTCAACTCGTCGTACAGCACTTCGTAGAGCGCATCGAGATCCTCGACTCGCTCCTCCAGTCGCTCGAGTCCGCCATTCACCGATTCCCGCACCCGCTTCGAGGTCTCCGACACCCCTTCACCCTCGCGCCGGATCAGCGCCGCAACCTTCTCGGTGCTGTCCGCCGCCGCGGTGATGGCCTTGAAGGCGGGGCGGAGGGTGCTGTTGAGGGAGCGGAGGGTGTAGAGAATGCCGATGGCGATCGCCAGGAACGACAGGGCGATGACCAGCAGGGAGAGGGCGACGGTGACGGGGACCCATTCGGGCATGCCTAAATGTGCCCGGGCCGTCCGTGGGGGACAAGCTCGCCCCCCGCGGGCAGCACGCCGAGGGCCGGCGGTATCCGCACCTTCGTCCCCCACGGATCCTTCGCCACCATCGATCCCTCCTGCCGCTCCAGCTTGTGTCCCGCACGCTCCAAACTCTCAACTCCCAACTCTCGACTCGCGACATCGGGGAACTCCATCGTCCATTCCAGCAGCTGGGCGTCATCCGCGCTTGGCGCCACCGCACCACTCCCGGCCCAAAGATTGTTCCCCAGGTGATGGTGATAGCCACCCGCACCCATGAAGAGGGCTCCGGGGTATTCCCAGACCGTGCGATCGAACCCGAGCGCTTCGGAGTAGAAGGCCGCGGCGTCGGCGAGGTCGCCCACGTGGAGGTGGAGGTGCCCCATCGTGGTGCCGGCCGGCATACCGCTCCATTTGGTGTCACCGGCGGCGGCCACCAGTGCCGGGACGTCGATCGGGTCGGTCGCCATCATCAGCTCGCGGTCCACTCGCCGCCACGATGTGCGCGGGCGGTCGGCGTAGATCTCGATGCCGAGGTTATCGGGGTCCTGGAGATAGAAGGCCTCGCTCACCAGGTGATCGGCGGCACCTGCTTGGGCGCCGATATCTCCCAGGTGCCGGACGAAGCGGCCGAGGGAGGGGCGGTCAGGGATGAGGATGGCGAAATGGAATAGTCCGAGCCGGCCACGCCGCGGGGCAGCGCGGGCCCCCTTCTGCTCGTGGAGCACCACGAGCGGGGTCGACGTGCCGAGGGGTGCGAGGTCGGCGCGCTTCGCGTTGCGGTCGACGACCTGAAGACCGAGGGTCTTCTGGTAGTAGTCGACCGAGCGCGCCAGATCCGCGATCTGGAGCTGGACCGCACCGAGTCGGAGCGCATCGGGAAGGCGATAACCCTTGGGGGGTTGGCCGTAGCTGCCGGGGGTCGCCGGTTGGGCGCCCTTGGCTTTGCCGAAGATGTCGTGGGTCGAGACGCCCATGGGAGTTCTCCTTGCTGGAGGGAACGTAAGCGGGTTCCAAGCGCCCCCTCCCCAACCCCTCCCCCTGTCGGGGGAGGGGCTTTCGGTAGGGCGATTTGTTCCCTGTCGGGGGAGGGGCTTTCTGTGTCGCGATCCACCCCCCCTCTCCCGACAGGGAGAGGGGGTCGGGGGGAGAGGACGTATTGCTAAATAACCAGCATACTGCTAGTTTCTTAGCATACGCCGGCTAACTCCCGATGTTGCAACGCCGGAACGGGGTATCTCCCGGACACCCAAGCAACCTTTCCGGTGCTGGGCCCGTCAGAGGGTTAGACCTCCCAACACACCCTTTCGGGGCCTGACACGTATGAAGGCAACTCTCTCGGAGCCTCCGCGCCTGGTCATTGTCGCCCTCGTGGCGATCCTCAGCTTTCCGGCGGCCCTCTCGGCCCAGGGGGTCCCGGCCTCGACCAATCTGCCACCCGCACCCGCGATCGCGGGGATGGCGGGTTCGGTCGCTTCGGTCGCCGCGACGCGCACCGAGACTCCTCCGGTGATCGACGGGCTCGACGAGGACGCGATCTGGCAGACCGCCCCTCGGGTCGACGCCTTCCGCGAGGCGCGACCCACCGAGGACGCCGATCCCAAGCAGCGCACCGAGTTCCGGGTGGCCTACGACGCCCACAACCTCTACGTCTTCGTCCGCGCGTTCGACAGCCACCCCGACAGCATCATCCAGCTCCTCTCCCGCCGCGACGACATGACGTCGTCCGACCAGATCTTCGTGCTGATCGACTCGTACCACGATCGTCGCACGGGGTTCGAGTTCGTCGTCAACCCGGCGGGGGTGAAGTTCGACGCGCTGGCCTCCGGCGATGGCGACGGCGAGGACGACGCCTGGGACGCGATCTGGGATGTGGCGACCCAGGTGGACGCCGAGGGGTGGACGGCGGAGTTCCGGATCCCGTTCAGCCAGCTCCGGTATGCGCCCAGCGAGGAGATGACCTTCGGGTTCTCGGTCTGGCGGCGGCTCCAGCGGCATACGGCCGACCTAACCTGGCCCCTCCACCGCACCTCCAAGAGCGGGTTCTCCTCCCAGTTCGGCGAGCTCACCGGCCTCCGCGGCGTGGCGAAGCCGGAGCGGCTGGAGGTCACACCCTACGTTCTGACCCAGAACCAGCCCGACGTCGCCTCCGGTGGGCTCGACCGGGAACAGCGTGTGCAGGTCGGTGGCGACCTCAAGTACGCGGTCAAGCCGAACATCACTCTCAACGCCACCATCAATCCCGACTTCGGGCAGGTCGAGGCCGATCCCTCCCAGCTCAACCTCTCGGCGTTCGAGACCTTCTTCTCCGAGCGCCGCCCCTTCTTCGTCGAAGGGTCCAACGTCTTCGACTTCCGGATCAACTGCTTCATCGTGGTGGACTGCCAGACCGGCGAGGCGCTCTTCTACTCCCGCCGCATCGGCCGCAGCCCCTCACTCGGCTTCTACGCCGATGCGACCACTCCCCACGCCACCCGCATCCTCGGCGCCGCCAAGCTGACCGGGCGCTTCCAGAACGGGACCTCGATCGGCTTCCTCAACGCCACCACGGAGCGGATCGCGAATGACGCCGACCAGACCCTCGAGCCGCTGACCAACTACGCCGCGGCCCGCGTCAACCGCGACTACGCCGGCGGGAATGGCAGCTTCGGGGTGATGCTCACCGGGTTGAACCGTTCGGTCGATCAGTGGTCGAAGCCCTATCTCCATGCAGGGGCGTACAGTGCGGGATTAGATGCCCGGCGCCGGAAGGGACGGTATGAGGTCTCCGGCTCGTTGATGGGGAGCTACGTCAACGGCACCAGGGAGGCGATCCTCCGCACCCAGCAGGCGCCGGCGCACTTTTTCCAACGCCCCGACGACGGGAACGCTCTCGATTCGAATGCGACCTCTCTCCGCGGGAGCTCGGTCGAACTCCGTTTCGCCAAGGTCGGCGGGCTGCACACCCGGTTCGAGACCGGCTACGGCCGCCGCTCGGCGGGATTCGAGGTCAACGACATGGGATTCCTGCGTCGTGCGGACCAGCAGACCTGGACCAACTGGTGGACGGCGCGGTGGAACAAGCCCAACAAGGTCTTCCAGCGCCTCAACTGGAACTTGAACTACTGGATGTACTGGACGTTGGGTGGTCTCACCGAGGAGCGGGCCTTCAACACCAACTTCCACACCCAGCTCAACAACCGGTGGTGGGTGCATTTGGGAGGGACGCAGGGGATCGGGCAGACCTACTGTGCCCGCAACTGCACGCGGGGCGGGCCGGCGCTCAAACTGGAACCATCCTTCTCGCCCTGGGGCGGGATCGATTCGGACGGCCGGAAGAGGATCACCGGAGGGTTCTGGTTCAATTACAACCGCGGCGACGGAGGGCGGAGCCACTACTTCAGCACCTCTCCCTACATGGCTGTGAAGCTCTCGAGTCAGTTCAACACCCAGCTGAGCGTCGACTACAGCACCAACGACGACGACAGCCAATGGTGGGGGAATTTCACCGACGCCGGTGGGACCCACTACACTTTTGCCGATCTGCAGCAGAGGACGCTGGGGCTCACCTGGCGGTTGGACTACACCTTCTCGCCGAGCGCGTCACTCCAGTGGTACGCCTCTCCCTTCATTTCCAAGGGGACGTACGGTCGAGTGCGTGATCTGGCGGACCCGCGCGCGAGCAATTATGACGACCGCTTCGTCACGTCGCCCGACAGCATCTTCACGACGGCGGGTGATACCGTCGTCACCACGTCGCCGGGAGGGTTCAACTTCCAGGACTTCCACCTGAACGCGGTATTCCGCTGGGAGTACCGCCCCGGGTCCACTCTCTTCCTGGTCTGGAGTCAGGGGAAGGGACGCTCGGCCGGCGCGGAAGGGAATCAGACCTTCGGGAACGATCTGGGGGATCTCTTCAATACCCGGGCGGAGGATCGGTTCTTGGTGAAGGTGAGTTACTGGTTCAATCGGTGAGGAAATAGGGCGGGCGCTCGGCGCCCGCCGCTGCGATCGTAAATTCACAACATAGGACGGGCGCTCCGCGCCCGCCTTTGTTTCGGGAGGTATCGCAGCAATGGCGGGCGCAGAGTGCCCGCCCTATATCGGTGCGCAGCGAAATAGGGCGGCCCCGCTGGGGCCGCCTCTGCTTTGGTGGGGATCGTGGCATCGGCGCGCGATCAAATCGCGCGCCTACCAGCCGCGGCGTGGGGGAAAGCGGCCGCGGCTGCGCCGCGGGATCCGGCGCGTTCCCCCGCCACGTCTCGCGGTTTCTTGGTGACGCCGATCCGACCTATCCCACAGATGATGTGGGGCGGGGAGATCGTGCTACGAAATATAGCCTTGACGGCATATGCCATAGGAGGCATATTGATGTGGGAAGTCGAATACACCGACGAGTTCCGGGACTGGTGGGATGAGCTGAGCGTTGGCGTGCAGAGAGCCGTCGGAACGCGGGTAGGTCTGCTCGAGGCGCAGGGCCCGAACCTGCAATTCCCGCTGAGTTCAGGGATTCAAGGTTCCCGCCACGGCGGGATGCGTGAGCTTCGGATCCAGCACCAGGGGCGTCCGTACCGTGTGCTGTATGCATTCGATCCGAGACGCTTGGCGATCCTGCTCCTTGGGGGCGACAAGACCGGGGACGACCGATGGTATGTGGTGAACATCCCACTCGCCGACAGACTATTTGACGAACATCTGCAAGCGCTGACTCTGGAAGGAGAGGAAGATGGCTAAGAAATTCAGGGATCTCATCGCGAAGATGTCCCCCGAGGATCAGGCGGAGATCCGCGCTCGTGTCCAGGTCCTCCTTGCCGAAATGCCGCTCCAGGAGCTGCGCCATGCGCGGCAGAAGTCCCAGGAAGCGATCGCCAAGACCCTCGGCGGCAACCAGGCGTCGGTCTCCAAGATGGAGCGGCGAGCGGATATGTACGTCAGCACGCTCCGGAGCTATATCGAAGCGATGGGTGGGGAGTTGGAGATCATCGCGTCGTTCCCGGATGGCAAGGTGAAGATCAATCAGTTCGAGGAGATCGGGGACGACAAATAGGGCGGACCTATAAATAGGGCGGGGCTTTCAGCCCCGCCTTATTGTGCGCGAATGTTTGTAGGGCCGCGCGCCCGCGCGCGGCCGTTGCTTTGGTGGGGATCGCGGCATCGGCGCGCGATCAAATCGCGCGCCTACCAGCCGCGGCGTGGGGGAAAGCGGCCGCGGC
>JBDSIR010000137.1:0-27976 GCA_039917855.1 Gemmatimonadales bacterium | reverse complement strand
GAGGCCAAACGCCTCCGCGCCATGATCCCTCCCGGCGCCCTCGTGGTGGCAGCTGCCCGCGATGGAGACCCCTGGACGAGCCGCGACCTCGCTTCCCGCCTCGGGCGCTGGCAGATCGCGGCTCGCCCGTTGGCGGTGGTCGTCGGCGGCTCCAATGGGCTCGACCCCGCATTCCTCAAGATCGCGGACCACCGTTGGAGCCTCGGCCCCCTGACCCTCCCGCACGAGCTGGCCCGGGTGGTCATCGCCGAGCAACTGTACCGGGCGTTCACCATCCTGAAGGGTGAACCGTACCACAAGGGAGGCAAGAGTTGAGAGTCCAGAGTCCAGAGACGGATCGGCTGCTGGGTTTCGACTCTAGACTCTCGACTCTAGACTCTCGACTCAGATGACGGAGTGGTTCGAAGAGTGGTTCGGCGAGGAGTACCTCCATCTCTATCCGCACCGGGATGACGCCGACGCGGCGAGGTTGGTGGCGCTGCTCCGCCGCTCGGTGCCCTGGCGCCCGGGGCTCCGGGTGCTCGATGTGGGGTGCGGGGCAGGGCGCCACGCGCGCGCACTCGCCGAGGCGGGGGCCGAGGTGACCGGTCTCGACCTGTCGCTCTGCCTCCTGCAGCGGGCCCGCACGGCGAGTCCGGCCCAGCTCGTCCGGGCCGACATGCGCTTCCTCCCGGTACGCCCCGCCTCGATGGACCTCACGGTGAACCTCTTCACCAGCTTCGGATATTTCGCCACCGATGCCGAGCACGTCGCGGCGCTCGGCGCGATGGTCGGCACCGTCCGGCCGGGGGGATGGTTCGCCCTCGATTTCCTCCATGCCGCCACGGCCATCGCCGCGCTGGTCCCTGCCGAACACGTGACGCTGGCCGACACCCAGGTCGACGTCACCCGCCGCCTGCTGGAGGGTGAGCGCTTCGTGGAGAAGACCATCCAGCTCGCCGACGGACGGCGCTTCATCGAGCGGGTCCGACTGTTCACCCCGACCGAGCTCGAATCGATGCTCCACGCGGCCGGTACCACGATCCGATGTCGGTTCGGGGACTATCACGGGGCCCCGCTCAAGAACGGTACGCCGCGTGTCATCCTCCTCGCCGAGCGCGCGGCGTGACCCTCCGCATCGTCACCACGCCGCTCGACACAGCCCCGGAATGGCCCGCGGCGCGGTCCGGTGGATTCGACCCCGCGCTGCTGGAAGCGATCGTCGTCGCCGCTGGGGTCGAGTCGACCGTGGCGAAGCTCCGGCACCCTGAGGTCGTTGTGGTCACTACCGGCCAGCAACCCGCCCTCTTCACCGGACCGCTCTACACCGTCCACAAGGCGCTCTCGGCCCGCGCCCTCGCCTCCTTGCTCGAGATCCGCTGGCAGCGTCCCGTCGTCCCGCTCTTCTGGCTGGCGGGGGACGACCACGACTTCGCGGAGGCACGCACCACCTCGTGGCTCCGGGCCGACGGCTCGCTGGCCACCGGGAGTCTCCTCCCACGCCCCGCAGAAGCCTCCCAGCTGCCGATGTACCGGACGATCATCGGTCCGGAGATCGAGGGGCTCCTCGACGCCCTCCAGGGCGACCTCCGCCCCTTCCAGCACGCTGCCCCGGTGATCGACTGGGCTCGCCGGCATTGGGGCCTCGGTCGCACCCTCGGGGGAGCCTATGCGGGCGCGCTTGCCGAGCTCCTCGCCCCGCTCGGCATCCTCTGCTTCGATCCCACCCACCGTGCGGTCAAGCGCGCGATGGCCCGGCACCTGATCAAGGCTGCCGGCCTCGCTCGCGACCTCGACCGCGACTTGGCGGCACGCGCCAAGGAGCTGGCCGAGCTCGGGCAGGATGGTGGCGTCGTGGTCGGCGACGGGGCCACGCTTGTGATGGTCGAAGGAAAGCAGGGACGTGACCGCCTGATCATCGAGAACGGCGGATACGTGACCCGGCGGAGCGGGGAGCACTACACCCTTCAGGACCTCCAGGCCCTGGCGGCCGAGCAACCGGAACGACTCTCGCCCAACGTGCTGCTCAGACCGGTCATCGAAGCGGCCCTCCTCCCGACGGTCGCGTACGTCGCCGGTCCGGGAGAGCTGCGCTATTGGAGCCTTACCCCGCCGATCTTCGCCCGAATGCGCATCAGTCCGCAGGCGGCGTTCCCGCGCTGGTCCGGGATGATCGTCGAGCCGGGCGTCGATCGCCTCCTCGGCGACCTTGACGCCACACTCGAGGAACTCCTGGCTCCCGGCGCGGCGCTGGAACGGCGCCTGGCCCGTTGGCAGGTGCCCTCCGAGGCCGCTGAAGCACTCGCCGACCTGCAGGATGCGATCGCCCGGGATTTCGACCTGCTCCAGCGCAGCGGGTCCGCGATCGCGCCGCAGTTGGCCCGCGCGCTCGCGACCCTCCGCCGCCGGATGGAGTGGACCCTCGAACGCGCCGACGCCAAGGTCATTACCCACCTGAAGCGGCGGGACGCCGAGACGATGGCCCGGATCCAGCGGGCCCGTGCCTCCCTCCGACCCGAGGGCCGCCCCCAGGAACGGGTGCTGACGATCGCGCCCTTCCTGGCACGCCACGGGACCGGGCTCCTCCTCGAGCTCGGCACCACCATCCAGCGCTGGTACGCCGCTGCCCTTGAGGGCCGCGCTCCCACCACCTAGACTGCCGCTATGCTTTGGCTCCTGGTCCTGCTCTTCGCTGTCCTCCTCGTGCCGATCATGGCGATCCTGATCGACTCGCCCATCGGTCGCGCCCTGGCCCGACGCCTGGAGGGAACGGTCGACGCGCCCCCGCCGCCGCTGGTCGAACTGGCCAAGAAGGTCCAACTGCTGGAGGGGGAAGTGGACGACCTGCACCGTTCGGTGGATCATCTGCACGAGGAGAATCAGTTCCTCCAGAAACTCCTCGAGGACGGCGGCCGCCGCTCGACGCTGCCGCCGGGATCCTCCACCTGAACAGCGAAGGCGCCACTCCTGCGCGCCGGGGCGCGGTCTTCATCGCCCTCGGCATCTTCCTCAGCCGGATCGCGGGCCTGGTGCGCTCGAGGGTCCAGGCGCATTTCCTGGGGTCTTCCGACACCGCCGACGCCCTTTTCGCGGCGTTCCGCATTCCCAACCTTCTCCAGAATCTCTTCGGCGAAGGTGCGCTCTCGGCCTCGTTCATTCCGGCCTACGCCGCCCTCCACGCCAAGGATCCCAAGCGGGCTGATCAGCTCGCCGGCGCCGTGGCAGCTGCCCTCGCTCTCGGCGTCAGCGTCCTCGTGGTGGTCGGAGTCCTCGGCACCCCGTGGCTCGTCGACCTCGTGGCCCCCGGTTTCGAGGGCGCCAAGCGAGAGCTGGTGGTCCGCCTGGTGCGGATCCTCTTCCCGGGGATCGGCCTCCTGGTGCTCTCGGCCTGGTGCCTCGGCGTCCTCAATACCCACCGTCGATTCTTCCTCTCATATGCGGCCCCGGTCCTCTGGAACGGTGCGGTCATCGTCGCGCTGATCTACGGTGGGATCAAGGTCGGTGGGGATGAGGTCGCGGTCTGGGCGGCGTGGGGTTCGGTGGCGGGCAGCCTGCTGCAGCTCCTCGTGCAGATCCCGACCGTGCTCAAGGTGGCACCGGAACTTACTCACCGGCATGCGGGGGTCGGGGCCGAGGTGCGCGACGTGTTCCGGAACGCGGTGCCGGCGGTGATGTCGCGCGGGGTAGGGCAGGTGAGCGCCTACATCGATACGCTGCTTGCCAGCTTGCTCGGCACCGGCGCCGTGGCGGATCTGTCCTACGCCCAGACGCTCTACCTGCTGCCGGTGAGCCTCTTCGGCATGTCGGTGAGCGCGGCCGAACTCCCGGCGATGGCGCGGGAGGGGGGAGGCGCCGACCCGGCCGCCCTCCGAACCCGCATCGATGCCGGACTGCGCCGAATCGCCTTCTTCGTGATCCCATCGGCGGCCGCGATGCTGCTGCTCGGAGACGTGATCGCGGCCACGATCTACCAGTCGGGCCGCTTCGGGGCGGACGACGCTCTGCATGTGTGGGCCGTCCTGGGTGGTTCCGCGGTCGGACTCCTCGCCGCGACCCAAGGGCGGCTGTACAACTCCGCCTTCTACGCCCTGGGCGATCCGCGGACGCCGCTGCGCTTCGCCCTCATCCGGGTCGTGCTCACCACCATCCTGGGCACCCTGGCCGCCCTCTACGGCCCCGGCCTCCTCCATATCGACCAGCGCTGGGGCACCGCAGGCCTCACCGCGACTGCCGGCTCCGCCGCCTGGATCGAGTTCCTGCTCCTGCAGCGGGCCATGAACGCCCGGATCGGCCACACGGGGCTCTCCGGGCGAGAACTCGGCCGACTGTGGCTGGCTGCCGGCTTCGGGGGCGCCCTCGGCATCCTGGCCTATCGACCGCTGCTTGACGCGGGCCCGATCTTCACCGGGATCTGTGTCCTGGCGGCATTCGGGGCGGGATACCTGCTCGCGGCGGCCGGTCTGAAGATCCCGCAGCTCGACTCAATCTCCAGGCGATTCAAGCTCAGGAGTTGATCCCGGCATGGGCGGACGTGCGAACCCATGATGGACCGAACCCACGAGGCTCCGTCGCTGATTCTCGCTATAGACCCGCCGGATCCCGAGTCGCGTTCCGCCAAAGTTCAAGAGGAGCCCGACTTCGAGTCCAGAGGCCGCCAAGTACGACCGGACTTGAGCAAAATGAATGTCATCAAAGTGCTTGACCGACTTCAGCTCGACGATGACGGTGCCGGCCGCGACCAGGTCAATTCGGTGACGGCCAAGGAGGACACCCTTGTAGTACACGGGCACGGTCACCTCCGACGAGCATTCGAGACCGAACGCCTTCAGCGCCAATATCATCCCCCGGTGGTAGATCGCCTCGATGAACCCAGGTCCGATCCCGCTGTGCAATCCGATGGCAGCGGCGATGATGGTGTGGGTGAGCTCTGCATTCTGCCAGTTCTTGCCCTCGCTGATCGCATCCAGCATTGGAGCCTCCTGGGTTCGGTCCATCTTGGGTTCGCGCGCTCGACCGTGCCAGTCTAGCACCGGACGCCTGCCATCTCATCACCCGTCCGCCGCACCCCGTACCAATCCAGCGCTAGATTTCCTGCCGTGACCGACACGCCGGATCTCCTCACCCGCAAACTTGCCACCCTGCCCGACGGCCCCGGAGTCTATCTCTGGAGGGACGCCGAGGGCGGAGTGCTGTATGTCGGCAAGGCGAAGAGCCTGCGGGACAGGGTGCGGAGTTACGTTCAGAACGACCACGCCGAGTCGCCCAAGCTGCTGCGCTTGATGCGCCTGGCCGCCGACGTGGAGACGATCGTCACGGGCAACGAGGCCGAGTCGCTCCTGCTCGAGAACAACCTGATCAAGGAGTACCAGCCTCGATTCAATGCCAGACTGAAGGACGACAAGAGCTATCCCTCCATCGCCGTCACCCTGAAGGAGCCATACCCCCGCGTTCTGGTGACCCGCCGACGCGACCTGCCCGGGGCCCGGTATTACGGCCCCTATGTCGACGTCGGTCACATGCGTCGCACCCTCGGCATCGTGCGCCGCATCTTCACGGTCCGGTCCTGCGCCGACGACATCCCGCGTGAGCGGCGCGAGCGCCCCTGCCTGGACTTCCATATCGGCCGTTGCCGGGCCCCCTGCGTGGGATGGCAATCGGAAGAGGACTACCGGTCGATGATCACCGAAGTGGTGGCGTTCCTGGAGGGCGACACCGCCGACGTGCGCAGCCATCTGCGGGCGATGATGGCCGCCGCGGCCGAGCGCGAGGACTTCGAGCGTGCCAAGGAGCTGCGCGACACTCTCAAATGGGTGGAGCAGCTCGAGAGCCCCGGCACCGTGGAGCAGGTGGGGAGCGGCGACGCCGACGCCATCGGCTTCGCGCGCGATGGTGATGACGCCGCGGTGACCCTGTTCCGCATCCGCGACGGCCGGGTCGTGGCCCGCGATCACCGTTTCCTCGAGAACGTCGAGGGAGAGCCCGACGAAACGATCCTGAGCAACTGGCTGGTGCAGGACTACCGCATGGCCCAGGGTCGAGCGAAGCGCGCCGTGCTCCCGTTCCCGCCGGCCGACCTCGAGCAGCTGGCCCAGCTCCTCCCCGAGGTCGAGTTCCTGGTGCCCCAACGGGGAGCGGCGGGACGGTGGCGTGACCTTGCGGACCAGAACGCCAGGCACCTGCTCGAGAGTCTCCGGATCGAGAGTTTCGAGACCGACGAACGTGCCGAGGATCCGGTCTACGCCCTCGGCCGAGATCTCGGGTTGCAGGTCGTGCCGCGGTCGCTGGTCTGTGTCGACATCTCCACCAACCAGGGGCGCGACACCGTCGGCTCCCTGGTCTGGTTCGAGGCGGGGCGGCCCAAGAAGTCGGAATATCGGAAGTTCAAGATCAAGGGGGTCGCCCAGCAGGACGACTTCGCCGCCATCCACGAGGTGGTCAGCCGCTTCCTGACCCGGCGCCGGGACGAGAAGAAGTCGTTCCCCGATCTCATCGTGATCGACGGGGGCAAGGGCCAGCTCAGCGCCGCAGGTGAGGCGCTCCGGTCCCTCGATCTCGCTGCCATCCCGTTGATCTCCCTCGCCAAGCGCGAGGAGGAGATCTTCATTCCTGGCCACGACGACTCGCTCAGGCTTCCGCGCCGCAGCCCCTCGCTTCGCCTCCTGCAGCGGGCCCGCGACGAAGCGCACCGCTTCGGTGTCGCGTTCAATCGCAAGCGGCGCGCGGCACGGACCCTCACCTCGGAGCTCCTCGAGGTCCCAGGGGTCGGTCCCACCAAGCGCCGCAAGCTGCTGGAGACGTTCGGCTCTCTGGCCGGTGTGAAGAGCGCCACGCCGATCGAGATCGCCGCCGTCCCCGGTTTCTCCCAGAAACTCGCCGAGCGCGTGCTCGCGCACCTCACCAAGAGCTGAATGACCGACCCCTCCCGTTCGACCACCGCCATCGACTGGCTGTTAAGCTGTTCCGCCTGTGGTGCGACAAAGCTTCCCGAGGGACTCGACTCGGTGTGCGCCTGCGGCCACCCCTGGCTGGTGCAGTATCCGGAGCGTGACTGGTCCCGCCTCACTCCGGCCTCGTTCGGCCCCGATCGTTCGATGTGGCGGTATCGTGCGTTTCTGCCGCTCACGCCCGCCGAGGCCCCAATCACCCTGGGGGAAGGACTTACACCGATCCTTCGGGTACCCCGCAGCGGTGAACGTCTCGGTGCCCGCGACTTGTGGATCAAGGAGGAGGGGACCAATCCCACCGGCTCCTTCAAGGCACGAGGGCTCTCGGCGGCTGTGACCCGCGCGGTCCTCGCGGGTGCGGAGAGCTTCACCCTCCCCACCGCCGGCAACGCCGGCGTCGCCGCAAGCGCGTACGGCGCAAGGGCAGGGAAGAGCGTCCGCGTCTTCGCTCCCGAGTCCACGCCTCCCACTCTCCTCGCCCAAATACGGCTGTTCGGCGGCGACCTCCACCTCGACCCCGGCCATATCGGCGATTGCGGTAAGCGGAGCCGAGCGTGGGCCACCGAATCGGGCGCGATGGAGCTCTCCACCCTTCGCGAGCCCTACCGGATAGAGGGGAAGAAGACCCTTGGCATCGAGCTGGCGGAACAGTTCGGGTGGACCCTCCCGGAGGTGATCATCTACCCTACCGGAGGCGGGACCGGGTTGATCGGGATGTGGAAGGCGTTCAACGAGCTTCGGGCGGCGGGGTGGGTACGCGGCAAGTTGCCGCGGATGTACACCGTCCAGTCGAGCGGTTGCGCGCCGATCGTCCGTGCCTTCGACGCGGGTGCATCGAAGGCCGAGCCCTGGATCGACCCGTGGACCGTCGCGAGCGGACTTCGGGTGCCCAGCCCCCTCGGCGATCGCCTGATCCTGACGGCGCTCCGGGAGAGCGGTGGCGGGGCGGTGGCGGTCGCCGACGAGGCGCTCGTCGCGATGGCACACGAGCACTCGCGACTCGAAGGGATCGACTTTGCACCCGAAGGGGGTGCAAGCCTGGCAGCCCTCGCGCATCTCCTCGCCACTGGCCAGGTCGACCCCGGCGAGCGGGTGGTGGCGTTCAACACCGGTGCCGGTTGGCTGTATCGGTCGGCGATGTAGATTTAGCCGGGGGAGCTGAGGCAGTGATGGGGCCAACCAGAACTTGCCCCGGTCGCAGTCACGTAACCTATTATACCACATTCACTTACGATGCTTCGGCACAGAACCTGCTCTTGTATCTGTCCTGAACCGGGGGCTACACCGAGCCCCAGATACCCGACCACCAACCAGGAGTTCCGATGATTCGCGCGCTCCGCGGCCTCGCCGCGCTGACGCTGTTCGTTGCCGTGCCACTGGCGGCACAGGGCCCGATCTCCGACCGGATGCTCGAGCTGCCGGGGAAGCCGTACCCCGAGAGCACCGCGTGTCGGCTCCAAGGCGGAGACTTCCGGTTGACCGGCGCGGGGACGAAGCTGAGTACCGCCCTCACCAACTCGATCCCGGAGAACAAGCGCCGCCTCCTCGCGGAAGGGCGCGAGTTGACGCTCCAGTCGATCCAGAGCGGTCAGGCTGGGAGCTCCAAGGCGTGGTATTTCCTGGGGCGCTTTTACCTTCAGGAAGGCGACCTCGCGGGGGCCGACAGCGCATTCGCGCGCACGCTCCAGCTCGCACCGGCCTGCGCTTCAGAGGTGAGGAGCTATCGGGTCCGCGCCTGGGGCGTGCTGATCAGCGCCGCCGCAGGGCATCGCACCGCCGGTCGGGCCGACTCGGCCTTGTATCTCGCGCGTGCCGCGACCAAGGTCGATCCGGACCGGCCGCAGGCCTGGTATGCGATCGGCACGTACTACCTCGACCAGCAACAGAACGACTCCGCGGCGATCTATCTCCTCCGGGCGCTCAACAGCCCGGTCGACAGCTCGCCCAACGCAGTGTCCATCCGGCAGGCGGCCGCGTATCAGGTAGCGGTGGTCAGTTACAACGCGCACGACTTCACGGGCGCCGCGCACTACTTCTCCGAAGCGCTACGACTCAAGCCGGATGACGCGGACGCCCGGCGGAATCTCGCGGCCTCGTTGCGGCAGGCGGGAATGGTTGACAGCGCGTCCAAGGTGGAAGAGTCGATGATGGGAGCGGCGGCGGGGAGCGAGGGGGGGCTGACCGTCGGGCAGCTCTTCGACATCGGGGTGGCCCAGTACAACGGCCAGAAGTTCGCCGACGCCGCGGCCACCTTCGAGAAGATTATCGCCGTCGAGCCGAATAACCGTGACGCCCTGTTCAACCTGGCGCAGTCGTACAAGGGCGCGAGCAACGCCGACAAGCTGCTCGAGACCGCGCTTAGGCTCCGTGCCATCGATCCCCTCAGCTATGAAGTGCTGCAGCTGGTCGGGACGGGGTACCAGCTCAAGCATGATCGGCCCAACCTCATCAGGGCCGCTGAAGCACTCGGGGGAGCCACCATCTCGGTGGCGGTGACCGGATTCAGCATCACCGCAACCGGTGCCACGCTCACGATGAAGGCCTCCGGTCGCGACGGGCGCACCGTCAACGACCAGGTCATCCGTCCGGCGGCGATCCCGATCGTGGTAGAGTTCCTCGACAAGGCGGGGACGATGGTGGCCACTTCCGAGGCCACCGTGCCGACCCTCGCCGTGAATGCGACCCAGGATATCTCGATCGTCGGGACTGGGGCGGGGATCACCGCCTGGCGGTATCGACGGAAGTAACAAGGCGCGATAGGCGCATCAGGCGCGGAAGTCCGGACGAACAGGACCCCGCGCCTTTCGCGCCTCACGCGCCTCTAAACTTGACTCCGAGCCGGTTCCCTCTAGAATTACGCACTCCGCGGGAGTAGCTCAGTTGGTAGAGCATCAGCTTCCCAAGCTGAGGGTCGCGGGTTCGAACCCCGTCTCCCGCTCTGGATCCCGGTCCCCCATAAGGGCCGGGATCTTTGCTTCCCCCCCTTGCCCCTCACCCCTCACGAGGCGATGAAGCACCTGGAGGAGGGGAAGGCGCGGTATCGGGTCGTGCTTGCCGGCTGACGAGGCCACATCAGCCTCCTCCGGCGCGCGAACCCATGATGAACCGAACCCACGAGGACCACTGCTATCGGCCGACCTGACCTCGAAGCCGGGTTCGATCGGAACAGGAACCCAGGATACGCAAGAACCCAGGAGAAATGATCGTATGGTCCCAGAAGGGAACTCCACCCTGGGACCACACAATTGTTGTTCTTGGGTTCCTGGGCTTCCTGGGTTCCTGCTACTGATGAACTCCCACCCTGGAGATGTTCGCCGACAGGGCCGGAGCCTCGTGGGTTCGGTCCATCATGGGTTCGCGCGCCCGCAGTTCCCGTAAGTTCAATAGTCAGTTGACTTTAGCCATCGACAGGTGCATCTTGGTGCGGTTCGGGCGGCATGTCTGTGCCGCCTCTTTGCGTCTTTGGCAGGGTCGCATCACCATGTTGAAGGTCACCTCAGTCCACCCTGACTCCCTCGGGGCCGAACTCGGCCTCCGCTCCGGCACGGAGATCATCTCCGTCGGCGGGCGGGAGATCGAGGATTTCATCGACTGGGAATTCCTCACCGCCGAGGACCAGTTCCTGCTGCACGTGCGCCACCCCGACGGCGAAGAGATCGAGTACGACGTCGAACGCCCCGAGGAGCTCCCGATGGGGGTCGAGGTCGAGCCGGTGCGGATCCGCCGCTGTGCCAACCGGTGCGATTTCTGCTTCGTCGAAGGGAACCCGGACGGGCTCCGGAAGGTGCTCTACATCCGCGACGACGATTACCGGCTCTCGTTCCGCTACGGCAACTTCGCGACCCTCACCAACCTCAAGCAGCGCGACATCGACCGGATCAAGGAATACCGGCTCTCGCCACTGTACGTGTCGGTGCACGCCACCGATGCCGTGATGCGGCGCCGTCTCCTCCGGAATCCCGACGCCCCCGCCATCCTCGAGCAGCTCGCCGATTTCCGGGGGGCAGGGATCCAGTTCCATACCCAGATGGTCATCCAGCCGGGTATCAACGACGGCGCCGTCCTCGACCGCTCGATCCAGGACCTATGGGACTTCGGCGCGACGGTATTGGACGTCTCGGTCGTGCCGGTGGGACTCACCGAATTCTCGGGCCACCACAAGGTCCGCGAGCCGACCCGCGAAGAGTGCGTCGGGATGGCGGCGTTGGTCGACAAGTGGGGCGCGCGGGGCCGGGCGGAGCGGGGGGAGACCTGGTGTTTCGGCGCCGACGAGCTCTATCTCCGCGCCGGGCTGCCGCTCCCCGACGAATCGATCTTCAACGGCCATTTCGACCAGGCCGAGAACGGGGTCGGGGCGGTCCGCTGGCTGCAGCACGAGATCCGCGAGGCGATCGATGGCCTCGACGCCTGGCGCGGCAAGCGCATCGGTGTCTGCACCGGCACATCGATGGGGGCGCTGATGCCGCAGGTGCTGGCGCCCCTGACCGCTGCCACGGGCGCCGAATTCGAGCTGATGGTGCTCGAGAACGACCTCTTCGGCACCCGGGTAACTACCGCCGGCCTGCTGCCCGGTTCCAGTCTCCAGAAGGCGCTCACCGACCGACGGGATCTCGACCTGATCCTGATCCCCGGGGAGTGCCTCAATGACGATGGGAAGTTCATGGACGACCTGACCTTCGAAGCGCTTCAGGCGGTCGTGCCCGTCGAGATTCGCCCCTCCAAGACCTTTGTGGACGCCCTCGAGGCGCCAGCCGCCGCGTGAGCCAACCCACTGTCGCCATCATCGGTCGTCCCAACGTCGGGAAGTCCACCCTCTTCAACCGCCTCTGCGGCGGCCGCAAGGCGATCGTCTCCGACCGCCCCGGCACCACCCGCGACCGCCATTTCGGCACCGTGGAATGGAACGGCCGCACCTTCTGGCTGGTCGACACCGGCGGTCTGGTACCGCACTCCGACGAGCCGATGGACACCGCCATCCGCCGCCAGGTGGAATTCGCCCTCGCAGAGGCCGACCTTCTCGTCTTCCTGGTGGACGGGAAAGAGGGCGTGCACCCGATCGACCAGGCCATCGCCGACAAGCTCAGGACGGTCGGACGGCCGATGATCCTCGCGGTGAACAAGCTCGACGAGTACCCCCGTCAGGCCCAGGACCATCTGGCCTTCTATGAACTGGGGCTGGGCGACCCGGTCCCCGTCTCGGCGGCCGTCGGGCGCCAGACCGGTGACCTCCTCGATGCCATCGTGGCCAGTTTCCCCGCCGCCGAGGCGGGGGAAGGGGAGGAGATGATCAACGTCGCCATCGTGGGGCGGCCTAACGTGGGCAAGTCCTCGCTCGCCAATAAGCTCCTGGGGGAGGATCGGCTGGTCGTGTCGCCCGTGGCGGGGACAACTCGGGACGCGATCGACACCCCCTTGCGCTATCACGGCAAAACTCTCAACTTCATTGATACTGCGGGGTTACGGCGCCGAGCTAAAGTAGAAGATGAGATCGAGTTCTATTCGACGCTCCGAACCGACCGGGCGATCGAGCGGGCTCAGGTCTGTCTCCTCGTCGTCGACGCGAAGGATGGGCTGCATAACCAGGATCTCCGGATCGCGACCGCGGCGTGGGAAGCGGGGACCGGGCTCATCGTCGTGGTGAACAAGTGGGACCTGGTGGAGGAGAAGGATTCCAACACCGCCCACCGAGGTGAGGTCGAACTGGCCGAGAAGGCGCCGTTCCTCGCCGACGTCCCATTCATTTATACCTCGGCGCTCACGGGGCAGCGGGTGCACAAGGTCCTTGACCTGATCTTCGAGGTCGCGGCCGAGCGGGAGAAGCGGGTCACCACCAGCGAGGTGAACCGGGTGCTGGAGGCGATCATCGAGAAGCAGGCGCCCCCCCAGAAGATGGGGGAGGAAGTGCGCCTCCTTTTCGCCTCCCAGGTGGGGACCGCCCCGCCGGTCATCGCGATCATCAGCAACCGGCCCGACGACGTGCCGGTGAGCTACCAGCGGTACCTGGAGCACGGGTTCCGCGAGGCGTGGGGATTCAAGGGCGTACCGCTCAAGATCAAGTTCGGCTCGCGCGGCTCCAAACAGCTGTCGAAAGACAAAGGCGACGGGAGACGATAGGATGCTCGAGTTGGTGGGAGCGCTGGTCGGCAGTTACCTCGTCGGAGCGTTCCCCACCAGTTTCCTGGCCGGGAAGCTCCTGCGCGGCATCGACCTCCGGGAGCATGGCTCGAAGAATCTGGGAGCGACCAACGTCTACCGGGTCCTCGGCGCCAGGGTGGCGGTGCCGGTGGGCCTGTTCGACGTCTTCAAGGGGATGGTGCCGGTCCTCTGGATCGCGCCGGCGCTCGGCCCCAACTGGTGGACCAGCTGGCCGCTGATCTGCGGGATCGCGGCGATCCTGGGCCACGTCTTCTCGGTCTTCGTCCGGTTCCGAGGCGGCAAGGGGGTGGCAACCGCGGGTGGGGTCGTGATCGCCCTGGCTCCGTGGGCCATCCTCGTCGCGGCCGGTATCTGGGCGGCGGTGACCTTCTCCAGCGGGTATGTGTCGCTCGGGTCGATCACCGCGGCCCTCGCGTATCCTGGGCTGGTGTATTGGCTCACCCCGACCCAGCGCCCCTTCATCCTGATCCACGTCATCATTGCGCTGGGGCTGGTCTGGTTCCATCGAGCCAACATCCAGCGGCTGCGCGCCGGGACCGAGAATCGATTCGGGAAGCGGGGGAACACGGCGACGATGCGGGCGGGTGCGAACGGCCAGGGGGCATCGTGAGGATCGCGGATCTGCACGTCCATTTGGGGTGCCGGGCCGAGGGCCGCGCGCCCTCGCGCGGCCGTTGCGGGAACGAAAAGTCTCCTCCAACGGCCGGCCGTGGGCGGCCGGCCCTCGGCCAGTGACCCACGTCCTCGTTCTCGGCGCCGGTGCCTGGGGCACCGCCCTCGCGGCCCACCTCGGGCGGAAGGGGACCCGTGTCACCCTCTGGGCCTACGAGCCCGAGGTCGTAGCGGGGATCAACGGAACGCACCGTAACCCCCTCTTCCTGCCGGACGTCGAGTTGCCCGCGTCAGTAACCGCGGTCGGGGCGGTAAGTGGGCTGGAGACGGTGGATGCGGTGCTGGTGGTCGCGCCGTCAAAGATGTTTCGCTCGGTGCTGCAGCACGCCGAAGGTATCCGCCCCGGTACGCCGATCATCAGCGCGACGAAGGGTCTCGAACCCGGATCGCTCGATCTTATGACCGAGGTGATCGCTGACGGGCTGCCCTCCGGCCGTCCGGCAGTCTTGTCAGGCCCGTCGTTCGCCGAAGAGGTGGCTCACGGCGCCCCGACAGCGGTGGTGGGTGCGGCCGAGGACGAGGAGGTGGCCAGGGCGGTGCAGGAGATCTTCGCGAGCCCGGCCTTCCGGGTCTACGCCAGCACCGACGTCGTCGGCGTCCAGCTCGGCGGGGCGCTCAAGAACGTCATTGCCGTCGCCGCTGGCATGCTCGAAGGGCTCGGGCTCGGGCACAACCCGCGCGCGGCGCTCATTACCCGCGGCCTCGCCGAGATCACCCGGCTGGGCGAGGCGATGGGGGCCGATCCGCGGACCTTTGCGGGACTCGCCGGCGTGGGAGATCTGGTGCTGACGACCACCGGTTCATTGAGCCGAAATCGTCAGCTGGGTGAGTTCGTGGGGAAGGGGGGGACGCTGGCGCAGTGGAAGGAGACCCACCGCAGCGTGGCCGAGGGGGCCGACACTGCACTCACTGCGGTGGAGCTCGGACACCGGCACGGGGTGGAACTGCCGCTCTGCCAGCAGGTGCACGCCGTCTTGTATGAACAGAAGGATCCGCGCAAGGCTCTCGTGGACCTGATGGGGCGGCCGCAGAAGACGGAGGTTTGGCGATGACCACGCCGAGTCCACGCCCGCAGCAGGAGTTCTTCTCGATCGGTGAAGTGTGCGCGCTGACCGATTTGAAGCCGCACGTGCTGCGGTATTGGGAGAGTCAGTTCCGGTTCCTCAACCCGGCCAAGAACCGCGCGGGCAACCGGGTGTACCGGAGTCGCGAGGTGGAGCTCATCATGCTGGTGAAGCACCTCCTCTATACCGAGAAGTACACCATCGAGGGTGCTCGGCAGAAGATCGATCAGTACCGGCGGACGGGGCAGTTGCGCCCGGAGGCGCGGAAGTCGTTTGCCGCAGAGGCGGCGAAGGATCTGCGCTCCGAGCTGGAGGAGCTGCTGGCCGTGCTGCAGGGAAGGGCGCTTCCGCCGAGGCCGAAGCTGCCGGAGGGGACGGAGGGGTAATAGGGTCCAATGCCGCCCAGGACGCCTCAGAGGACCAGACACACGACGCCGCCCGAGAGGGCGTCGTTGGTTTGTGGGGAGCAGCCGAGGGGCGGCCGTTCATTCGCTGTGCTCAGGACAGGCCTCGGCCGCCCGCGAGGGCGGCTTTGGTTTTTGCAGGGCGCGCCGAGGGCGGGGCGACCACGCCCCGCCGTTGCACCGGAACTTCTTCCCGGATACGGCGGGGCCGGGGGCCCCGCCCTCGGCTACGTACGAAGATCACCGCGCATTTGAGGGGCCGTCCGAGTAGAGCCACTGGTAGTCGAGCTGATCTGGCCAACGGCGCACAGGATTGAGGAGGATGTAGGCCCGGCACGCCTTCATCTGATCGGATGACTGAATCCAGCGATCGAAGTACTCCGCCTGCCACCGCGGCGAATGTCGTCCGAACGCTCTACATAGTTCGTGGGAGGCCACGCTCTTCATCGCTTGAACAACTCGTCTGGCGGCCACCCCCTCGAGAGTCGTCCCCAAGACGTGGGCGTGATCGTCCATTACGACTGCAGCCGAGAGACGCCAGTGCAATGGATCGCTACTTCTGATCACGTCGAGCACGACGTCGCGTTCCTCAGGCCTCAATGGTGGCTGAGAGCGGCCTAGCCGCCACGTAAGGCACACCGTCCCCCCTGGATCATCCCAGTGTGGCACGTGACGGCGGCGAGGCAGAGTCCGGTCCATCTGCCAGGATAGGCAGGGACGGCGCCCGCCCCGTCATCCCGATAACGCAGGCCGTGCCCCATTCATTCGACCGACCGAAGGTCGCCCGGCGATTCGATCCCCGCCGAGGGCGGGGCGACCACGCCCCGCCGTGGAGGGGTGGGAACGGCGCCGAGGGCGGGGCGACCACGCCCCGCCGTGGTAGAGGAAACGGGGATTCGGCAACGGCGGCGCGAGGTCGCGCCGCCGTTGCTCGGCGGGCTCCACAATCGATAGGCGCGCCTACGGCGCGGACCAATTGTCGACGACCCATCGGTAATCGTCGAGCTGGTGCCACCGTCGCCTGGGATTGTCGAGGATGTATCGGGCGCATACGCCTGTCTGGTCGGAACCGCCCATCCATCGGTCGAAGTACTCCGCTTGCCAGAGGGGAGCACGACGAAACCCCTCCTTGGTGATCCGCCGTGAGGAGATGCTTTTCCACCGCTGCGCCAGCTCCTTCGCCGAGACCCCGTCCGCGGGTCGAAGAAGGATGTGGACGTGGTCGTCCATAACCACAGCCGCAAGAATCTCGCATTGGTCAGGACCGCTTAGGCGGAGCACCTCGAGCACGGTATCGCGCTCCGGTGCCCGAAGCTGGGACTGTCCGCGATGCAGCCGCCAGGTAAGGCACACGGTCCCGCCGGGGTGCTCCCAGTGCGGCACATGCCGTCGGTTCGGAAGCGTCGTATCCATACAGCAGGATACCGTTTGACCCGGGGGGGACCGTCACCCCGATCACGCGAGCCGTATCGTCGAAACGCGACAGACGCCGCCGAGGGCGGGCCGACCTCGGCCCGCCGTTGGAGGAGATGCTCTTCCCTTCCAGCGGCGGCGCGAGGTCGCCCCGCCCTCGGCGGCATTACCTTTCCCCCATGAACATCCTCGTCAGCAACGACGACGGTATCCTCGCCCCCGGCATCGGGCTCCTCGCCGAGGCGTGCCGGACTGTGGGGCAGGTGACCGTCGTCGCCCCTGATCGCGAACAGAGCGGCACCAGCCACTCCCTGACGCTTCACCGGCCCCTCCGGCCGATGCGTCGGGCCGACGGCGCGTTCCAGGTAGATGGGACGCCGACCGACTGCGTCCTGCTCGCCTTCGGAGCCTTGCTGCCCGAAAAGCCCGACTTCGTCTTCAGCGGGGTGAACCACGGGCCGAATATGGGTGAGGACGTCCTCTACTCTGGCACCGTCTCGGTCGCGATGGAGGCGGTCACCCTCGGCGTCCCCGGTGTCGCCATCAGCTTCGCCGGACAAGACCCCGACCTGATGAAGAGCCACGGCCCCTGGCTCACTCGGCTGATCAAGAGCATCACGGCGCGCACCGATTTCCCGAAGGACACCGTCCTCAACGTCAACCTCCCCGCGGTCCCGGCCACTGAGGTGAAGGGGATCAAGGTCACCCAGCTCGGGTCGCGTTTTTTTTCGGAGAGCCTGGCCCGGATGCAGGATCCCTGGGGACGACCGATCTACTGGATCGGCGGCGGCACCATCACCTGGACCGGGGACGCCCTGAGCGATCATCAGGCCGTGGCGGATGGCTACATTTCAGTGACCCCCCTCCATATGGATCTCACCAACTACAAACTCCTCGACACCGTGCGTGGATGGGCGCTGGACCGGTAGGGCGGGGGGACTCGTTCGCCGGGTACCGCACCCGGCTGGTCGAGACGCTGCAGACCAAGGGGATCAAGGATCTTCTGGTCCTGCGCGCCGTGAGCAACGCGCCGCGGCATCTCTTCGTGCCCCAAAGCCTCCGGCATCGAGCCTATGAGGATGAGGCACTCCCGATCGGCGGGGGCCAGACGATCTCCCAGCCCTGGGTGCAGGCACGGATGCTCGAGCTCGCCCACTTCACGGGGAAAGAAAAGGTCCTCGAGGTCGGGGCAGGGTCAGGGTATCAGACCTGCCTCATCGCCCTTTGCGCCGATGTCGTCATCGGGGTGGAACGGCTCACCGACCTCGCATTCGGCGCCCGCGACGCACTGCGTGAGGCCAAGGTCCCCAACGCCTCCATCGTGGTCGGCGACGGCACCCTCGGTTGGCGCCCGGAATCGCCGTATGATGTGATCCTGGTGGCCGCAGCGAGCCCCACGATCCCCCAGCCGCTGGTCGAGCAGCTCAAGCTTGGGGGACGCCTCATCCTCCCCCTCGGCGACCGGGCGACCCAGACGATCACCCAGGTCACCAAGAGGCCCGACGGCACCACCGATGTGCAGCAGCTCACCGACGTCAGGTTCGTGCCGCTGATCGGCAAGCACGGCTTCGGTGCTTGAGCGTCGGGCTCCGTGAACCTGCCGCGAAAACGCTGAACCGCGAAGTTTCGCGAAACGGTATTGTGTGGGTGCTGAGCGGAGCTCCCCTTGAGACCACCAGTATTTCATTTCGCGAGCCTTCGTGTTCTCGCGTTCTCGCGCGAGGTTCACCGAACCCCGCATCCTCGCACTTGACTGAAGAATGCTCCGAGACCTGATCGACCTCTTTCTGCATTTGGATCGCCACCTCACCGAACTGGTGGCCCAGTACGGGATGTGGACCTACGGGATCCTCTTCCTGATCGTATTCGCCGAGACCGGGTTCGTGCTGACCCCGTTCCTGCCGGGGGACTCGCTCCTCTTCGCGGCGGGGGCCATCGCGGCGCTCGGCCCCCTCGACCCCTGGTTCCTGGGGTCCCTCCTGATCGCCGCCGCCATTCTCGGCGACACGGTCAACTACCTGGTCGGGAAGTGGGTGGGCCCCAAGGCATTCAGCGGCGAGGTGAAGTGGCTCCGGAAGGACTACATGGACCGGACCCACGCCTTCTTCGAGAAGCATGGCGGAAAGACCATCATCCTGGCCCGCTTCGTCCCGATCGTCCGGACCTTCGCGCCATTCGTGGCCGGGGTCGGCACGATGAGCTACCGGCGCTTTCTGGCGTACAACGTGATCGGAGCGGTTCTGTGGGTCTCCCTCTTCGTCGGGGCAGGGTATTTTTTCGGCAACCTTCCCCAAGTCAAGAAGAACTTCTCACTGGTCATCCTAGCCATCATCGTGCTGAGCACCCTGCCGATCGTGGCGGAGTTCGTGAAGGAGTGGAGGCTCCGCAGGCTCGGGGCTAAGGGCTGAGGGCGTGCCAGCCTACCGGTACCAGATCCGGGGCAGGGTCCAGGGCGTCGGCTTTCGGTGGTTCGTGGCCCGGAACGCCACTCGGCTCCAGGTGATGGGGTACGCCCGGAACCTCCCCGATGGCTCCGTCGAGGTGGTGGCGGTGGCCCCTGACAGCGGAGTACTCGTTCAGTTCGAGGCGATCATTGGGAGGGGACCCGAATTCGCAGAAGTTTCAGGTGTTGATAAGACCGAGATTTCGGTTGATACAAGTGTTCATAAGACATTCGATATCAGGTAGTTATGGCTTTCACCGAATGCGCTTTAGACATCATCAACAAAGTTGAGAGTAGCGAGTTTAGAGTCAGGAGCGACGCTATGTTGTGATCAACTCGAGACTCTAGACTCCAAACTCTAGACTTCCACCCCCTAACTCGTTTACTTTTCAGTGCTTAGGCCCCGTAGCTCAGCTGGATAGAGCAGCAGTTTCCTAAACTGTTGGCCGGAGGTTCGACTCCTCTCGGGGCCACCAACGTCCCCGGGGCATCGACGCCCCGTGCAGACCCAGACTCCTGAAACGATGACCGTGACCATGTCCGACGCCCTGAATCCGTCCTCCTTTGGCACCGATCCGATGTCCTGGTTCAGGGCCAGGCCGCGCCAAGTCCTCCTCGTTGGTGCCGTAGTCCTGGGGATCGGGGCGGTGGGAGGCATGCTCTGGTGGATGCAGGCCCGGAAGGAGGCCTACGCCTCCAACGCCCTCGAGCAGGCCAGGAATGCGGCCGAGGGGCCGAACGGTCTGGCCCAGTCGGCGGGAATGCTGCAGCGGATCATCGACCAGTACGGCGGCACCGACGCCTCGCAGGAGGCAGTGTTGACGCTGGCGCAGGTCCGGATGATCAACGGTCAGAACCAGCTGGCAGCCGTGGCACTGCAGGCCTTCGTCGATAAGGGGCCCCGGGCCAAGTATGCCGCCCCGGCGCACGGCCTCCTGGGGGGTGCGCTCGAGGAGATCAGCAAGCCGGCCGACGCCGCCGAGAACTACATGGCGGCCTCCAGGACGGCCGACCTGGATGTGCTCAAGGCCCAGTACCTGGTGCATGCCGCCCGGGCATACGGAACGGCCGGCAACAGGGAGAAGCAGCTCGACGCGCTCCGGACGGTGGTGAAGGACTACAACAAGACCCAGCTGGCCGTCGAAGCGACCGTGCGGCTGGCCGAACTGACCAAGGGAGCGGAGCCGGTCACAACGCACTAGGCTTCAGGCCGCAGGCACCAGGCCTCGGGGAAAGGATCCCTCGGGGCCTTTTTGTTAGCGTACTACTTTAAAGGTCGTATAATAGGTATTATGTTAAGTATTCCTGTGGGCGGCTGGGGATAACCTGGGAGAAGCCCGTAACTCGCTGCCCCGCAAGAGCTTCCAGTCCACGCATTTGGCCACGGGTTTGCACTCTGAGTCCCCATTGCAACAATTGCTAGGGGCTAGGGGCTGAATGCTCCCGCTTGGAGCCCAAACCTTGAACGATATCCAGCCCCGAGCCCTGAGCCCCTTGCCAAGGACATCACTCAAGAACCCCCTTCGCCACCACACGCCCCTCCCCTGCCAGCCAGACCGCCCGGATCTGTTCCTTGCCCAGCGTCGCCCGGACAGAGATCGGGAAGCCACCCCGGGACAGCAGGTCGACAGGGAGGGTCAGGAGCCCCATCTGGGCGAGGACCACGGCACAGCCGACCGCCCCGGTGCCACAGGCGAGGGTCTCGTCCTCGACGCCGCGTTCGTAGGTGCGCATTGGGAGAGGGCCGGTCGCCCCGGCCGGCCGTGTGCGTGGGTCCTGGACGAAATTGATGTTGGCGCCGTTGGGAGCGAAGGCCTCGTGGAATCGGAGCGCCCGCCCTCGGCGGACCACATCCACTTTCTCGATATCATTGACCACGATCACGGAGTGCGGTGGCCCCCCGGAGTGGGTGAACCAGATCGACTCCTCCCCGGCCTCCAGGGGGATCTCCACCTGCTTGGGCGGGTCGAAATCGGGGAGGTTGAGCTCCGCCATCGACCCGTCGAGCGAACGGGCCGGGAAGGATCCGCTGTCGGTCACCAGGGTCATCTCGGCCGGGGCGAGCCCCAACCGGTAGCTGAGCCGGGTGCTGCAGAGGGCGGCGTTGCCGCACATCGGGGCCCGCGATCCGTCGGAGTTGAAGAACACCATCCGGACCGTGGCGGGCCCTTCCGGGACCAGCACGAGGAATCCGTCCGCCCCGACGCCGAAACGTCGGTCGCAGACCTCCTTGATCCGTTCCGCGGGCCAATCGCTCGCGGCCGAAGCCCGACCGTCGAGCATGATGAAGTCGTTGCCGGAACCGGTCATCTTGTGGAAGACGGTCCCCGACGTGGTACTCACAACCGGCCCACCAGCGCCGAGAGCCTGAGCCAAGGCACCATCCAGATCGCCTCGCGCACGATCCGCTTGTTCATCTTGCTCTGCCCCTCGATCCGATCGACGAAGACGATCGGGATCTCCTTGAGCCGAAAACCCTTCCGCCAGGCCCGGAAGCTCATCTCGATCTGAAAGGCATAGCCGTTGGAGCGCACCTTGTCGAGCTCGATCGCCTCGAGCACCCCCCGCCGGAAGCACTTGAACCCCCCGGTGGCGTCGGTGAGCGGCATCCAGGTGACCCAGCGAACATACCGGTTCGCGAAGGTCGAGAGCAGCAGCCGGCTCATCGGCCAGTTGATCACGTTCACGCCGTTCACATACCGGGAGCCGAGCACCAGGTCCTGCTCCGCGATGGTCCGCAGGAAATCGGGCAGGTACTTGGGGTCGTGGCTGAAGTCGGCGTCCATCTCGAAGATGTAGGCGTAGTCCTGCGCCAGCGCCCACTTGAACCCGGCGATGTAGGCCTTTCCCAACCCCTCCTTGGCGCCCCGATGGAGGACGTGTACCCGGGGATCGGCTGCCGCCATCGCGTCGGCGAGCTCGCCGGTGCCGTCCGGGCTCCCATCGTCGATAACGAGCACTTCCAAACGCGGGTCCTGGGCCAGGATCGAGGGAACGATCTTGGGGAGGTTGTCCGCCTCGTTATAGGTCGGGACGCAAATGAGCGCGCGCTCAGGCACCGGCGTTCCTCCGGCGGAAGGCCTGCACGAGCGTCCACCCCGTGACCAGGAGGACGAAGATCCAGGTGGTCCCCGCGATCACCTCCGCCTTGGCCACTACCGGTGACCGGTATCGGAAGATTACCCGGTGGGTCCCGGCCGTCGGTACCGCGACCCCGTTCAGGGTGTAGTCGGTACGGATCACCGGTGCCGCCTGCCCGTCGACCGTCGCCTGCCAGTAGGGATGCCAGGTGCGGCTCAGGAGGAAGAGGGCGGGGCCGTCGGTGGTCACATCCACCGCCACTGAGTCGCTTCCCTCTGCGACCCACTGGAAGCTCCCCTTCCCTCCTCCGGCACCGAGGCCCGGGACCGGTTCCGCCACGAACGCGATCTTCGAGACGTCGAGCCCCGACTCCCAGAGGGCGTCGATCACCTTGGCCGTGTCCGGCTCCACCACCACCTGGGAGATGACCGCGCCTCCCGGGAGGGCGTTGAGGTTCCGGTACACCGCGATCTGGTCATTCCCCGCGAACTTCTCCCACCCGGTGATCTCGATGTCGGTGGCGGGGATGATCGCGATCCGCGCGCTCAGTGCCCGCCCCAACCCGCTCGTCATCAGCTGGAGGAGGTAGCCGTGGTACCCGCGCGGGTCGGACTGCGCCAGTTGGTCGCGGACGTTCCGGTGGGTCGCCACGTCGTACCAGCGGGGCTCATTGCCGTGGTAGCCGAACACCTCCGGGATCCCGTAGGTGGCCAACTTGCCCTGGTCCATCACGAAGTCGCTGGGGAGGACCCGTTCGCCCGGGCCGAGCTGGGCCTTGAGCTGGTCGAAGCTCGGATCGTCCGGGAAGAATTGGGCGTACGGTACCGCGCGAACGAAGGGCGCGTTGGCGCGGAGCAGATCCACTGTCGTCAGGCCCAGAAAGACCAGCAATGCTCCCCAGAGGGGAAGCGTCCCCTTCCCCACACCACGCACCGCCCCCCACATCGCGACACAGCAGATCACTGAGAGCCATCCCCCGACGATGATCGTGTTGAGGTTGGCCGCGAGCGCCTCGGGGTGCGGCGTGGCGCCGAAGAGCCCGGTGATCGCCGACGGGCCGCCGAGCTGGGCAAGGAAGGTGAGGAGGAGCGCCACGCCCCCACCCGCCAGAAGTCCCCGCCCGGTGGCCTTCCGCGCCTCCTCCCCCTCCGCGCCCGGCTTGAGGATCCGGTCGAGGAGCAACGCGGTCAGGATCATCGCCGCGGTGAAGAAGAGGAACATCACCAGGCTCGGCGCCCGGAAGCTCCGCGTGGGGGTGATGACGGTGTAGATGAACTTGAAGAACGGCGTCTTGTCCCCCATCGCATAGAGCCAGGAGAGGAACATCATCGCTCCAAGCCCCCAGCGCCGACGGTCTCCCTTCAGGGCGTAGACCGCGGTGAGCCCGAGCACGAGGACCAGGACGCCGCCGTACTCAAGGTTCCCCTTGAGCGGGTTCGGACCCCAGTAGGTCCGCCCTTCCGCCGCATCCGACCCCGCGAACCCCCCGATGACGAGCCCTGCGGTCTCCGGGAGATTGAGCGGATAGGACGCCGCATACTCGAATCCCCGCCCCTCACCGGCCCGGGGAGAGTAGTTGCGCAGGTAGTGGTACATCGGCAGCAAGACGATCGACGCGAGCCCCAGTGCGATCGCGAGCGACATCACCCCGCCACCCACCCGCTGCAGCGTCGGCTTCGTCCCTGCCGCGCGCCGGTTCCAGATGAGGACCAGCCCCCAGATGCCGAGGACCATCCAGCCGTAGAAGGAGAGCACCGGATGACCGAGCAGCAGGAGCCCCGCCATCAGGCCGAACCAGACGAAATGTCGGAACGCCCGCCGCTCGATGGCACGCACGAGGAACCCCAGCGTGGCCGGGAAGATCGCCGCCACGTACACCTTGGTGTCCTGGCCGCCGAACACCTGGCTGATCATCTGCGCGGAGAGGAGATGCGCACCGCCCGCCACGAACGCCACCCACCGCGAACCACCGAAGACCCGCACGCAGTAGTACATCGAGAACCCGGCGATGAAGACGTGGAGGATCAGCTTCCACGCCAGCGCCTGCGGCATCGACATCATGAAATGCAGCACCGCGGTGGGGTACATCGTGTCACCGCCCCCCGCCTCCAGGTAAGGGAGCCCGCTGAACAGCAGCGGGTTCCACTGCGGGATGTGACCGAGCGCTTTGAACCCCGACACGAAGAAGGACCGCAGCAGTACGCCCGCGGCGATCGTGTCGCTCCCATAGAGCATCGCACCCGGCGCGGCGAAGAGATACGCGCGGAAGACGACGATCGTGAGCAGGGCGTAGGTGACCGCCGGGACCCAGCGTGGGAGGCGGTCGAGGGGATCGGGTGCGGCGTTGGGTGCGGTCATCAAAGGGTCGTCGGAGGCGCAGGGTCCCCTGCCCGGCGGCGCTGCAGGGCAGCGGGCAGGGCGAGGGAAAGTTCGATCAGGGTCATCAGGAGCCGGCTGGCGATCGCGAGGGCCACCGCCGACGGGAGGCCGATGTAGGGCCGCAACAACACGATAAAGATAGTCTCGCGCACGCCGATGCCGCCCGGGACCACGAGCGCGAGGAGCCCCGCAAGGTACGAAACGGCGAAGGCCCCCGAAGCGGCGAGCACCGGGAGCGCCGGGACATCGAACAGCCCCGCCGCCAGCCAGCGGCTGGCGAGGCCGTACCCGAGCCAGGCGATGACGTTCCCGAGGAGCCCGATCAGGAGCGCGCTCCCCCGCACCGGCTCGAGCTGCGGCGCCCCTGCCGGCAGGAGCGACTGCAGGAGCCCCATCGCCCGCGTCGACATCAGGAAGGCCAAGCCGACCACGCTCGCCACCGCTACCGCGGTCGCTCCCCACGCTCCCCAAGGCCCGAGGGCCGCCAGAGCCCCAGGGGCGAAGGCACCCACCGCCGCGCCGCTCGCCAGCGCCAGCGCCTGCATGATCACCGCCGAGGTCACCGCCGCGGTCGGTCGGACCCCTACTTCCTTCGCCATCACCGCCATCCCCGCGATGATCCAGAGCTTGCCGGGGAGGTACTTCCCGAAGTTCGAGAGGATCCACACCCGCGCCGCGACCGGGAATGGCAGGGTGTGGTCGTACCCCGCCAGCACCCGCCGCCAGCTGTCGATCAGGACCAGGTACGTACCCAGCGCGGCGATTACGGCCAACGCCAAGGCCCCGGGCCGAAGGTGCCACACGATCGGCTGGACGGTGAGTTGATCCCACTGGCGCAGGAGGTCACGCACCGCGAGCGCCACGGCAACGAGAGCGACCGTGGAAAGCGCCACCCGGAGGAGCGTGCGGCGGGTCATCGCGCCCCCCCGACCGCTCGGCCCAGGAATTCGAAGAACCGGTCCATCGCAGGCCCGGCCCCGTGCTGTGCCAGTGCTCGGCCCCGCCCGGCGAGCGCCAGGCGGTCGCGGAGCGGACGGTCGGAGAGGAGCCGCCCGACCTGCTCGGCCAGATGCGCGGCATCACCGTCGCGGGCAAGGAGGCCGGTAGCGCCATCGAGGATGAGCTCCGGCACCCCGCCGGCCGGCGTGGCCACCACGGCGCACCCGGACAAGAGCGCTTCGACCACCGTGAGCGGGAGCCCCTCCCCGCGCGGGCCACGGCTTGCGAGCACGAACACTGATGCCGCCGCGAACTCCCCCGGCATCTGGTCGTAGGTGCGGGTCCCCACCCACTCCACCCGGTCATCGACGCCCAGCTGGGCGGTCAACGCCTCCAAGGCAGGACGGTCCGGCCCGTCACCGACGAGCTTGAGCCGGAATGGGATCCCCCGCCCACGGAGCGTTGCGGCGGCGCGCAGGATCAGGTCCACTCCCTTGGCGTGGATCAGATTCCCCGCGTACAGCACCACGGGGGGTTCGGGCCTGGACGCATTCGGCGTGAACGCCGCATCGTTCACCGGCATCCGGGTCACCGCGATATCCTGCCGCCCGATCCACCGTTTGAGGTCGTCAGCCATGAGCTGGGAGACCGCGGAGATCCCCGCCACGCGCCCCAGCACCCGGCGGCCGAGCAGGCGGACCAATACCGAACTACCGAGGAGTCGCGCATCGCTGCCGTGGCAGGTCACGGCCACCGGGACTCCTGCCCCATCGGTGGCGAGTGCCGAGGGCGCCCACCAATGGACGGAGATAATGTCCGGCTTGAAGGCACCGACCGCATCGCGCACGGCGCGGCGGAACCGGGAGAGGTAGCGGGGGAGGACCATCAATGCGCCGGGCGACCGCAGGCTCTTTCCAACGGCTCCCTGATACCCGATCCGCTCTCCCTCGTCGCTCGCGTAGCGGAAGCGCTCCACCTCGATCCCGTCGAGCCGCTCGAGCCCTTCGACTGCGCCCGCCGCGTGGGGGGCCACCACACACACCTCATGCCCGCGCGTCACCGCCGCCTGCGCGAAGCGGAGCACCTGGGCCCCTGCCCGGTCCCCCGACCATCGGGGGTAGGTATGCGCCACGAAGAGGATTCTCACCCTTCGACCTGCTCCCGGGGGGCTCCGGCAGCATCCTCGAGCCAGAGCGGCGCGCCGGGGTGGGCCGCGTGCGCCACCACTTCACCGGTCGGGCCGATCGCCACCGCCCCCGCACTCCGTCGGCGCCGTCGCCACTGGACCACCTCCCCGAGCGGAGCGAGCCAAGCGGTGGCATCACCCGCGAGCCCCCGTCCCAGAAACCCGAACGCTTCGGGTGCGCCAGGATAGCCGAGGGGCGCGGCGAGATTCGGATGCCAGATGCCGCACCAGAGTCCTTCGACCTCGCGACACCGTTCCGCCCTCTCGAGCGCCACCCGGGCCCATTCCATCGGGTCTTCGACGCCGAGGTACTTGCTCTGGGTCCGGTCCATCCAGCAGAACGGCACCACATCGAGCGGCGTCACGGTGTCTCCCTCGGTCTCGAACCAGGGCACGACGTCGGCGACGCCGAGGCGGAAGGCGTTGCGGTCGGAGAAGCCCCAGGTGGCGTCATAGGCGAACCCCCCGGAGATCATCCCGCGCTGGCTCAGGCCGGGCGCCATGCGCAGGAAGTGCTGGCGCACTCCCCGCCCCACGTTCGGCGCGAGCACGCCGAGCCGTTCGTGCTGCACGATGAATCGGTCGGGGTGCGCCGCGGTCTCGAGACTGCCGTGCAGGCCGATCTCGTGACCCCCACTACCCACTGCCTCAAGTATCCGGCGGGTGGCGGCCGATTCGGGCCGATAGGTCAGGTCTCCCATCCGGAAGGTGGCGACGGTCGGTGTGCCGCAGAGGATGAACCAGGTACTGCGGATGCCGAGCTCCGCTTCGACGGCCAGGATCTGGAGGACCGCATCGCGGACCGGATCGGCGAAGAGGCTGCGCGCCGCGGTCCCGAGGATCCGACCCACTTGCCGCCACTCCCCCTTCCGTCCGAGCTCGGCCAGGCGGAGGGCGGTAAACGCGGGCCAGAGGGCGACCACATCGAGGTCGTGGGTCAGCGCCGCGGCCCATCGTTTTCCGTGGGGCCAGGGAGCGAGCGCGCGGTAGGGACGATCCCCCGCCACGCGCGCGATCGCCTGTCGCATATGCATCGCCAATCGCGAGACCACTGGGGTGTCCGCAGCCCCGGCACCGATCAACAGGTTGGCACTGGTCGGTACCCGGCCCAGTCGATCGCGTTCCGGGGTGAGTTGCTCGGCCGCAGCGGAGACGATATTGCCGGTGGCGGCCAGGACGGGACGCGGGATCAGGAGCCTGCCATCGGCCGCGACGGGCTCCGCGCTGAGCGCTGCGACACCGACAGGGCCTCCCTCGACGATCTCGAGGCGTACCGCTCCCATCCCTGGCGGCGCGGGGAGGAGCCGCGACAGGTC
>JBDSIR010000136.1:0-2593 GCA_039917855.1 Gemmatimonadales bacterium | reverse complement strand
CCGTCGGGATCACCAGGATTCCGCGCAGGTATCGGGGGCAATTCCCGTAGCCGCGCTGCAGACACACCTTCTCCTGCTGCTCCGATGAGAGTTCGGCCGGCTCCCCGAAGGCATAGCAGCGGTGCTCACGAGTGAACTCGCCGTGGTACTCGGTCCGAGATGCGGCGAGTCCCAGCAGCGGGCAGACCGTGTCGGGCCGTTTCGCCAGTTCGGCAAACAGCGCCCGACGCTCGACCTCCCGGGTCGATACCTGATCCTGCTGCTTGCGGCGCCCGAACATCTCGAGGTGAGTCTAGCGCGGGCGATCAGCGGTCGGAAGGCGCGCCATCAGGACCGGCGCGATGGTACGAAGGCGCCATTGAGCCGATCGGCGGCGAAGCCCACGCTGGTCGTGATCCGGCGCAGGTGCTCCGGACGTATGGGGGTGGTAGTGACCGGTGGCGCTCGACCCGATCGATGACGCTGAGCGGATCCCGATCCCCCGGCAGGGGCGGATCCGTCGCTGCCGCGTGCGCCACGTCGCCATCCTGCCCGATGAGCAAGGGCGCCGGACCCAGGTCGACTGCCTCCTCGGCGGGCGCGACAATCCGCTCTCGCTCGGCACCATCGATGATGCCCGCGCGATCTGCAACGCCTGCACCGCCACCACCATCTGGCGAGCGGACGAGGACTAGGCCGAAGCCCCTGGAGAGCGGCCTGTAAGCCGGGTTCTGTGTCGACGCCCTGCGGCGTCGACGACGGCCATCCATCTGAGCGACCTACCCGAGGGCTGAGCGAGCCGCCTGCTGCGGCGCGAACGCCGCCTCTCGCCCTCCTATTCGGTCTTGCTCCGGCTCGAGCTTGCCGCGTTTCACTCCCGCATCGCTGCGGGCATCGTCACTGTGGCGCTGGTCCTCGCCTCACGGCGGACGGGCGTTACCCGCGAGCCTGCTCTGTGGAGCCCGGACTTTCCTCGAGCGCCGCCTTTCGACGATCGCGCCCGCGGCCGTCCAGCCGCCTCCAGGGAGCGTGATTCTACTCCGCCGCCCGCGCGATGGCCATCAGGCCCTTAGCCCGGCAACTGATCGATGGCCACGTTGCTGAGACGATCGGCATCCTTGTTGAGCTCACGCGGCACGTGGCCGACGCTGTAGCCGCTGAAACGGGCGAGCAGCGCCATCACCTGCGCGTGGATCGGCTTGAGGTCTGGGTGTTTGACCCGGTAGCGCCCTGTGATCTGCCGGGCGACCAGCTCGGAGTCCATGCGCAGATCCACGTGGTCCGCCCCGAGCAGGACGGCCTCCTCGAGCGCCAGTGCCACGGCGGTCCATTCAGCGTAGTTGTTGGTGCGGACCCCCAGAAAGGTGGCGACCTCGGCGACCACCCGGCGGTCGGCCGCGTCGCGCAGAATGGCACCCGCTCCCGCCGGACCCGGATTACCGCGGGCAGCACCGTCGGTGTAGATCAGGAGTCGCAGCCGGCGTGGACCCGATGTCGCCTCAGGCACGTCCGGAACTCTTCACCTCCCGGGTGACCTCCATGATCGCGCGAGTCACGTTGATGCCGCGCGGACAGGCCTCGACGCAGTTGAAGATCGTCCGGCAGCGCCACACGCCGTCAGCGTCGGCCATGATCTCGAGCCGCTCCTCTGTCGCGGTGTCTCGGCTGTCGAAGATGAACCGATGAGCATTGACGATGGCCGCGGGACCGACGTAGTCGGGGTTCGACCAGAACGACGGGCAGGCGGTCGTGCATGCGGCGCACATGATGCATTTGCTGGTGTCCTCGAACCGGTCCCGCTCCTCGGGGGACTGGCGACGCTCAAGACCATCGGTCGGCACCGCGTCGTTCACCAGGAACGGCATCACCGATCGGTACTTCTCCCAGAAGGCGTCCATGTCGACCAGCAGATCCTTGATCACCCGCATCCCGCGAACGGGCTCAACCGTCACCCGCGGGCCGGCATCCTTGACCAGGTATTCACACGCGAGGCGGTTCCTGCCGTTGATCAGCATGGCGTCCGAGCCGCACACCCCGTGGCCGCAGGAGCGCCGGAAGGTGAGCGTCCCATCCTGGTACCACTTCACCTGGTGCAGCAGGTCGAGCACCCGGTCGGACGGCTCCGCCTCGACCCGATACTCCTCCCAGTGGGGAGCGGGATCCGACTCCGGATCGTATCGGCGTACGCGCAGCTCGATCTCCATCCTCAGTAGACCCGTGGCTTCGGCGGGAAGCGCGTGATCGTGACCGGCTTGTAGGCGAGCCGGGGGCTGCCACCGGCGGCGTCTCGAAACGCGAAGGTGTGCTTGAGCCAATCCACGTCATCCCGATCCGGATAGTCATCGCGCGCGTGGGCACCGCGACTCTCGGTACGCGCAACGGCCGACTCGACGGTCGCCTCCGCACAGTCAAGGAGGAAGCCCAGCTCGAGCGCGTCGACGAGGTCCGTGTTGTAGCGACGTCCCTTGTCCTGGACGACCAAGTGAGTCGCGCGCTCACCGAGCGCCCGCACCGCCGTCCTGCACTCTTCGAGGCGTGCCGCGGTGCGATACACGCCGCAGTGGCTGAACATGACCTCTGCGAGTTCCGCGCGAATCACCGCCGGCCGCTCGCC
>JBDSIR010000135.1:0-11215 GCA_039917855.1 Gemmatimonadales bacterium | reverse complement strand
GGGGAGCTATTTCGCCGCCGGCACGGTCTCCCCCCACACATACCCCTTCTCCTCCTTCACCACCCGCCCCCGCGCCACCGTCGAGTCGTGCTCCAGCACGACCCACCACCCCTCACCCGCGGCCCGCTGCAGGAGGGTCCGCTTCGACTCGAGGGTCCGGAGCGGCTCCACGTCGTACCCCATGATCCAGGGAAGCGGCAGATGCGCGACCGTGGGGATCAGATCGGCCACGAAGACGGCGCTCTCTCCTCCGCTCTGGACCAGGATCGCCTGATGGTAGGGGACGTGTCCCGGCATCATCAGGGAGCGGATGCCAGGCAGGATCTCGACATCCCCTTCGATCAGCTTGAACTTCCCCGCCGCGTCCACCGGCTCGAAGTTGTGCGGCAGGTAGCTCGCCCGGGTCCGCTCGTTGGTGTGACGGGCATACTCGAGCTCGCCTTTCTGCACGACGTACGTCGCATTCGGGAAGGTGAGGCGCTGGGGCGCTGGGGCGCTGGGGCGCTGGACGGCGTCCGCATCCACCTTTGTGTTACCGCCGGCATGATCGAAATGCAGGTGGGTATCGATCATCCACTTCACATCCGAGGGCATGTACCGGAGCTCCGCCAGCGCGTCCTCGAGCTTCGTAGTGCCGGTATCCATCCCGGCGTTCTCGATGCCGAAGATGTCGCGGAACTTGGCGTCCTCCTTGTTCCCCAAGCCGTTGTCGATCAACACCAGCCCATCGGGGTGCTCCACCAGCAGCGGACGCATCGCCAGCGGGATCCGGTTCTTGGCATCCGGGGTGATGCGCTTCTCCCAGAGCGGTTTCGGCACCACGCCGAACATCGCCCCGCCGTCGAGGTGCTGAAGCCCGGCGTCGAGGGAGTGGCACTTGAGGGTGCCGATGTGGAAGGTCGATACGAAAGAGGTCATTGCAGTTCCTGAGGAGTCGTCCCGTTGCCCCCCTCTCCCCCCTGCCCCCTCCCCCTGTCGGGGGAGGGGAGTCGCTCCGATGCGCTCCCCCTCTCCCGACAGGGAGAGGGGGCGGGGAGAGGGCTCACCTTTTCCGGCCCACCGCCACCAGCGCCTCCACATCCGCCAGCGTCCGGCAATTCCGCTCCCGCGCCATCATCAGCAGCCGATCGAGAAGATCGGCCGTCGCCAGCGCATCTCCCCGCGCGCGATGGCGTGCCTGATTGGGAATATTGAAATGCTCCTGCAATGAGTCCAATCCCCGACTGGGCAGCTCCGGCAGGAGCGCCCGGGCGAGCCGCACGGTGCACATCCGGCTCCCCACCAGCGCCAACCCCCGCGTCCGCTTCACTTCGGAGTCGATGAAGCCCCAGTCGAACCGGGCGTTGTGCGCCGTGAAGACCCGTCCCGAGAGCACAAGCAGCAGGTCATCGGCGATCTGGTCGAAGGTCGGCGCCTCGCGGACCATCGCATCATCGATCCCGGTCATCGAGGTGATCCAGGGCGGGATGCTTCGCCCCGGGTTCACCAGCGACTCGAAGACCAGCTCTCGGCGGCTCCCCTGGACCAGGACGACCGCCACATCGGTGACCCGGTCATCTTCGCTGGGCCGAGTGCCGGTGGTCTCGACGTCGAGTACGGCGAAGGCGACCTCGTCGAGCATCGGCGACGTTGAGGCGGCGGCGACCCCGGCCCAGCGGCCGTCATCGAGCTTCCGCACCCGCGGGTCGGAGCCCAGGAGGGCGGCGGCCAGGCGATCGGCCACCGCCTCGGGAGCGTTCGGCATCCCCAGTATCTGTTGGGCGAGCTCGCGGGCCGAGCGCGGGCCTCCGACGAGGAGTTCGAGCGCCCGGTCGACCAGGGTGCGGTCGGGGACCGCGGTCAGTCCCGTCACGAGGCCGAGCGACGGAGCGGCATCGTCATGCAGCGGGGACCGCCACCGCCGCGGACGAGTTCACCGCCCGGGAAGGTGATCACCATCTTGCCGCTGACTTTCGATTTGGGTCGGGTCAGGAAGTCGTCGCTGTCGACGATCTTGAACCCCGCCTTCGACAACTCCTTGAGCGTCGCCTCGTTCCGGGCGTAACTGAGGATGACGCCGGGCTTCACCGCCAGGAAGTTGCAGGCGCTGGCCCACTGTTCCCGGTCCTGGGTGTGGCGATGGTCGCCGCCGCAGAAGATCGGCTCGAGCGGGAGCCCCACGGCGCGGAGCGCGGCGAAGAAGTTCGGCATCTCCTTCACGCCGTCCTTCCCCTTCTTCCGGTGCAGCACCGAGAAGCGCTCCGGTCCCACGAAGCAGGGGGGATAGACGATGCAGAGCTCGTGATCGAGCTGACTGAAGACCATGTCGAGGTGGATCGCGGTGTCGACCTTCGGCATCACGATCACGATCACGTCCTTGACCTTGGTCTTGGCGAAGGCCTCGTCGCAGAGGGCGTCGATCGCCGCGGGGCTGGAGCGCTCGCTGAAGCCGACCACCAGGAGGTCCTCGCGGAGGACGTGGACGTCTCCCCCCTCGAGGGTGTGGTTGCTGCGCCGCTCCTCCGAGCCATCGTACAGGATCCCGGCGTTGCTGCACGACTCGTGGAACTTGAAGAGCGCCTTGATGAGGAGCTCCTCGGTCCAGCGGATGCCGTAGCGCATCGAGCCGACCACCGCGTGCGCGCCGATGACCATCCCGATGTCGCGGGGGAAGAAGAGATTCGGGAGGGGCGGGAGGGTGTAATCGACCTCGTTCAGCGCCCGCGCGATGGGGCCGCCGATCTCCTCGTCCCCTTCGATCAGGAGCTTTACCAGGTCCGCCGCCGGCAACTCCGAGAGTCGCTGGGCCAGGACGTCGTTGGGGACCACGTCCATGGTCTTCTGGGCCAGGAACTCCCGCGCCTCCTTGAGCTCGGCCACCTCACGGAGGAGGTCGCTGATCTGGTAGACCTTGGAGAAGCGCTCCAGCACCGCCACGAAGCGGGCGTGCTCCCGCGCGGCGATCTCGACGCCGATGATGTCGTCGTAGAGATAGTCCTCGCGGGTGCGGGGCGTCACCGCCTCGATCTCGTGACCGGGAGTGTGGACGAGGACCGCTTCGAGGGTGGTGACTTCGGATGTGATCTGGATGCCGGGCATGGGAGGAGAATAACTACGCCATCGGCCATCGGCCATCGGCCATCAGAACGGCGCTATCAGCCATCAGCTATCGGCCATCGGCATCGGTGCGTTGATGTTCGGTTGACGCGAGCAGGATATCGTCGTGCAACTCATTGCGGGGGTGGCAGATGGGCGACTACAAGAAACTGAAGGTCTGGGAGGCGGCCGACACATTGGCTGTCGCGTTATACAGGCATACCAAGGGATTCCCCAACCACGAGCTTTACGGGTTGCGATCACAACTGCGCCGCGCCGTGGTCTCGATCCCGTCGAACCTCGCAGAAGGCGCCGGGCGCAACACGGACAAGGAATTCAGGCATTTCACCTCCATAGCCCTTGGCTCGGCGAACGAGGTCGCCTATCAGGTCCACCTGTCTGGTCGGTTAGGATACCTCAAACCGGACGTTGTAGCGGAGCTCGAGGCAAAGGCCGAGGTCATCAAACGAATGCTGGCGGCGCTGCTCAGGAAGTCAGTGGGATGACGCAAAGGGGCGACGATCGCTCGCCGCCCCCTCTGATGGCCGATGGCCGATGGCTGATGGCGCTGTTATTCGTTTCCGTTCCGATGCCCCAGCGCGTAGCTCAACGTCTCCAGCTCCAGCGCCAAGTTCACGTTCTTCACCGACACATCCTCGGGCACGATCAACTGGATCGGCGCGAAATTGAGGATCGCCTTGATCCCCGCCTGCACCACCACCTCGGTCACTCCCTGCGCCGACTCGGCCGGCGTCACCAGCACCGCGATATCGACCGGATCCTTGGCGAGCGCGGCGGGAAGCGTCTTCACGTCCTGCACCGGGAGGCTGTTCCAGCTCTTGCCGATCTTGGCGGGATCGGCGTCGAAGATGGCGACGATGTCGAAGCCGCGCTGCTTGAATCCACGGTACTGCGCCAGCGCGCTCCCGATCTTCCCCGCCCCGACGAGGGCGACGCGATAGCGGCGGCCGAGTCCGAGGATGGAGCGCATCGTGGTAGCGAGCTCGTGGACATCGTAGCCCAGGCCGCGCTTGCCGAAGGAGCCGAAGAAGGAGAGGTCCTTCCGGACCTGCGCCGACGTGGTGCCGCCGCGCTGGGCGAGGGCATTGGAGCTGACCGTGGCAACGCCCCGCCCCTCGAATTCTTCGAGGAATCGGAGATAGAGGGAAAGGCGGCGGACAGTGGAGTCAGCGATCTTGCGCATATATCTTTGTGAATTCTTTCACAATGATAGCGCTGAAGTACGCCGGTGCGCAATCCGGACTCTCCCGGCGGAGCCGCCGACGTTTCCTGGGACGGACCGTTGTGGCGCGGCTTGCCGCGCTCCGTGGATCGAGCTCGGACCGTTGTGGCGCGGCTTGACGCGCGACGGATCGGAGCCGATCGTCGCGAGCGGCGCAAGCGCCGCCACAACCGAGCCCCAGGGAGAACTCCGCCGCTACGCGGGACCCGTCGCCCTGAACAACCGGACGAACTCCGCCGGACTCAACTCCTCCCCGCGCGCCGTCGGCTCGAACCCCGCCGCCGCGACGACCGCGCTCCCCTGTTCCGCATCCCACCCCTTCAGCTCGCGGAGCGCCCGCACCAATTGCTTTCTCCTGAAACTGAACATCCCGACGACGAACCTTCTGAACGGCTCGACCTCAGCATCACTGATCAACGGCTCGGCCAGCGGCGTCAGCCTCAGCACTGCGCTGTCGACCTTGGGGACCGGAAAGAATGCGCCACGGGGAACAGTGAACAGACGCTCGGGCTTTGCCACAGCCTGAACGCCGACACTCAACGCGCCGTACTCCTTGCTCCCCGGCGCACTGGCGACCCGCTCCGCCACCTCCTTCTGCACCAAAAACACGACCCTTGCCGGCCTCGGCGGCGTCAACGCCTTGTCGATGAGCGGACTGGTGATGTGATACGGAATGTTCCCCGCCACCAGGAAGGGGCCACCCACGAGGGCGTGCCAATCGATCTCGAGGGCATCCCCCTCAGCAAGGATCAGGTCAGGAAATTTTGACTTGAGACCTGCGACCAGTTCCCTGTCCTTCTCGATCGCGAAGACCCGCCCCGCCCGTTCAAGGAGCTGGCCGGTCAGTGCTCCCTTGCCGGGACCGATCTCGAGGACAGTATCAGCACTCCCCGCCCCCACCGCATCGGCGATGCGAGCGAGGATGCGGGGGTCGGAGAGGAAATTCTGGGAGAGGGAGCGTTTGGCTTTCAAATCCGCAACACCACCAACGTCCTGTCATCCCCCGGATTCGGCGTGAACTGCTCGTGCACCTCGAACACCTTGGCCACGATCTCGTCCGGGGTGGCCGCGCGATACTTGAGGAAGATGTCGAGGAGGCGCTGTTCGCCGAACATCTCACCGCTCGGCGCGCGCGCCTCGACCAGGCCGTCGGTCCAGAGGGCGAGCAGATCTTCCTTCGGTTCCCACCGCACATAGCGGCCCGCCACGGGGCCGGGGCCGAGGCCCATCGGGGGTGCGGTGGCGGTGAGCCGCTCCGGGTCGCCCTTGGCGGGGATTCGGAAGGCGTGGGGGTGCCCCGCGCTGGCGTAGTCGAGCCGGCCGCGGTGGGGATCCAGCACACCATAGAAGACGGAGAAGTACATGTCGGCGCGCTGGAGTTCGGGCGCCACGCTCTCGTACAGCAGCATCAGCGTTTCGTCGGGGGAGTTGACCGCCCCGGCGTGGATGCCGGCCGCCGACATCACCATCGCCTGGATGAGCGCCGCACTGAATCCATGGCTCGACACATCCCCGATCATCACACCGACGCGTCCTCGGCCCAGCCGGCTGAAGGTGTAGAAGTCCCCACCCACCAACTCGACCGGCCGCGAGATCGCCGCCACCTGTGCCGCGCCCTGCAGCACCGAGGGTGACGGGAGGAGCTTGAGCTGAAGGTCGTGCGCCAACTCGAGCTCCCGCGCCACCCGTTGCTGGCGCAGGTCCTTCTGCACCAACCGGGCATTGGAGATGGCGGCGCCGATCTGGCTGGCGACGGCCTCGACCAGTTTTCGTTCCGAATTGGTGAACGCGTCCTCGCCCAGCCGGTCGGTGAAGTTGATGACGCCGATGGTGCGCGCCGTCGCCCCCGGGGCGCCATACACGATCGGGACGCTCATGAAGCTCTGCCCGATGTAGTCGCGCCCCTCGGGCGTCCCGGGGCTCTTCCCGCGAGTTGCGTCCCCATCCCACGCCAGCGTCCGCCCGCCCCGGAAGACCTGCGCCGCGATCGAGGGATCGGTTTCTATGGGCAAAGGGTCGATCCGCTGCACGTTCATTCCCCGTCCCGCCACCAGCCGCAGGGCGTCGTCCGCCTCCTCATACACCATGATCGAGCCGCGCCTTGCGCCCAGCGCATCACAGAGTTCGCGGAGGATGGTCTTGGCCCCCTCCTCGAGCCGCACGGTGTCGCCCAGGATCTCGCTGATGACATACAGCAGGTCGATCTCGGTGCTCCGCTGCGCCAGTTCCTCATGCAGCCGCACCGCCTCTCGGCTCCGGCCAAGGACGGCGGCGACCACCGGCGTGACCCATTGCGCGATGGTGGCGCGGTCCTGCGCCGGAACGTAGGCGATCTCGAGCCAGTAGCCGCTCGAATCCTCGCCGGTCAGGGGCGCGAACCAAGACTCCCCCTCCGGCGTGCGGAAAGGGCCTTCGTTGGCAGGGAGTGGCACCCGCCAACCCGGGTCGGTCCCGATCGAGAGCTCGAGCCCCTTCTCGGTCTCGTGCCACAGACGAAGTTTCCCTTTCGCCAGGGCACCGAGGTTGTCGAGGAGCGCATCGAGCCGCCCTACGGGCGGCGCAGCGTCATGCAGATGGAGTTCCCCTGCGGATTGAACGAGACGGAATCGGCGAGCTTATGGATCATCAGGAGGCCGCGGCCGGTCTCCCGGTCGAGGTCGGCGGGATCGAGCGGCGGGCGGATGGCGGCGGGGTCGAACCCGTCCCCGGTATCGGTGACGTGAACGCGGACCATCGTCGTGTCCACCTCGATGCGCACCCCCACGAACTTGGTGGGGTCCTCGTGGTGGCCGTAGACGATCGCGTTGGCGAGCGACTCGCAGAGGAGGGTCTTGAGCTTATTGCGGAGCCGCTCGCACTCGGGCGTCGGGGTGAGCCCGGCGAAGGCGTGGCGGGCCAGGATCTCGACCGACTCGTGCACCGCGTCAAGGACGCTGGGGATGCGGGTGCTCACCTCCACCGGGAGGGAGACGTCCGACGTGCGCCGGACGACGAGGCGGATCGGTTGGGTCATCGGCGACTAGAAGGCGGCCAGCGCCTGTTTGGTCGAGTCACTGATGGAGAAGAGGGTATCGAGCTTGGTGAGTTCGAAGAGGGAACGGAGATCCTCGTTCAACCCCGAGAGCCGGAGCTCCCCACCCTGCTCCCGCACCTTCTTGGAGATGGAGACCAGGGCGCCCAGGCCGGAACTGTCGATGTACCCCGCCTTGGAGAAGTCGACGAGGAATTTCCGCTCGCTGTGGTCGAGCGCCTCCTGCACGAGCTGCTTGAGCTCCTGCCGGTTGCCGACGATCAGCTGGCCGTCGACCTGCACGACCATCACTCCGCCCTTGTCCTTCGTTGCCGTGAAACCCATCAAACCTCCGAAGAAGACTTCAATCCACCGATCGAGCGAACAACAATGGCGCTCGCGAAAATGTGAAAGTTGCGAAAGGTCCCACGCAGGTGCACCACTCCACGCTCAGCGATTGGTCGACCTGGCGTTTCGCCCAGTTCGCGCTTTCGCGTACGCCGTTCCTTACCCGGTCAGACCTGGCCACCCTGAAGCAATGCCATCGCCGAGACCTCTACAATATCAGCCGGCGTCGCCCCGCGCGACAGGTCGCTCATCGGGCGGGCCAATCCCTGCAGGAGCGGGCCCAGGGCCGCCGCCCCCGACAGGCGCTGGACCAGCTTGTAGCCGATGTTGCCGGCGTCGAGGTCGGGGAAGACGAGGACGTTGGCCCTCCCCCCCACCGGCGAGCCCGGTGCCTTCCGCTCGCCTACCTCCGCCATCAGTGCTGCATCCACTTGCAGCTCGCCATCGGAGACGAATTCGGGGTGCCGTTCGGCGAAGAGACGAGCCGCTTCGCGGACCTTGTCGACCTTGGGGCCGGCGGCACTGCCCTTGGAACTGTAAGAGAGGAAAGCGATGATGGGATCGTCGCCGACGAGCTTCCTGCGGTCGCGCGCGGCTGCGAGCGCGATGGAGACGAGCTGCTCGGATGTTGGATCGGGGATGACGGCGCAGTCGGTGAATGTCAACACCGTGCGAAGTGCGGAGTGCGAAGTGCGGGGTTCCTCAGGGAAGACCATGTAGAACGCCGAGCTGATCATCGGCGTGCCGGGGGCCGCTCCGATGGCACGCAGCGCGGCGCGGATGGTGTCCGCCGTGGGGTGCACGGCACCAGCCACACAGGCCTCCGCCTCGCCGAGTGCGACCATCGCGGCACCGAACTCGATGGGGCTCAGGGCTTGGGGCTGGGGGCTCGACTTGCCTCGTTCACGATCCCGCGCGACCAGATGCGCGATCACTCGCTCACGCAGCGGGTGCCTGGCCACGAGCGCCTCGGTCAGCAGGATCGGCTCGGCGATCCCTTCCCGCTTCAGCCGCTCGGCAGCCGCACGCACCCGGGCATCGTCCCCCTCCGGGAGGACGACACGGGCCTTCAACTTCGCGGCACGCTGGAGCAGGTCCTGCCGGAAGCTCACTGCGGGAACTTCTTCTTGAGCGCCCGCAAGACGGTCGGATGTACCAACCCCTCGACCTTGCCGCCGTGGCGCGCCACCTCCCGCACCAGGCTCGAGCTCAAGTAGGTGAGGTCGACCGCCGGAACGAGGAAGACGGTCTCGAGCTTGGGGTTCAACTGGCGATTCATCAACGCCATCTGGAACTCGTACTCGAAGTCGCTCACCGCCCGCAGCCCCCGCACCACCATCGACGCCCCCCGCTCCCGCGCGAACTCGGCCAGCAGCCCCTCGAAGCTGGTGACCTCGCAGTTCGGGTCGTCCCCCACGATGGCACGAAGCATCGTGAGACGATCCGCCGTGGGGAAGAGGGGATGCTTCTGGCTATTTACCGCAATGGCGACGATCAACTTGTCGCAGAGCGCAAGGCTCCGGCGGATCAGGTCCTCGTGCCCCTTGGTCGGGGGATCGAAGGAACCGGGGTAGATGGCGATTCGGGTCATCGGTCACGTGGTGAAAGTGTCGCCCCATTGCCCCCTCCCCCTGCCCCTCCCCCTGTCGGGGGAGGGGAGCCGCTCCGATGCTCTCCCTGTCGGAGGAGGAGAGCTGCTCCGATGCTCTCCCTGTCGGCGGAGAGGAGCCGCTCCGATACCCTCTCCCTGTCGGGGGAGGGAGAACTCACCTTACGCCCCCCCTCCCCCGCCAGGGGGAGGGGGCCGGGGGGAGGGGGCATACAAGAACGTAACCGCCGAATCCCCATACCGCCGCGTGTCGTCCCCTGCCAGCTGCTCGGTGGCGCGGTGTTCGATGGAGAGGATGCGGCAGAAGGGGCGGGCGCGGAAGAGGGCCACGAGCTCAGGGCCCGCCCCCAGATCATACGGCGGATCGGCGAATACCAGGTCGTAGCTTCCCGGCACCAGCGCCTCGGCGACCTTGAGCGCATCCCCTTTTCTGATCCTGGCCACGTCGCCGACGCGTAGGGCGGCGATATTCGCCTCCAGAGCGAGGAGCGAGGCACGCGCCTTTTCGACGAACTCGGCGGACGCGGCCCCACGGGAGAGCGCTTCGAGACCGAGGGCCCCGCTTCCGGCGAAGAGATCGAGGACGCGGGCATCGAGGACGGCGTCACCCAGGATGGAGAACCACGCTTCGCGCACCCGGTCTTGGGTGGGGCGGGCGATATCCCCCTTGGGGGCGACCAGCCGGCGACCGCCGTAGAGGCCGGCGACGATCCTCACGCCCCCTCCCCGACCCTCCCCCTGTCGGGGGAGGGGGGACGCAACGTGGGCACCCCCTCTCCCGACAGGGAGAGGGGGCCGGGGGGAGAGGGCGGAGAGGGACTGATCGCCACCACCCGCGCCTGCAGCGTCGTCCTTCCATTGTAGGTGTTCTCCTCCAACCGGAACGCCACATCCACCGGCTTGGTCAGATCGGGCGCCCGCTCTGCCCACCCGAACGCGATGGCATCGAGCTTGGTGCCCTTGGAGGTCAGCGTTCCCTTGAGGTGCCCCGAACCGACGATGCGGGGGGAGCCCCACTGGATGCCGCGGGCGCCGAAGACGGGACCGGGGTTGCCGAGTCCGGTGGGCTCGAGGTGGCGGCAGAGACGCTCGAGGTCCGGCGTGGCTTCGACGAGGTCGAGCTCCAGGTCGATGCGCTGGCGGGGACCGAGATCGTCAGGCGTGAGTCGTTCGCGACCGATCGCGGCGAAGCGCTCGCGGAACGCCGCGAGGTTCTCCCGCTTGAGTGTGAGCCCCGCCGCCATCTTGTGGCCACCCCAGCGCTCCAGCAGGTCGGCGCACTGGTGCAATGCGTCGTGCAGGTCGAAGCCGGTGATGCTCCGGCCGCTCCCCTTCCCCAGGTCGCCATCGAGCGCCAGCAGGAATGCGGGGCGTCCGTAGCGCTCCACCACCCGCGAGGCGACGATGCCGACCACGCCGGGGTGCCAGCCATCGGCCGCGAGGACCAGCGCGGCGTCGCGCTCGGGGTCTCCCTCCCGGTCGAGCTGCTGGATCGCCTCTTCGAGGGTGCGCTGGTCGAGGGTCTGCCGCTGCTCGTTGACCCGATCGAATTCCCGCGCCATCACCATCGCCTCGGCCGGATCGTCGGTGAGGAGGAGCTTGATCCCGTCCCCCGCGTCACCGAGCCGGCCGATGGCGTTGAGTCGTGGACCGATCACGTATCCCAGATGCGAGGCCCGGAGCTTGTCAGGTCCGATGCCGCTCACTTCGACCAGGGCGCGGAGCCCGCACCAGCGCGACTGACCCAGGAGGCGGAGGCCGTGACGGACGAGGGTGCGATTTTCCCCGACGAGGGGCACGAGGTCGGCGACCGTGGCGAGCGCGACGTAGTCGAGGAAGTGGAGCGGCAGGTTGGCCGGGAGACCGAGGGCGGGGACCAGCGCCTGAGCGAGCTTGAAGGCGATCCCGGTGCCGCAGAGGGTCTTGAGAT
>JBDSIR010000134.1:0-2963 GCA_039917855.1 Gemmatimonadales bacterium | reverse complement strand
ATGACGGTGCGCGACGATGGCAGAGGGTTCGACACCACCCGCCCCGTCAAGTCGGGAGCGCGCGGGCTCGGGCTCCTCTCGATGCAGGAGCGCGCCGGTCAGGTGGGCGGCACGGCGGTGGTCACCTCCCGCGTCGGCGTCGGCACGACGGTGACCGTCACCCTCCCGCTCCGGGGGCGCAATGGACGCCAGTAAGAAGCGCGTCCTCATCGTGGACGATCACGAGGTGGTCGGCGAAGGGCTCAAGACCCTCCTCGCCCCCCACTACGAGGTCCTCGGCCCGATCCGCGACGGGGCCGAGGTCATCGAGGCGGTGCGCGAGCTTCAGCCCGACGTGCTGGTGCTCGACATCTCCCTACCCGGGCGCAACGGGCTCGACCTGCTCCCCGAGATCCACGCCGAGTGGCCCCGTCTCCCCATCGTGATGCTCACCGGGAGTGCCGACTTCCTGGTGGGCCGCACCGCCCTCGTCCTCGGCGCGCTCGGTTTCCTTCCCAAGGACTCGGGACTCGACGAACTGGAGCTCGCCATCCGGACCGCGATGACGGGGAAGCAATACCTCTCTCCCCGGCTCCCGCCTCCGCCGCGGTCGATCCACATCGGACCGCTGCCCCCGGGCGTCTCTCAGCTCACGCCGCGTCAGCTCCTCATCCTGCGACTGATCGGGAGCGGGGCCGACACCGACATGATCGCCGAGTCGCTCAAGGTGAGCCCGCACACCGTCCATTTTCACCGACGCAACCTTCGCCGCGTGCTTGGCATCGAATCCGACGGGGGGCTGACGCGCGTCGCCACGATATTCAAGGTCCGAGAGGAACTCGAATGACTTCCGTCGCCCTTCCCCGCCTCCTCATCGCCGACGATCACGAGCAGGTCGGCGCCAGCCTCAGCGCGCTGCTCCAGCCCGACTACGAAGTGGTCGCTATCGTCACCGATGGCGCGGAGGTGATGGCCGCCGTCCAGCGTCATCAACCCGACGCTCTCCTCCTCGATCTCTGGCTCCCGGGCCGCAACGGCCTCGACCTCCTGAGCGAGCTCCGCCGGGATCACCCCGACGTGCGTGTCGTGGTGCTGACGATGCACGCCGACATCGTCGTAGCAATTGAGGCGATGAACCGCGGCGCCCAGGGGTACCTGCTCAAGGACTCGGGGTACGCCGAGTTGTCGGGCGCGCTCCGCGACGTGTTCGACGGCAAGGCGTATCTCTCCCCTCGCGTTACCGGCGAGGCGGCCACCACCATTTACCGCGACCGCTCAACCTACTGAATTGAATCCTCTGGCCGCACCGGACGAGAGCCCGGGGTCCGGCCCAATGGCAGGAAGGGACAGGTGAGGTGTGACCAAGACATCGAATTCCGGAAGGAAGAAACAAGGTCCCCTCGTAGACCTGCCGCGGCACGTGCTCGACAACCTGCGCGAAGGGTGTCAGGTCATCGCGCGCGATTTCACCTATCTGTATCTCAACGATGCCGCGGCCGAGCAGGGGCGTCGCGCCAAGGAGGACCTCCTTGGCCAGAAGATGACCGTGGCTTACCCCGGCATCGACCGCACCCCGTTCTGGCCGGTGCTCCTCCGGGCGATGGAAGGGACCGCGCACGAGTGGTTGGAGAACCTCTTCACCTATCCTGACGGCGTCACCGCGTGGTTCGAGCTCCGGTTCGTCCCGATCCCCGAGGGGGTGTTCATCCTTTCGCTCGACACCACCTCGCGCAAGGAGGCCGAGGCGTCGCGCGTTTTCCTTGCCGCCGCGATGGACCAGTCGGCCGAGGCGGTCTACATCACCGACCCGAAGGGGCAGATCAAGTATGTGAATCCCGCCTTCGAGCGGATCACCGGGTACACCCGCGCCGAGGCACTGGGGAAGAACACTCGGATCCTCAAGAGCGGCGACCACGGCCCGCTCTTCTATGAGACGATGTGGCTCACCCTCGGCGAAGGGAAGGTCTGGCGGGGGCGGATGATCAACCGCCGCAAGGACGGCACCAAGTACCCCCAGGATGGTTCCATCTCTCCCGTGCACGACCTCAAGGGCGAGCTCGTGAGCTATGTGGCGGTGACCCGCGACCTGAGCAGTGAGCTCAAGCTTGAGACCCACCTGCAGCAGGTGCAGCGACTCGAGTCGATCGGCCGGCTGGCGGGGGGGATCGCCCACGATTTCAACAACCTTCTCTTCGTCATCCAGAGCTACTCGGATGTCCTCCTCGAAGCCCTCCCGAAAGGTTCCCAGGAGCACAAGGACGTCGAGGAGATCTACGATGCCGGGAAGCGCGCGGTGGCGCTGGTACGCCAACTCCTGGCCTTCAGCCGCAAGCAGGTCATGCAGCCGGTGCCGCTCGACCTGAATGGGACCGTGCAGGGGATGGAGACCCTCCTCGGCCGAGTCATCGGGGAGGATGTGATACTCACCGTGGCTCTCGCTCCCGACCTCGGTGTGACCCTGGCCGACCCGAGCCAGCTGGAGCAGGTTGTGATGAACCTGGCGGTCAACGCCCGCGACGCGATGCCGAAGGGTGGCGAGCTCCTCATCAGCACCGCGAATGTCGAGATCGACGAGAACTACGCCGAACAGCATCTGACCGTGGTACCGGGAGACTACGTGATGCTGTCGGTGGCCGATACCGGCACCGGGATGGACGAGCAGACCAAGGCGCGGCTGTTCGAGCCCTTCTATACCACCAAGCCCGCGGGGGTCGGTACCGGGCTCGGCCTGGCGACGGTGTACGGCATCGTGAAGCAGAGCGGCGGGAACATCTGGGTGTACAGCGAACTGGGGAAAGGGACCACTTTCAAGATCTACCTGCCCCGGATCGAGCAGAACGCGCACGCGCGTGTGCCGGAACGGATCAGCTCGCCGCGGGCCCGGCCCGGAGAGAGTGTACTGGTGGTGGAGGATGAGCCGGCGGTGCGCACCATCGCGGGGCGGATCCTCAAGCAGGCGGGGTACGAGGTGTACAGCGCCGCGA
>JBDSIR010000133.1:0-4861 GCA_039917855.1 Gemmatimonadales bacterium | reverse complement strand
GTATCTTTGATGGAGTAGTGATTCGTGTGTTGTGGCGTAAAGGTAAGATGCATCGCATTACGCACACTCGTATTGATACTTCTCGTTCGCGTTGGGGATCAGCCAAGTACTTTCTCACCATGTACGATGAAGCTGGAGGACCTACTGCTGAGCAACTCTTTGACACCAGCAAACCATTCAGCAGCTCAGTTTACGACTTTATGGTTGTGGATCAATGTCTTGTTGTCGGGACCCGTCAAAAGATCAACAAGCCCTACATTGTGCTCCTCAGTGAACGAACGATGGAATTGAATCGTCCGGTAGATCAAGTTGCTCCAGGGATTCTCTCTGCTGCTTCATTGAACAATGAGATTGGAGGAACAGTTGATGAATCTATGATTCATTCGCCTAAATGTCTCACACTCGATGAAGCTAATCGTCATTTGCGATATGGATATTACAACGAGTTCCAAGTTGATGATGTTCGACAAATGACGGGAGAAGCAGTTATTGTCTATCGTGTCGAGAATGGCAATGTTGTTGATATCGTTCGTGTTAACAGTCCTGCATACGATTGGCGTGTGGTGATGCGCGGGAACAATTCGAACATTAAGAATCAGTTCTATTGTCTCCTGAATGTAGCTTATGGTGATCTAGACACTCCAAAGAAATGGGCAGCGTTTAAGGAGAAGCTCGTTATTCTTCCGCTTTATGATGAAAAGTCACTGAAGGATCTCTATGAAGAATTCGGGGCCATTCTGATGATTCCTTCTGGGGAGACAAGTCAGAACGATTACAGCACACGTGACGACCGAATTCATTTGCTCTGGATGAATTATGTGTTGTCTCTTCCGCCTCATGCGCAGAAAGAAGGTCTTACAATCCTCTCTGAGTTCAACAAAGACCGTTATGATCTTGTTGTTTGGTTGCAAGAACTCGAATCTACCTGTCAAAATATTGAAGCTGCAGAAGTTTCTGATCGAGTCAAAGGTATCATCAATTCATCTCGCCGTATTGCAAAGGACCGTATTGCCAACGGAGAAAACTACTCTGCCAAAGGTGCTTATATGAAGCTGCCCCTCGTCATCAAAAGCACAATTCGCAACCTTATTTTCAAGGAGAATGGCCCAAGCCTCTATGCACGCATTAGGGAAATGAAAGAATTCAAGAATCCTAAGGTTGTTGAACCTGTTACTGAGATTCCTCAGTAATTAAAAAAAAACGTTGCACAAGCAGCTACGTTTACAATTATCGAGTATAATCATCCATATTTTATCCTATTATAAGAGGTCGAGAAGAGAAATATAATGTGGTTCGTGTAGAGGTACCTTAGAGAGACATCTTAGGAGTATTCATTACATATACAAGTAATATAAGGTGTATATAGTGCAATTATCGACTATAATCACTAGAATTTATCCTTTAATATTATACCAAGGAGAGATATATAATGTGGTTTGCGTAGAGGTATCCACTGGATTATTTATCTAGTATGATTAGTTATAGATACTATTAATCGACTAGAAAGCCGATAAAATTAGCTAAACACACGTAATTTCATCCTTCTATAATAGGGGTAGGAGATATGAATAATGTGATGTATGATACCTTACAAGTGAATACAAGTGAATAGTTACTTATAGATATAAGTAATAGTAATAAATATGAGCACACGTGTTATTTCGCAGTTGATTGAGTTGGCGAAGACTTCTACTATGACAAGCCGTCATAGCGCAGCAATCGTTTCTGGTAAAAGAGTTCTCGCAATGGCTACTAATTATTCTCTTCCAGCAGGAGAACTTGTTGATGCTGCCTCCGCTATGGGAGGAAGGAATCAGTGGCGGGGAGGGGTATCAGGACATGATGGACGTCTTACATGCAGCAAGTCATGTTACAAATCAACATGCTTGCAAAAGCAGGGAACAACAACATCATTCGAAGCACTATATCAAAGATATCAATGTTTTGAAGAAGACAAATCAAGTCAATCGTCTTTCGTTAAAAGATGTGAAAACCGTTATTAAATTGAGAAGGCAGATTCAGCGAACAGGGTTAACTTTAGCTAAACATGCAGAGGAGAACGCTTTAGCTAAATATCAGTCTAGTATAGGAATAAGAGATCGTAAACCAATTGCACGTCGCAAATTAATAATGTATTGTATTAGAATTAATAAAGCAGAGAATTTAGTTGAATCCAAACCATGCAGCCATTGCCTAGAAGTACTCAAGAATTTCGGTATTCGTAAAATAATTTATAGCACAAGTAATGGAACATTAGTATCAGAGTCAATAGCAAGGATAAATTCAGAACCAAGTGTTGGATATCGTGCCGTAGAAACTGCCATTCAGATTTTAGACGCGATGATGGATGAGTTTAATAATTCAGGCGTAACATAATATTGTACCAAACATGGTACAATCTTGATTATAAACTATACCTAAATGGTCTCTCGATCCTTATATTTGGTATTTTATATACTGTACTTGGTTGTTCTTGCTATTGGATTATGGTTCCTTCTTTACTATGCTGGAGTTCCCTTATGGGTCTGGTTTTTGTTTTCAGGAGCTATCTTAATTGCAATAATTGGTGCCCTGCTAAAGGAATTCTTCTTAACTCAAACTATTACTACCATAGATATTCCCCCTGATCATTATACATTCTGGACTATCTTATATGTTATACTTCATTTAATAGCTATCGGTCTTCTAATTACAGGAATAGTATTTACAATAAACCATTCTACTATTGTTTGGTGGGTCTGGGTTGTCCTTGCTACTGCTGTTATATTATCCATATTAACAGAAGTGTTAATGACATTCAACTTAAGGTTTATTAGCATAATTCTTGCAATTGCGACATTTATAACATTTGTCATAAGTCTTATTTTCTTGATTATCTATTCCTCAGCTCCTTGGTGGATATGGTTGATTATTGGACTTGCTGTGTTATTTGCTGTGCTTTCGTTTATCTTTCAGATAATTTCAGACAGAAATGAAGTAGTTGTACGAAGTACTCTTAATGTTACTCCTGTAGTACAATATGTTCCAAGTACTCTTAATGTTACTCCTATAGTACAATATGTTCCAAGTACTCTTAATGTTACTCCTATAGTATAATCATTGATAATTGCCAAGCAATTACCAATTATGTGTTATTTATGAAGATTCCTCAGAAGATGATTCTTCACAATGTTTAGTTAATGTTTGATAACCAGGTTTGACAAGAGAAACATCATATCCCAGACCTTTAGCATAATTCAACATTTCTTTGTATTCTTTGAGACAGAGGGTTGGTTGACGTGATAAGATAAAGAAAGTAGTTAATGTTGGGGAGCCAACAATTGCATAACTCTTATAATCTGTCGAATGTACCAAATAATTAGGATTAGCAGGTACAGGAGTATTAGGGAAAGATACAATCAGGGAAGCAGGGACACAGGGATTAGGAGCAACAGCTGATCCAGTAATAGATCTAATAGGAGCTCCTTCTTTATTGTAACAAGTGTTATATACATTTACTTTATTTGAGAGGAAGGTATATTGTGCTGTGGAACGGGCACAATCACGATCAAAGAACTGGGGAATAGATGCGATTTGATACCATTTACCCATGTATGCTTGAACATCGAAGTTCTTCTTTAGAACAACACACTCATCTTTGTTATCATTGTTAATAATTGTATCAACACTAGGGACGGCAGGTTTCCAGTCTGATGCTACAACAGTATAGATACCTCTGTTATCAGGGAACAATACTTCATAATTTACTACAACTGATGAACCAGCAGCTTTTACTGTAAAAGTAGTTGGTTGAGCAAATCCTTCATTATCTACTCTTCCAACTTTAACTGGAGCATATACAGGTTGACCAGTATGTTTATATTTAACATTTGAGAACGTCAAAACATCATTAACATACAAATCAACTGCAGGAGCTCCGAAAGCAGCATGAATAAGTCTTACATGCGCATATCCTCCTTTAGGACATTTCAAGTCATCCTTGTAAAGGAGAAGTGACAAGCTCTGAGGTAATTCATTCACAGAACCAGCAACAATAGCAGTATTGTTCGATTGGCTACATAGATTAACTCGTTGTTTGAGAAGAGGTTTGGCACCAGTGTCTTTTGATGATGCAACGAACACAGTAACTTCGCGATGACCAGACTTAACTTGAAGATAGGAAGTGGTTTCGGAGAAAGCAAGTTGTAGAGCTACAGCCTTACCATCAACATAAATATCTACATTGGGGGCTCCTGCGACGTTGTGAATAAACCTTACGGATGATGTTTCAGAGTGGTTTGACATTTATATAGATAGGAATAATTTTCTCACACTTATAATCGAAACATCACTATCTCTATTGACGTTTTTCCTTGATGAATTCAATCATAAATTCATATAATATTATCTATATTTAGTAGATTGATGCGATTTTTGATGGGATCTGTTGGATATGATATTACTGATTGGGGGTCATAATATAATGTCATACTAATATAAGATATACGTATATCATCTAATCTTATTTCTTCATCAATCGGTATTTCATGAAATACCGATGATATCTGATTTTTGCGTTCAGTGATATCTAAGTTCTTGAGTCCTTTTAACCATGCATCAAATTGCTCAAGGGAAGGGATAACTTGAACTCTTAAGGTGTATTTTTCACACCATGAATCACATAAATATTTAGGACCATCTTTCTCGTAAATTACAATAAAATCATGATATCCACTGAAACTAGGATTTTCAAGATGATAAAATCTTACGCTTACAGGCTTAGTTCCGTTATTCAGTACGTTTAATAACATACGAGCTGTCGTCCAGCAATCATGTTCGATATCCTCTCTATATTTGAGAATATAATCTTCAGAGGCTCCTA
>JBDSIR010000132.1:0-4954 GCA_039917855.1 Gemmatimonadales bacterium | reverse complement strand
TCCTTCCCGCCGACCACGAGCGGCACCCGCTGATGGAGCTCGGTGGGGACGAGGTCCAGGATCGCCCTGGTGCCGTCGGTGGCCGCGCCTCCCGCCTGCTCGGCCAGAAAGGCCATCGGGATCGCCTCGTAGAGGAGACGGAGCTTGCCGTTGGGATGCTTGGTACCGCCCGGATAGAGGAAGATCCCGCCGGCGATGAGGTTCCGGTGGAAGTCGGCCACCAGCGACCCGATGTAACGGCTGTTCTTCCCCTTGATGCGGTCGGGGAAGTCGCCGTGGAAGCCGCGCACCGCGCGCTGGATCCCCTTCGACCAGTTGCCGAAGTGGCTTTCGTTGACGCTGTAGTACTTGCCGGTGGAGATCATCTTGATCTGGTCGTGCGACAGCAGGAATTCACCGATCATCGGGTCGTAGGTGAAGCCGTGGACCCCCTGCCCGGTGGAGTAGACCATCATCGTGCTCGAACCGTAGATCACGTACCCCGCGGCCACCACCTGCCGGCCGGGCTGCAGCAGGTCCTGCATCGAACCGGCCCCATCGGTGGTGACCCGGCGATATACGCTGAAGATGGTGCCGACCGGCGCGTTGACGTCGATATTGCTCGACCCGTCGAGGGGATCGAAGAGCACCGCGTACTTCCCGGGCGTGTAGGGCTCGGGGATCGCGATCGGGCCCTCATCCTCTTCTGACGCCATCACGCAGACCCGCCCGGTGTGGTTGAGCGCGTGCTTCATCGTCTCGTTGGCGAACACGTCGAGCTTCTGCTGCTCCTCGCCCTGGACGTTGGTGTGGCCGACCGCGCCCAGGATATTGGTCAGCCCGGCGCGCCGAGTGGCGGCCTGGATGATCTTGGCCGCGAGGGCGATGTCGTAGAGGAGATGCGAAAGCTCCCCGGTGGCCTGGGGAAAGCGCTGCTCCTGGTCGAGGATGAAGCGCTCGATGGTGATGACGGCGGCTCGGCTGTGCATGGGTGAAAAGTACGACCGTCAGCGACGGGCCGGAAGCACGCGCCGCCGGCCCCGGGCGGAGACCTTCACGGTCGCCCCGTCGGTCCAGACCTCGACGGTCCCCACCTCGTCGGTCCGCCACACCTCCGCCCCGGCAGCGCCCAAGCGCCCCAGCGCCCCAGCGCTCGGGTGGTGATACCGATTTCCCCGCCCGACGCTGATCACCGCGATCTCCGGTCGGAGCTCCGCCAGCCACCCCTCCCCACTCGCCCCCGCGCTCCCGTGGTGCCCAACCTTGAGCACCTCGACATCGCCGACCTGTCCCCGCATATCCGACTCGGCCGGGAGCCCGGCGTCCCCGGCCATCAGCGCTTCGAACGCCCCGTAACGCACCAGCACCACGTCCGAATCCTCGTTCAGGTCGAGACCCCACTCGGTCCACGCGGTGTCAGGGTGCAGGGCGATGATCTCGACCCCGTCGACCCGGAGGGTATCCCCCCGCCGAAAGGCGCTCCACGCCGCCCCACTCCCGCCGACGCGGTCGAGCAGGGCGCGATAACCAGGGTCGTCCACCGCCGCTGCGGGCTCGAGCAACCGGGCCACCTCGAAGCGATCGAACAGCGCCCCGATCCCCCCATAGTGATCGAGATGCGCGTGACTCAACACCACCGCCTCGATCCGGCGGACCCCGTGCCGCGCGAGGAAGGGTGCCACGACGCTCCGACCGGCATCTCGCCCCTCTCCCGCCGGTCCCGCATCGATAACGACCCAGTGTCCGCCAGGTGTCTGGAGGGCGGTCGCGTCCCCCTGACCGACATCGAGGAACGTGAGGGTCAGGCCTGGGGAGGGGCGAAAGGGTCGCGCCGCCCACCCTGAAGCGCCGAGCGCGAGCCAGAGCGCCGTTCCGACGGCGACGGTAGCGCGCGTGAGTGCGACGACACCGGTGGCGCGACCGGCGATGCACCAGAAGACCACGAGCATAGCTACCAGCCAGGGCAAGGCGCCCCACCACCCCGTCTCCACCGTGAAGTGGCCGTAAGGGAGGGCGGCACCGAGCGCGGCGAGGCGATCGAGCAGAGCGAGGAGCGCACCACCTCCGGCCGCGGTGGCCGCGGCCCCCCAGGGCCAGAGCGGGCCGAGGAGCACGCTCAGGAGCACCGCCGGCACAGTGATCGCCGCAAGCGGAATCCCGATGAAGTTGAGCCCGATCCCCGCGAGGGCCACGCTCCCCAGTGCTCCCGCAGTGAGCGGTGCCGTCGCTACCGTGGCCCCCACTGACCCGGTCAGGGTCCGGACGAGTGGATGGGTGCCGAGCCGGAGGTCACTCCACTGCACCGCCATCGTGGCCCCGGCGAGTGAGGTGACGGAGAGCCAGGCGCCGAGGTCGGTGATGGCCCAGGGATCGACGAGGAGGACCGCGAGCGCAGTGGTGGCCAGCAGGGCATCCCAGCGGACCACGCGTTGGCGCAGTCGCGCGAGGCACATCACCAGCGCCAACGCGGCCGCACGAGTCGCTGGCGCGGGCCACCCGAGCCACGCCACGTAGCACAGGCCCAGGAGCGTAGCGAGGATCCAGGCGTGCTCACGTCGCAGCCGCGCGACCCGGAGGAGGATGAGGGTCCAGCCGATGATCAGGCCGACGTGGAACCCGGAGATCGACAGAAGGTGCACCAGACCGCTCGCCGCGAAGCGATCCCGCGTGTCACGATCGATGGCGCCGCGGCGGTCGAAGAGCAGGGCGTCGACCAGCGGGGCGTGGTCGCCGTAGAGTCGGAGCGTGGTCGCCAGGAGGGCCCGTCGAGCATTCAACGCGTGCGAAGTGCGATGTGCGAAGTGCGAGGGAGGAGGCAGCACGGTCTGTACCACCAGGATCCCGCCGGGGCGGTCGAAGGGCCCCTCGGGTCGGGGATACCAAGTCCCTTCTACGTGGATCGGGATCCCGACCTGCACCCCTCCCAACCCCCGACTCCCAACCCCGGAGGGCCATCGCACATCGATCATCCCGGTGCATCCCGCCCCGAGCACCTCCGCCTCGACCCGGCCGTTGGCCACGGGGGGCGGATCGACCGGGACCAACGTGAGGGCCACCTTACCCCGCGGAAGCCGGGCGGCACAGCGCGCCGATTCGCCCTGCCAGGCGAGGGCGGCCGAGAGCTGGCCGACGATCGCGGCGCCGAGGCAGAGTCCGAGCATCGACCGATGCCGGCCAAGGCCGGCCGCAACGGCCAGAGCCGGAATCAGCATCCGCGGATCCGGAAAACGCGCGAGGCCGGTCGCGAGACCGGCCCCGAAGCCGAACAACAGGTAGACCACCGGTGGGAGCTTCACGGCTCCCACCACGCCGCGGCGCTCAGGGGAGCGTAGCGGGACTCGCCCCGCAGCGTGGTGAGGCCGCGACCCGGCGGAACCCTTCCATCAGCGTGATGTCGATGTCGGTGCCCCCCTGCCCCAGTTCGAGCTCGACCTCGGCGATCATCCCGCCTCCCTTGGTCGACACGTACTTGGACGGGAGCCGATTGAGCGCGAAGACCTGGACGTCCCCTTCGCAGAGGGGGCAGCCGCAAAAGGACGGGAACCGGGGGCGGAGGTTCTTGTAATGCCCCGCCACATGCTCGTTGACGACATTGCGTATCACAGGACCGCCAGCGCGGGCGCCTGGGAGAGGAGCTCGCCGGTGAAAGTGGAACCGGTGGTGCCAGAGAGCCGCACAGTACGGTAGCTCCCGATGGCTGACGCCGGCAGATCCAGCAGCACCATGAGGTTGGTGCGGGTCCTGCCAAGGAGCATGTCGCCCCGCTTGGCGGTGCGCTCCACCAGGACCTCGTGAACCTCCCCCACCCGGCCGATGTTCCGGCGGCGGGTCTGGTCGCGCATCGTCGTGATGAGACGGTCGAGGCGCTCCGAAGCGATGGCGTCGTCCAGGTGGCCCGGCATCCGGACCGCCGGCGTGCCGTCACGCGGGGAGTACTTGAAGGTATACGCCTCGTCGAATCCCGCGTCGGCCACGAGGGAAAGGGTGTCCTGGAACTCGGCCTCGGTCTCCCCCGGGAATCCGACGATGAGGTCCGTCGAGAAGGTGATCCCGGGGATCGCCGCGCGGAGCCGGGCCACCACGTCGAGGTACTCCGCCCGGCGATACCGCCGGAGCATCCGCTTGAGGCAGGAGTCGCTCCCGCTCTGCGCCGGCAAGTGGACGTGTTCGCAGACCGACGGCACCTCGGCCATCGCGGCAATGACCTGGTCGGTGAAGTCGGTCGGGTACGGACTGGTGAAGCGGACGCGACGGATCCCGTCCACCACGCCCACTGTGCGCAGGAGGCCGCCGAATTCGTGCGTGCCGTCGGTCCAGGAATTGACCGTCTGCCCAAGGAGCGTCACCTCCGTGGTGCCCTGGGCCGCGAGATCGCGGACCTCCCGCACCACATCCTCAAGCATACGGCTGCGCTCCGGTCCGCGCGTCGTCGGAACGATGCAGAAGGTGCACCGATAATCGCAGCCCCGCTGGACCGTCACGAACTGGGTGGCCCCCGGCTCGCGCACCGGCGGCACGTCCTCGTAATGCTCCCACGAACGGAGCTCGGTGTCGTGCAGGCGCTCCCCCGCCCCGGCCTGGGCCAGGAGCGCGGGGAGGTTCCGGTACCCATCGGGGCCGACGACGAGGTCGACCTTGGCCGACCGTTCGAGCAGCACCGGGCCGAGCCGCTGGGCCATGCACCCCATCACGCCCAGGATGTCGCCCGGGCGCTTGTGACGCTGCAGCTCGCCGACCCGGCCGATCACCCGCTGCTCGGCGTTGTCGCGGACGGCGCAGGTGTTGACGAGCATCACGTCGGCGCCCTCGGGCTGGGTCGCCTGGGCATAGCCCTCACGCGCAAGGACACCGAACATCAGCTCGGTGTCCGCCACGTTCATCTGGCAGCCGTAGGTCTCGATCCATACCTGTTTCATCGGCGGCGTGTCCAGCTCAGGTGCCCGGCCGGACCGAGACGCCAAGGGTGAACTGCCAC
>JBDSIR010000131.1:0-9810 GCA_039917855.1 Gemmatimonadales bacterium | reverse complement strand
GTGGATCGCTCGAGGCCCAGATCACGACCCGCCCGCCCAGGACCGCCCCCGACGGATCCTTCGCTTCCGCGGTGAGGGTCGTGGTGTCGCCGATCCAGAGGGCCGCGCTCGGAGCCTGAGGGACGACAGTGGCCACGCTGGCGCGGAGCGCCGTGCCGGTGAGCGCCAGCGTCGCGCTTCGCTCGGCGTAGCCCGCCGTGATCGTCGCCCTGCCGTCCTTGAGGACCTTCACCACACCGCGGGCTGACACGGTCGCGACGGCGAGATTCGAAGATGTCCATCGGATGCTCCCCGGCACGGCGAGCTGGCTGTCGGCCGCGTTCAGCGCGATGATGCGCGCGACCAGCGAGTCTCCGACCGCCAGGGCGGCGGTCGCAGGGATCACCGCGACGATGGCGACGCGCGTGTCGGCCGGCCGCGAGGGGGCGGCGGCGGGTGGCGTCGACGTCGCCGCCGGAACGCTGCCGCCTTCCGGCGCGACGCTCCGGGTCATCTGCATGATCGCGAAGCCGATCCCGGCGAGGAGAATGACGGCGCCGCCGACGATCATCGGCAGCTTGGAGGGCGCGTTCCGGGGGACCGTGCGTGGCGGACGGGGACGGCCGGGGGCCGAAGGCGATTCGATCGTGACGCCCCGGACCTTGGCGGTGATCTCCCCCGCTTCGGTCGCCGGCACGGGGACCACCACGTCGAGCGCGGAGCGGATCCCTTCGCAGGAGGCGGTCACCTTGGCGCGCCCCGGCGCGATCGCGGTGGCGACCCCTTCCTCCGAGATCTCGACCACTTTCGGGGCGCTGCTGGCCCATCGGACGTCGCGATCGCCCAGGGGATGGCCATTACCACCGAGCGGGACCGCCCGGAGCCGGACCGACTGCCCGATGGTGAAGGGGCGGCCGCCGAGCGGGTCGTCCAGTCGGAGCGTGGCGACGGACTGGGGGACCACGGTCACCTGGGCCGCGGCCGTGATGCCGTCGCTCGCGGCGGTGATCATCGCCTGCCCCGGCTCCAATCCGATTACGACCCCTTCGGTATCGACGGACGCGATGGAGGGCGCGGCCGACGACCAGGCGACCCGGCGGCCGACCAGACTGGCGCCGGCGCTCCCCTGCACGCTGGCCACGAGTCGGAGGCTCTCGCCTGCGAGCACGCGCCCGCCGGCGGGCGAGATCAGGATCTTCGCGACCGAGAGTGGCTGCACCAGGACCTGCGCGGACTGGCTGAGCCCTTCACAGGTCGCGCTGATGGTGGCGCGCCCCTCGGCGGCGGCGGAGACCCGTCCCTGGGAGTTCACGGTCGCGACGGCCGGGGCACTGCTCGCCCATTCGACCCGTCTCCCGGTCAGGGTGCTTCCACCCTTGTCGCGGGGATACGCATTGAACGTGGCCGACTCACCCGGGCGAAGCTCCGCCTCGGCGGGTTCCAGCACCAGGTTGTCCACTGCTGCCCCGACCGCGACCGGTGGCGCGGACGATGGGGGGACCGGGGTCGTGGCCGCGGAGGGGCGGCCGACCGGCACCGCGCTCCGGGGCGGAGTGGGCGAGGCAAAGCGGTTCCGCTGCGGGTCGGCCTCCACCCACTTGATCAACTGGAGCAGATTCGGATCGTCGTGCGCGAGCACGACATTGCCGAGCGCCTGCACGGAGCTCTCGATGCTCGGATAGCGATCGTCCGCCTTCTTGGCGAGCATCCGCCACACCGCCGCGAGGACCGGCGGCGGGAGGTCCGGCCGGTAGTTGGTGAGGGGGGCGGGCTGCTCATTGAAGTGCTGGTACATGATGCCCATCAGGGTGTCGGCCTGGAACGGCGTCTTCCCCGCGAACATCTCGTACGCCATGATGCCGAGGGAATACTGGTCTGACGCCCCGGTGACCTCCCGGGCGTTGCACTGTTCCGGACTCATGTACGCCGGGGTCCCGATCGTCGCTCCGGTCATCGTCAACCCCTTCGCCTCCGCGACCTTCGCGATGCCGAAGTCCGTGACGATGGCCTTCCCTTCTTCATCGACCATCACGTTGGCGGGCTTCACGTCCCGATGGACGACCCCCCGGCGGTGGGCATAGCCGAGCGCGCCACCGATCTGGGCGAGGAGGTACTGGGCCATGGGCAGCGGCATCGGGCCCGACTCGCGCAGCAGGACATCCAGGGGACGCCCCCGGATGAGCTCCATCACGAAGAAGAGGATGTCGGCCGCTTGCTTGACCGCGTAGATATGGATGATGTGGGGATGGCTGAGGGACGCGGCAGTGCGCGCCTCCCGCTTGAACCGGTCCGCCATCGCGGCGTCCCGGAACAGGTCGGGCGACATGACCTTGATCGCCACTTTGCGATCGAGCGCGATGTCATGGGCGAGATAGACCGAGGCCATCCCGCCGCGCCCGATCTCTCCCTGGATCTCGTATTCGCCGACGGTGGCCCGGACCAGCTTCTGCTGGAGTTCGAGCCACGGGTCGACCGTCGGCGTCGGGGTGGCGACCTTGACGGTCGCCGGCGACTCCTGCTGACCGGACACGTCGTTGCCGCACCGGATGCAGTAGCGCGCCCCCGGGTTGAGCGGGGAACCACAACGGGAGCAGAAACCGGTAGCTGACATTGGGGCCGGGGCGGGAGTCCCTCTATAAATACGGCGTTTTGGGCCGAACGGCCAGCGCTCGGTTACATCAGCAACCCGTAGCACAGTGCGGCGATGGCCGCACTCATCGGGATCGTCAGGATCCAGGCCCACACGATCCGCCCCGCCACGCCCCACCGGACGGCGGAGATGCGCTGCGCCGTGCCGACGCCGACGATGGCGCCGGTGATCGTATGGGTGGTGCTGACCGGCACACCCAGCGCCGTTGCCACCAGGATGCTCGACGCGCCCCCCGTCTCGGCGCAGAAGCCGCCAAAGGGACGGAGCCTGGTGATCCGGGTGCCCATGGTCTTGACGATGCGCCAGCCGCCGAAGGCGGTTCCGGCCGCGATGGCGGCGTGGGCCGAGATGATGATCCAGAACGGCACGTGGTCGGCGCTGGGGAGATAGAGGTGGGCCTGCCAGCCGGTCGCACCTTTGAACAGGTGCTGGGTCGCCACCAGGAGACCGACGATGATCCCCATCGTCTTCTGGGCGTCGTTGGCGCCGTGGCTCAGGGAGAAGAGCCCAGCCGATATGAGCTGCAGGCGGCGGAAGGCTTTTTCCATCGTCGCCCCCGCCACGTTGCGGAAGCCCCACCCGATCGACACAGTGAGCAACAGGGCCAGCACCGCCCCCAATAGCGGGGAGATGGCGATGGCCAGGATCGGCTTGACCCAGCCGGAGATGATCAGGGCGCCGACTCCCGCTTTGGCCACCGCCGCACCGCCGAAGCCGCCCATCAGCGCGTGGGACGACGAACTCGGCAGGCCGAGGAACCAGGTGACCAGATTCCAGGCGATCGCCCCGAGCACCGCCGCCATCAGGACGTTCGAATCGACGATCGAGGGGTCGATGAGCCCCTTGGAGATGGTCTTGGCCACTGCAGTGCCGACCACGAAGGCCGCCACGAAGTTGAAGAACGCCGCCCAAGCCACCGCCATCCCCGGGGTGAGCACCCGGGTGCTGACCACCGTGGCGATGGAGTTGGCGCTGTCGTGGAAGCCGTTGATGAAGTCGAACGCCAGCGCCACCAGGATGATGACGAGGACGTAGAGGACCTCGGAATTCATCGCCGGGTCAGCCGTGCTTGATGGCGATGGACTCGAGGACGTTGGCCACGTCCTCGCAATGGTCCAGCGTCTTCTCGAGGTTGTCGTAGATCTCCTTCCACTTCATCACCGCCAGCGGCTCGGGAGTCCCCTCGAACAACCGGCCCAGCCACTCGTGATAGATCGCGTCGCCGTCCTCCTCGAACCGTTTCACCCGGGTCAGGACCGGGATCATCGCCCCGGTCTTGGCCTTTTCCATCATCCGCACCGCGGTGAGGAGCTCCTCACACGCCTTGGCGATGGTCTCCGCGATCAACAGCGTCCCCTGCGGCGCGGGCCCTGGCCGGAAGATGAGGATCCGGCGGGCGGTACCATCGATGTGGTCGAGTACGTCGTCGAGCCGGGAAGCGAGCATATGGATGTCCTCCCGGTCGAGCGGAGTGATGAAGCTCCGATCCAGCCGAGCGACCACTTCGTGGGTGGCCTCGTCGGCGGAGTGCTCGCACCGCTTGATCGCCTCCACCAGGGGAAGCCGACGGTCATTGTCGCTATTGAGGATCTCCTGGAGGAGGTGGGAGGCCTCCAGGTTCAGTTCGGCGACCCGGGTGAAGAGGTCGAAGAACCGTTCATCGCGGGGCAGCAGGCGCACGGGAGCGCTCCGAAAGCGGTCGAGGACGGGGAAGAAGTTACTCCCAGAATGGTGCCTGACAAGCAGACACCCGGATGGCGTGAAGCTCGCGTGAAGGGCTATGGGAGGAGGGTCCCGGCGATCACGCGGTAGGCCGGTCGGTATGTGCGCATGAAGCCATCGGAATGATGGACCGCGGGGTACCCAGCGCGCCGCAGCCCTTGGACCATGTCGCGCCACGCCGCGGCCCCGAAAGGAAGGCCCCCCGCCCGGACCAGGGTATCCGCGGTGGCGAGGTACCGGCCCAGGAGCAGGGTGTCGGGGCGGATCACCGTCGCGGTCCGGACGAACGCGGCGAGGAGCGAGTCGGTCGAGCGGCCCGCGGCGATCCAGGGCCGGAGATGGACCAGCACCACGCGTCCTCCCGGGGCGATGGTGTCGACCAGGGGCTCGGCGGGGCCCTCCCCCATCGTCTCGAGTTCGCGGTTCATCCAGAGTCGGACGCTGATGGTGTCCTCCACCGCGTGTTCGCTCCCCATCGCCGCCTGGTTCAGGAGTTTGTAGAGGTCGCGGGGCTCCAGATGAGGGTGCCGCGCCACCTGATCCAGGATGATCCGGCGGAGCGCGGCGGTCTCGGGGTCGCGGGGGGGCGTGGCGCACCCCAGGAGCAGCAGGCCGAGGAGCGCGAGTGGGGGTGGGAACGACGGCATCCGGGAAATCTAGCCGGAGAGTGCTCCGACCCGGTCGAGCGTCCGATACTGGATCGCTTCGCGCACGTGGGCCGGCTCCAGTCCCTCGCTCTCCGCCAGGTCGGCGATGGTCCGCGCCAGCTTGAGCACCCGGTGGTAGGCCCGCGCGCTCAGGCCGAGCCGAGTGATCGCGACGCGCAACAGTTCCTCCACCGGTTTCTCCACCTTGCACCAGCGGCGGAGGTCGCGGGCGCTCATGTGCGCATTCGCGAACACGCCGGGACGCTCCGCGAAGCGCGCCTGCTGGCGCGCGCGCGCCGACTCGACCCGGGCGCGGACCGCCGCACTCGATTCGCCGGGTTCGGTGCCGGTCAGGTCCTGCCACTGCACCGCCGGCACCGCGAGATGGATGTCGATCCGGTCGAGCAGCGGCCCGGAGATGCGCGCCAGGTACTTGTGCACCCCTTCTGATCCGCAGCGACAGGAGCGGACCGGGTCGCCATACCAGCCGCAGGGACAGGGGTTCATCGCCGCCGCGAGGATGAAGCGCGCCGGGTAGGTCAGCGAGATCGCCGCCCGCGAGAGGGTGACGTGGCCGTCCTCCATCGGCTGGCGCATCACTTCGAGGACGTTCTTCCGGAATTCGGGAAGTTCATCGAGGAAGAGCACCCCATGATGCGCGAGGCTCACCTCCCCCGGCCGGGGATTGGAGCCGCCACCGATCAACCCCGCATCGCTGATGGTGTGGTGGGGGGCCCGAAAGGGGCGCACGGCGGAAAGGGCCTGCCCCGGCGCGAGCAGCCCCGCCACGCTGTGGATCTTGGTCGTCTCCAGGGCCTCTGCCAGGCTGAGCACCGGCAGGATGGTCGGCAGGCGGCGCGCCAGCATCGTCTTGCCCGACCCGGGCGGGCCGATGAGGAGCACGTTGTGCCCGCCGGCCGCGGCGACCTCGAACGCCCGTTTGGCCGCCCCCTGCGCCCGCACATCGCTGAAGTCGACCACGTCATCGCGCCGGTCGGCCATCAGGGCACTGAGGTCGAGTTTGGTCGGTGCGATGGGATGCTCACCGGTCAGATGGCGGATCACCTCGAGAATGTTCCGCGCGCCGATCACATCGATCCCGTCCACCACCGCCGCCTCGGTCAGGTTGGCCTGCGGCACGATGAGCGTGGTGCATCCAGCGTCCCGCGTGGCCACCGCCATCGACAGCACTCCGCGCACCGGACGGAGGTCCCCCTCGAGCCCAAGCTCGCCCACGACGACAGCGCCGGCGAGCCCGTGGGCGAGGATCTGCTCGCTGGCCACCAGGATACCGATGGCGACCGGAAGGTCGAACGCGGAACCGCTCTTGGGAACGTCCGCCGGGGCGAGGAGGATCGTGATCTTCTTGAGCGGGATCTTGTAACCACAATTGGCGAGCGCCGGCCAGATACGCTCACGCCCCTCCCGCACGGCGCCGTGCGGCAGGCCGACGGTCGAGAAGGAAGGCAATCCATTGGTGATGTCGACCTCGACATCGACCAGATAGGCGTCGATGCCGAGGACGGCGGCGGCTTGGATCCGGGCGAGCATGCGGCGATCCCTGAAGGGTCGCCCCTACCATAGGGATGCTTCCCCGCCCGTCCGTCACCGGAACAGCGCGGTCCGTGGCTTTCCACCGCCACGGACCATCGATCAGTCGAGCTTTCCCAGCGCGGACGCGGCCGCGCGGCGCACCTCGGGCACCCGGTCGTTCTTGAGCAAGGCCACCAGCGCGGGTGCCGCGCGATGATCTTCCAGCTGACCGAGCGCCATCGCGGAAGCTGCCCGGACCCCGGCAGCGGTATCCCGCAGGGCCCCGACGAGGGGCTCATAGGCGCTCGCATCGTCCGCCAGCCCCAGTCCGAGCGCACCGAGTTCGCGGGTCGACGGGTCCGCATCACGCAATGCCTCGACCAACGCACGCACCGCCTGGGGATGCCTGGTCCGCCCGAGCAATCGAGCGGCGGTCTGCCGCACGCAGGCATCGCCTGGCGCCATCGCGCTCCGGAGCACCGGCACGACAGCGGGATCGGTGATCCGCTGCTCGAGCCAGGGCCTGAGCTGGCCCAGGACCGGATCGCTCATGCCGGCTGCTCCTCCGTACCAGTTCCCCCATCCCGCGTTCCCTTCGATCACGGTCAGGGCGAGGGCGCAGGGGATCGGCGCAGTGCCCTGCATCCCTGCAAGCAGGACGGCGACGTTCGCCATGTCCTCCGGGCGCTTTGCCTCCGCCGGGCGCGAGGCGCTCCCGACCGCCATGGCCGAGCCGATCCCGACCGCCGCGAGCCCGAGACCGAGCCATCCCATCCGGATGCGCATGAGTCGCCCCCGCTCAGTGGTCACGACCAAGGGCCTCGGCGGCCATCCGCCGAAGCACCGCGTCATTGCTGCGGAGGAGTCGCGTCACCCCCTCGAGCGCGCGGGGATCATCGATCTGGCCCAGGGCCCAGAGCGCATTCTTCTGGACCTCGCGCTCGGGATCGGAGAGGAGCTTGGTCAGTCCGACGATCGCGGCAGGATCCTCGATCTGCCCCGCCGCCCACGCGGCGTTCTTTCGTACCTCCATCTCGGCGTCATCGAACGCGGCGATCAACCCGGGTGGGACGCGGCGAAGATCGAGCTGCCCGAGCGCCCACGCGGCGTTCTTGCGGACCTCGACCTCGGCATCGCGCAATGCGGTCTCGAGCGCGCTGGCCGCGGCGGGATCCTGGATCTGGCCCAGCGCCCAGGCCGCCTGCTTCCGCACATCGGCCACCGGATCACGGAGGAGCCGGGCCAGCGCCGGTACCGAGGCGGGATCCTCGATCTGTCCCAATGCCCACGCCACTTGCGAACGTACCGCACGGCTCGAATCGCCCGCGGCGCGTCCCAGCGCCTCGGTAGCGTCCTTGCTCTCGATCTGCCCCAGCGCCCACGCGGCCTGCGATCGGGCCTCGGGATCGACGTCACGGAGCACCGGCAGGAGCATGGGGACCGCGCGGGCGCTCTGGATCTGACCGAGGGCCCAGACCGCCTTGCGGCGGAGTTCTGTGTCCGGATCATTGAGCACCGCGCCCAGGGCGTCGACTGCCGCGGCGTCCTCGATCTGGCCGAGGGCCCAGGCGGAGGTGCGGCGCACCTCGAGATCCTGGTCGCGCCTGAGCGCCGTGCTGAGCGCCGGCACGGCGGAGGACTGCTCCAGCTGTCCGAGTGCCCATGCCGCCGCACGGCGGACGCCGGCATCAGTGTCATTCGCGAGCGCGTGGGTCAGCGCCGCGATGACGGTGGTGTCACCCAGGTGGCCGAGCGATCGCGCCGCCGCGAGCCGCACCTCCGGCACCGGGTCCTCCAGGGCGATCACCAGTGCTCGGGCTGCGCCCGCGGTCGACTTGGACACCACCGGCGCCGAGCGCCGGGCAAGCGCCGGCAGACGCTCCAGCTCCGAGAGCACAGGTGCGCCCGCCGGGGCGGGCTTCGCTTCAGGAGCAACGACGCTGGACGGCGGTGACGCCTCTTGGCTCCCAACGACGCGCACCGGCCCGATAGCCGCGAGCGGGAGGGCGGCGAGTGAAACGATCAATACGAGCGGGATCGCGGTCATCGGGGTCACTCCACGGCGCGATGCGCCGGGTTCGAGGATGGCGAGCAGTCGCCCTTCGAAATCGGAGCGCTGCGCCATGGCGAGGGCGTGCATCGGGGCGCGACTGCGCCCGGCATCCTGCACCACTGCGAGCAGGTCCTGGGCGTATTCGCTCGCGCGCCGGCCCGCCGCCAGCACCAGATCGTCGGCGGCGCGTTCGCTCTCGAGCCGGAATCGGGTCAGGGCTCGCCACGCGAGAGGGTGGAACCACCACGCGGCGCAGACGATCCGCGCGAAGAGCTGAGTGATCAGGTCGCGCCGGCGCACGTGCGCCATCTCGTGCAGGAGCACCGACTCTCGGCGCGCCTCCGGCCAGGCGTCGGCCCCCTCCGGGAGGAGGATCACCGGATGCCGTATCCCGGTCGTCACGGGGAGAGGCAACTCATCAGAGAGCAGCAGCGTGGGCGGGTGCAGCAGGCCGTGATGCGCCGCGGCCCGCGCACGGGCGGTGGCCCACGCGGATTCGTCGACGGGGCGCGCCTCCCGCACCAGTCGGGCAGCGGAGAATTGCCCCGCCACCAGCCGGAGGAGCGCCAGTGCCAGGCCACCGACCCAGAGCCAGAGTGCAAGGACACCCAGGTCGACCGTATGCCAGAACGACCCACCGGACAGAGGCGCGGATGTCACCACTCCAGCTTGTGGCAGCCGATCGGTCCCACTCGGAGCGGCGTGCTTCGGCGGCGTCGGTGTCGGCGTGGGTGTCGGTGAAGGCGCGTCGAATTTTGGAGTCACCTGCTCGGCGACCGGGGCAGATGTGATGCTTGGGAGGACCTCGATCCGCCACGGCATCACCCGCGAAAGGCCCGGGATCACCACCAGGAGAAGAAGACCTGAACCCCAGACGAGGTGCCGTGCCCCGGCGGAGAGTCGATGGAGCGCAGGACTGGCCAGGAAGAGAAGCGCCAGGAACAGGGTGCCCTTGAGCACCGCATCTGCGCCGAGTCCGAGGGGGCCGTCGAAGGTGAATGTGCTCATCGCCCTTCCTCCCCCGCCTTGCGGATCCGGTCCGCCAGACGCTCGAGCTGTTCCGGTGTGAGTTCCGCGTCCGACATCTCCGCAAGGGCCATCACCGCCTGCTCCGCAGACCCGGCGAAGAAGGTGTCGAGCAGATGCTCCAGCGCCGCTCGGCGCGCACGCTGGGGTTCGACCTTGGGGAGGAAGACGTAGCGCGGCCCTTCCTCCCGATGCCGGAT
>JBDSIR010000130.1:0-39278 GCA_039917855.1 Gemmatimonadales bacterium | reverse complement strand
GCGGGCCGACAGCTTGACCCACCCTCCACCCCCCCGCTAAGTTGCAGGCCTAACGGGAGATAGCATGTATACGTTCCTCATCATTTTGATCCTGCTCGTCTGCCTCCTCCTCGCGGGCGCGGTGCTCCTCCAGGCTGGCCAGGGGGGCGGACTGGCCTCCATGGGTGGTGGCCCGGCCGACAACGTCGTCGGCGGCCGTCAGGCGGAGACGATCCTCACCAAGGGCACCTGGTGGCTCGGCGGCGCGTTCATGGTCCTCGCGCTGATCGTCTCGGTCATGTCGGCCCATCGCGGCCCCGAGACGAGCCGCACGCAGGAGCTGCTCCAGCAGCAGCCTGCCGCGCCGAGCCAGAGCGCCATCCCGCTCGGCGGCAGTGCCCCGGCCACTCCGCCGGCGACCGGCACACCGGCGCCCACGACCCCGGCTCCTCAGCCCTGAGCGATCGTGATCAAGAACCGCAGCAGCGGGGTGGCCGGATGACCGGTCGCCCCGCTTTTGTATTGCTCGAAGACGGCACCTGGTACGCCGGGACCGCTCCCTTCCCGATCGCGCTGGGATTCGGCGAGGTCGTGTTCACCACCGGCCTTTCGGGGTATCAGGAGACCTTCACCGATCCCTCCTTCATGGGGCAGATCGTCGTGATGACCGCGCCGATGATCGGGAACTACGGCGTCAACGACGAGGACATGGAGTCGGCTCGGCCCCAGGTGGCCGGCGTCGTGGTGCGCGAGCTCTCCAAGCGGGCCTCCAACTGGCGTGCCACCAAAGGATTGGGTGATTGGCTCGCGCAGCATCACGTTCCCATCATCGAAGGGGTCGACACCCGCCAGCTCACCCGTCACCTGCGCGAGGGCGGCGCGATGCGCGGTGTTATCGCCGAGGGGAATGAGCCGAGTGCCGCGCTCACACGCGAACTTCTGGCGAGCCCGTCGATGGATGGGTTGGATCTTGCGACCCGGGCCGGGGCCAAAGTGCAGGAGATCGTCGGGAAGGGACCCCGGGTGGTGGCCTACGACTTCGGGATGAAGCGGAACATCGTCCGGATGCTCGCCGACCACGGGTGTGAAGTGGTCGTGGTGCCGCCGACCACCACCGCCGCCCAGGTCCGGGCGCTCGAACCGAAGGGGCTTTTCCTCTCCAACGGCCCCGGCGATCCGGCAGCTATCACCTACGCACGCAAGAACATCCGTGAGTTGGCCCAGTCCGGGATCCCCACCTTCGGGATCTGCCTTGGGCACCAGCTTTTGGGGCTCGCCTTTGGGGGTCGGACCACCAAACTCCTGTACGGTCATCGGGGGGCGAATCACCCCGTGAAGGACCTCCGGACCGGGGAGGTCCTGATCACCTCGCAGAACCACGGATTCGCCGTTGAGGGTGAAAAAGAGGGGGTTAACATCCCCGGAGCCCCCGATCTCGAGGTCACCCACCGGAATCTGAACGACGGTTCGGTGGAGGGTTTGAGGCACCGCCAGCTCCCCGTCTTCGCGGTCCAGTATCACCCCGAAGCAGCTCCAGGACCCCACGACGCCTTCCCCCACTTCGGGGAATTTCTTCGGTCCATGGGGGTGGAGGCACCCCCCCGAGGGGTCCCTACCCCTTGACAGTCAACAGGTTAGCTCGTACTGTCTCCTCTGCGTGGCCCCTCCCCGGGGCCCTCCCGGAACACCCCCCGGAGGGGAGATGACCAAGGCTGATCTCGTCGAAAACGTCACTGCTTCGATCGCCCGCACTGCGGGTCCTATGATCTCGAAAAAGGACTGCGCCCGTGTGGTCGACGCCTTCCTGGACGCGATCAAGGACGCGCTCAAGGAGCAGGAGAACATCGAGGTCCGTGGCTTTGGGACCTTCAAGATCCGGAAGCGGAAGACCCGCATGGCGCGCAATCCCCGCACCGGCGACCCGGTGGAAGTGGCCGCCCGTCCGGTGCCTGTCTTCAAGCCCAGCAAGGAGTTGCGGGCTTTGGTGGCCGATGAAGAGGACGCCGCCACACGCACTCCCGCAGATCCGGCGGCGTAAGCTGCTGGCACCCTTCGAGTTGAGCCGCTCCCTCGGGAGCGGTTCTTGTTTTTGGAGGTGGTCCGTTGCGGCGCAGCTTGCTGCGCCAGGTCCTTACGCTTGTTGGAGTTACCCGATCAAGGTTGATTCCATCCCATGTCCACCGTCACCGTGCGCCTCCGCTACCTCGCCCGCTACGCCGAACTCCTCGGTGTGGAGTGCGAGGAATTGGCTTTGCGGGGACCTGCCACAGTGGGTGATGTGGTGGCCGCGGTCCGCGCCAGGCATCCCGCAGCCTCCCAGATCCCGCCTAAACCGTTGTGTGCGGTGAACTTCCGCCAGGCGCTCTGGGGCGATCCGGTGGCGGCGGGTGACGAGGTGGCGCTGCTCCCTCCGGTGGCGGGAGGGTAACGTGGACATCCTGACCGAATCGCCGATCCGGCTCGACCCCCTGATCGATCAGGTCCGCTCCCCCGACCGGGGCGGGATCGCGATCTTTTTGGGGCTGGTCCGCGACCATCACCAGGGCAAAGCCGTCCTCGGGCTCGACTACTCGGCGTACGGGCCGATGGCGGAGTCGGTCACCGAACAGATCATCGCCGAAGTCGCGGGTCGCGGGTCGCAGGTCGCGGTGGCGGTGCAGCATCGCATCGGCGCGCTCACGATCGGTGATGTCGCCGTCGCGGTCGTCGCCGCGAGTGCGCATCGCGCCGCGGCGTTCGACGCCTGTCGCTATGTGATCGAGGAACTCAAGAAGCGAGTGCCGGTCTGGAAGAAGGAGATGTACGTGGATGGCTCCGTTGCATGGGTCGATCCCACCGCAGGAGTGGAGGGTGGAGGGTCAAGGGTGCCGAACGGTGGTCACCATGCTTAACAGCACCCTCCACCCTTCACCCTCCACCCTGGACGCACTCGGTCGCCCGCTGGGATCCCTGCGGATCTCTGTCACCGACCGCTGCAACCTCCGCTGCGCCTACTGCATGCCGGAGGAACACTACGTCTGGCTCCCCAAGGCGAGCCTGCTCACGTTCGAGGAGATCTCCCGCCTCGCCCGTCTCTTCGTCGGGCTCGGTGCATCCAAGCTCAGGTTGACGGGCGGCGAGCCGCTCCTGCGCCACGACCTCGCAACGCTGGTGGGGATGCTTCGCGACGAAGCGAAGCCGCGCGACCTCGCGATGACGACGAACGGCGTGTTGTTGGGGTCGCAGGTCGCAGGTCTCAGGTCCGCCGGGCTGCAGAGGGTGACCGTCTCGCTCGACACGCTGAGTCCGTTGCGGCTGGAGAAGCACGCCCGCACCACCCGTCACTCTGACATCGTCGCCGGGATCGAAGCGGCGGCGGCCGCCGGGTTTGCCAGTGTCAAGATCAACGCCGTCGTGATCCGTGGCTTCAACGACGACGAGCTGGTGGACTTGCTCGAGTTTGGAAAGCGGGTCGGCGCCGAAGTGCGGTTCATCGAGTACATGGACGTTGGTGGCGCGACCAGGTGGTCGATGAACGATGTGGTCCCGCAGGCCGAGATCCTGGGGCGACTCGCACAACACTACGGCGCCATTACAGCGCCCCAGCGCCCCAGCGCCTCAGCGCCTGCCGAGTCCTTCGCGCTCCCCGACGGGACACGCTTCGGCGTCATCGCGAGCACCACGCGCCCCTTCTGTCGGGATTGCGATCGCGGGAGGCTCACCGCCGACGGCACCTTCTACCTCTGCCTCTATGCCCGCGATGGTCTCGACCTTCGCGAGCCATTGCGGTCGGGGGCCACTGACTCTGAACTCTCGGCTCTGATCTCTCAAGCATGGCGCGCCCGCGACGACCGCGGGGCTGAGAAGCGGCTGGAAGTCGCTGAGCGGGGGGCGCTGGTGTCATTGGAGGGGTTGAGGGCGGATCCCCGCAAGGAAATGCACACGCGAGGCGGCTAGGCGGTCGGGCGGTATGGCGGTAAGGCGGTAAGAGTCCCGGCGCCGGTCCGTTCGCGTTGATCGCCTCGATAGTCTACCATTGGTCTCTCAAGCACCGTCCCAACCTCTGCGGTGTGTCTACCGCCTTACCGCCCGACCGCCTGACCGCCTATGCACATCGCCCTGATGGAACCCACCGACTCCCGCGCCGCCGACCAGGTGGCCGATCTCTGTGCCGCCAGCGGCTCGTCGCTGCACCTCATCGGGCCGGTGGGGTTCGATATCGAAGACCTTGAAAGTCGGGAATCTGAGGGTCAGCTCGACCTCTGGATCCACCCCGACTGGTTCGAGTTCCGTCGCGCCATCGCCCGGGAGCGCTGTTACTACTTCTCGGCCGAGGGTGGGAAGACCATCGAGGAGGCGCGGGTGCGCGCGACCAGCGTGCTGATGTTCGCCGGGCCCGAGGGGATGCCGGAACGGATCAAGGAGAAGTACCCGCACCGGATGTACAAACTGCCCGCGACCGGGATCGCCGGCGTGCGCGCGGTGCTGGCGGCCGCGCTGGAAAAGACCGGTACCAAGAGTGAGCTCCCCGTCGCCGCCGCCGAGGGCCGTGCCTCCGGCTCGGCCGTGGAGAAGAAGGGGCGGCCGCGGCGGCGGAGCGGGGCGAAGAAGGGTGGCAGCGGGAAAGCGAAGTAGCCCGAACCCCACCCTTCAAGAACAGCCAGATTTCGGCTAGCTTACGGCGCTCCCAGTGCAGGACTTCGGGGGCGCCGTTCGACCATCGACCATCGACTCCAATGCTCAACAAGATCACCGTCGTCGGGGCAGGGAACGTGGGGGCCACCGCCGCCCAGCGTCTCGCCGAGAAGTCCCTTGCCCGCACCGTCGTCCTCATCGACGTCGTCGATGGCGTCCCCCAGGGGAAGGGCCTCGACCAGTGGCAGTCCGCCCCGATCGAGGGATTCGACTCCCGCGTGGTCGGCTCCACCTCCTATGACGCCGCCGCGGGGTCCGAGATCTTCGTCGTCACCGCCGGCATCGCCCGGAAGCCGGGAATGAGCCGAGATGACTTGGTCAAGACCAACGCCGGGATCGTCAAGAGCGTCGCCGCCGAGATCAAGCGGGTGGCCCCCAAGTCGATCATCATCGTCGTGAGCAACCCGCTCGACGTGATGTGCTATGTGGCGTTCAAAGAGTCGGGCTTCCCGAAGGAACGGGTCATCGGGATGGCGGGCGTGCTCGACACCGCGCGCTACCGCGCCTTCCTTGCCGAAGCGATGGATGTGAGCGTCGAGGACATCCAGGCGATGGTGCTGGGTGGCCACGGCGACACGATGGTGCCGCTCATCAGCTATACCACTGTGAGCGGGATCCCGGTGACGCAGCTGCTCTCCAAGGAGAAGCTCGACCCGATCGTCCAGCGCACCCGGAACGGCGGGGCGGAGATCGTGGCCTTCCTCAAGACCGGCTCCGCCTATTACGCGCCGAGTGCGGCGGCGGTGCAGATGGTCGAGGCGATCGCGCTCGACAAGAAACGGATCCTTCCGTGCAGCGCCTGGCTCACCGGCCAGTACGGGCTCAACGAGGTCTTCTGCGGCGTGCCGGTCAAACTCGGCGCCAAGGGGATCGAGCAGATCATCGAAGTGACCCTGACGGACGCCGAGCGGGCCGAGCTGCACAAGTCGGCAGGGGCGGTCAAGGAAATTCAGGCCATTGTGTGATCGAGGGAGTGGAGGGTGGAGGGTCGAGGGTGACTCGATCTTCAACACCCTCCACTCTTGACCCTCCACTTCCGAGCTGAGATGCAAGCGCTGGCCCGCCTCTGGCACAGCACCATCGGCAAAAAGATCGCGATGGCGGTCTCCGGGATCCTGCTGGTCGGGTTCCTGGTGAGCCACGTCGTCTCCAATCTCTCCATCTTTTCGAACCCCGAGCATCTCGATGCCTGGGGTCGTTTCTTGCGAAGCACCGGGCCGCTCCTGCTGGTGGCGCGGCTCTGCCTCGTGGCGCTGGCCCTGATCCATGTGATCGCGGCGACGCAACTCTACGCTCGCGACAAGGCCGCCCGCCCCGAGTCGTATGCCACTGCGGGGCAGGCCGGGAGCCGGTGGTTGGCCTTTGCGATGCGATTCGGCGGGGCGCTCCTCCTCGTCTTCCTCATTGTGCACCTTACCAACCTGACCTGGGGCAACTGGCACCCGGCGTTCGAGCACGGCAAGGTGGGGCAGAATGTGCTGATCCTCTTCAGCGCCTGGCACGGCGTCGCCCTGTTCTACATCATTTCGATGGCGGCCCTCGGCCTCCACCTGGGGCACGGCATCTGGTCCTTTTTTCAGACGATGGGATGGAACCACCCCGCCTGGAACGCCTCGCGCCGAGTCATCGCGGTCCTGCTCGCGGTCACCATCGCGGGAGGGTTCGCGCTCATCCCGCTCGCGATCTGGATGGGGTGGGGCTGGTAGTCGGTGGTCGGTAGTCGGTAGCGGCGGCGGATCGATGGCGCGCGACAGAACAGCCACCGACCATCGACTACCGACCTAACTCTTCTGGTGGCCGACATGGAACTCAACTCCAACATCCCCGCTGGTCCGCTCCCCGAGAAGTGGGACCGCTATCGCTTCGAGATGAAGCTGGTGAGTCCCGCCAATCGCCGGAAATACACCGTCATCGTCGTCGGCACCGGTCTGGCCGGGGCCTCGGCGGCGGCGACGCTCGGGGAGCAGGGGTACAACGTCAAGGCGTTCTGCTTCCAGGACTCTCCCCGCCGAGCGCACTCGATCGCCGCGCAGGGGGGGATCAACGCCGCCAAGAACTACCGCAACGACGGCGACAGCATCCAGCGGCTCTTCTACGACACGGTGAAGGGGGGGGACTTCCGCGCCCGCGAGGCGAACGTCTACCGCCTGGCCCAGGTCTCGGTCGAGATCATCGATCAGGCCGTGGCCCAGGGGGTGCCGCTCGCGCGGGAGTACGGCGGCCTGCTCGACAACCGTTCTTTTGGCGGCGCGCAGGTGAGCCGCACCTTCTACGCCCGCGGCCAGACCGGCCAGCAGCTCCTGCTCGGCGCCTACCAGGCGCTCGAGCGGCAGATCGCCGCCGGCACGGTCTCGATGTATCCCCGGACCGAGATGCTCGACCTCGTCGTCATCGACGGCGTGGCCCGCGGCATCGTGGTGCGCGACCTCGTCACCGGCGAGATCTCGAGCCACGCCGGCGACGCGGTGGTGCTGGGCACCGGCGGCTACGGCAACGTCTTCTTCCTCTCGACCAACGCCAAGGGGTGCAACGTCACCGCCACCTTCCGCGCCTGGAAGAAGGGGGCGGCCTTCGCCAATCCCTGCTACACGCAGATCCACCCCACCTGCATCCCCCAGAGCGGGGACCACCAGTCGAAGCTCACGCTGATGTCGGAGTCGCTCCGGAACGATGGCCGCGTCTGGGTCCCCAAGGCCAGGGGGGAGAAGCGCGCCGCCAGGGACGTGCCCGAGGCCGAGCGGGACTACTACCTCGAGCGGAAGTACCCGAGCTTCGGCAACCTCTCCCCGCGGGACATCGCGAGCCGCGCGGCGAAGGAGGTCTGCGACGAGGGACGCGGCGTCGGCCCCGGCGGGCAGGGGGTCTACCTCGACTTCGCCGACTCCATCAAGCGCCTCGGCCGCGACACGATCGAGGAGCGCTACGGCAACCTCTTCGAGATGTACCAGCGCATCACCGGCGAGAACCCGTACGAGATGCCGATGCGCATCTACCCCGCGGTGCACTACACGATGGGCGGCACCTGGGTGGACTACAACCTCCAGAGCACCATCCCCGGTCTCCACGTCATCGGCGAGGCGAACTTCTCCGACCACGGCGCCAACCGCCTCGGTGCCTCCGCGCTGATGCAGGGGTTGGCCGACGGCTATTTCGTCCTCCCGGCCACGCTGGGCCACTACCTCGGCAGCACCAAGCCTTCCAAAGTCAGCACCGATCACGCCGAGTTCAAGGCGGCGGAGCAGGGGGTGCGGGAGCGGGTGCGGAAGCTCCTGAGCATCAACGGGACGCGGTCGGTCGACTCGTTCCACCGCGAGCTCGGGAAGCTGATGTGGGACAAGTGCGGGATGGCGCGCGACAAGGCGGGGCTCGAAGCGGCGCTCAAGCGCATCCCGGAGCTCCGGGCGGAATTCTGGACGAACGTGCGGGTGCTGGGGAACGGTGAGTCGCTCAACCAGAGCCTGGAGCGGGCCGGAAGAGTGGCCGATTTCTTCGACTTCGCGGAGCTGATGTGCCGGGATGCGCTGCACCGCGAAGAGAGCTGCGGCGGGCATTTCCGTACCGAGCATCAGGAGGCGGGGGAGGCTAAGCGGGATGACGATCACTTCGCGTATGTCGCCGCCTGGTCGTACGCCGGTGAAGGGAAGGACCCGGTACTCACCAGGGAACCGCTGGTGTTCGAGAACGTGAAGCTGGCCACGCGGTCGTACAAATAGTGCGAAGTGCGAGGTGCGAAGTGCGGGACGTGAGCGATCCGGCCCCGCAGCACCCCGCACTTCGGACTTCGCACTTCGCACGAGGCACCGATACGCGACTATGCACATCACCCTGAAGGTGTGGCGCCAATCCGGCCCGACCGCACGCGGCAAGCTCGTCACCTACCAGGTGGACGACTGCTCCCCCGACATGTCGTTCCTCGAGCTGCTCGATGTGCTCAACGAGAAGCTCATCGCCAAGGGAGCGGAGCCGATCGCCTTCGACCACGACTGCCGAGAGGGGATCTGCGGGAGCTGCGGCGTGATGATCGACGGCCACGCCCACGGTCCCCAGAAGGCCACCACCGCCTGCCAGCTGCATATGCGGAGCTTCCACGACGGCGACAGCATCACCGTCGAGCCGTGGCGCGCCAAGGCGTTCCCGGTGGTGAAGGACCTCGTGGTCGACCGCGGTGCCCTCGACCGGATCATCCAGGCGGGGGGCTTCATCAGTGCCTCGACCGGTGGGGCGCAGGACGCCAACGAGATCCTCATTCCCAAACCCGCCGCCGACCTGGCGATGGACGCGGCGGCCTGCATCGGCTGTGGCGCTTGTGTGGCGGCCTGCCCCAACGCTTCCGCGATGCTCTTCACCAGCGCCAAGGTGAGCCACCTCGGCCTCCTGCCCCAGGGCCAGCCGGAGCGGTATCAGCGGGTCCTCCGTATGGTGGAGCGGATGGACCTCGAAGGGTTCGGCGGCTGCACCAACCTGGGGGAGTGCCAGAAGGCGTGCCCCAAGGAGATCAGTGTCGACTTCATCGCCCGGATGAATCGGGACTATCTCAGAGCGGCCGTCACGGCGTGATGTCGTGGGCCAGTGGGCCAGTGGGCAAGAGGGCCGGGGGTCACTCCTCGGCCCTCCTCCCTTCGTGGTCAGTCGTTCTGGTTCTGGCCCTCTGGCCCACCGGCCCACTGGCCGGGCAGCTCCGCGTCCACGCCCAGGCCATTCCCCTCGTCACCCAGGTCTCCCACGCCCCCGGCGACGTGAGTCGCACCGAATTCGCGATCGTCCAGCCGGTGGTGATGCTCGAGTGGAGCCACCGCAGCGCGCCGCACCCAGCACGCGGCACGACGCTGTTCGCCCGCGCCACTCTCGATTTCGAGGGCGCCACGATCCCCGACGGGGAACTTGTCCCGGGTGACTACGGCGAGGGGTACTACGACCGGCGGCATCCTCACACCTACGTCCACGAGCTCGTCGCCGGTCTCAAATTCTGTGCACCGTGGGCTGTGGGCTGTGGGATGTCGGCTACCCTGGCCGGAGGTCCGAAAGGGTTCGTCGCCTTCGGCACCGACGACCCGATGAGCCGGCCGGTGGAGCGGTATCCCGTCAACCACCATCTCGCGCAGATCCTGGAGCGCGCGGTGCTCGTCGGCGTGGCCGAGTATGGACCGGTGCGGCTCGAGGCGACCTGGTTCAACGGCGACGAGCCGACCAAGCCGAGCGACTGGCCCAATTGGGATCGGGGGCTCGACTCCCGAGCGGTGCGCGCGACCGTAACACCCATTGCGGGACTCGAAGCGCAGTATTCCTGGGCCCGGGTCAAGAGTCCCGAGCATCGTCAGGGTGCCGGCTCCACCCAGCGCAAGCGGAGCGCGTCGGTGCGGTATGGCGGCGCGCTCTCCCACCGGCCTGCGTATGCCCTCTTGGAGTGGGCCCGGACCGAAGAGGCGGGGAGCTTCTTCGTCTTCCATAGCGTGCTGGCCGAAGGGGCGATGGCGTTCGGGCGCCACCGGCCCTACGCACGATTCGAGCGCACCGAGCGGCCGGAGGACATCCGCACCCTTGATCCCTTCCGCTCGATCCGCCCCCACCTCGATGACGCGATCCTCGGCATTACCCGCTGGACCACCTGGACCGCCGGGTACGGGGTGAGCTTCCTCACCGCGCGGGGGCGCTTCGAAGTGCGACCCTTCGTGGAGGGGACGGTGGCCCGGGTGAAGCGGGTGCGCGGGATCTACGATCCTGAGACGGCCTACGGATCAGATGTGCTCCCCAGCCTCACGCTGGGCGTCCGTATGGATTGGGGCGGGATGAGCGGGATGCGGATGGGACGGTATGTGGGCGGCGACGATCACTCTGAACCCGAGGATCACTCTCAGATGGAGCATCCATAATGGTGCGTCGTGCGTCGTCCGTCGTGCGTCGGGGGTGCTTTGTGATCGGAGCGCTGCTCGGGGCGTGTGGTGAGAATGACTCGGGGCCGACCCCGACCCATACCCTCCAAAAGATCTCGGGGGACAGCCAGTTGGTGGCGGTATTCACGGCCTCCGCGCCTCTCATCGTTCGGGTGGACGATGAAGGGGCCCTGCCCGCGCCCGGTGTCATCGTGCACTTCGCCGTCACCGTGGGGACCGGGACCGTGACCCTGGCCGACACGACCGGTGCGGATGGGCTCGCAAGCGCGATCTACACCGCCGCCACCGACTCGGGGATCCGGAAGGTCCGCGCCCAGATCACCAGGGGCCAGCTCTTTTTCACCCTCGTGGCCACCGACGGCCCCCTGGCGCACCTGCGCATTGCGCAGGGACAGGATCAAGGGGCCAATGCGGGGTCGGTCCTCTCTTCGCCGCTCGGCGCGAAATTGGTCGACGACTTCGGCAACGGGGTGGCGGGGATCAAGGTGGGGTGGACGATCATGTCAGGCGGCGGGACACTCGGCGCCGACACGACGGTCACCGATGGCAGTGGAGTGGCGCGGGTATCGCGGACCCTCGGGCCCGGAGCCGGTGGACAGTTCGTGCGTGCGATGGCGGTGGGGTTCAGCGATACGCTCCTCTTCCATTCCACCGCCAAGAAGGCGATGACGGTGCTCGCGGGGGGGAACAACGTGCCCAACAAATGCACTAGCGACCTTTGGATCCAGGGCTCGTATGCCTACACCGGGACCTGGGGGAACTGCAATGGGGTCGGCGCCAGGGCGCTTCACGTCTGGGATGTCAGTTCGGGGGTGACTTTGGTCGATTCCGTCCGCCCCGGCCTCGGCACGGTCAGCGACAACGAAGTGAGCGCCGATGGCACCCTTCTCCTCGCGACGGCGGAGGGGGGCGGGGCAGCGAACGGCCTGTACATATACTCCCTGACCGATCCGGCCCACCCGGTGCTGGTTGATTCGCAGCAGGTCACGACCGGTCTTCATACCGGGACCTTCGCCGACATCGGGGGCCAGCGCTATGTCTTCGCGACCAAGGACCCTTCCCCGGCGGCCATGCTCGTCTTTCGGATCCAGCCCGATTCGGCCGACAAGATCGTTCAGGTAGCGTCCGTCGCGCAGCCGGAGTCCTACGGCATGCATGACCAGTTCGTCCGCGACGGCCTGGCGTTTGTGAATGATTGGGATGCCGGACTCCGCATCTATGACGTGGGCGACGGGCGGGCAGGGGGATCGCCGGTGGCACCGGCGCTTGTCTCCTCGATCGTCACCTCGAACAACGGGGTGAACTGCAGCTGCGTCCACAACTCGTGGTGGTATCACGACGCGAACGGCGGTAAGCGCTACGTCTTCGTAGGGCAGGAAGGGCCCTCGAACTTCACGACCGCCTCGGGAGACATCCATGTCGTGGACGTCTCCAACATGAGCGCCCCGGTGGAGGTGGCCTACTACCATCTGGCGGGGGCGGGGGTCCACAACTTCTGGATGGACGAGACCCGGGGGATCCTCTACGCCGCCTACTACAACGGCGGGGTCGCCGCGCTCGACGTCACGGGCACCCTCAGCGGGAACCTGGCGAGTCGCGAGATCTCCCGGATCACGCCGGGTGGGCCGGGGAACACCTTCGTTTGGGGCGTGATGCTCGCGAACGGCTATCTCTGGGCCAGCGATATGTTCAGTGGGTTCTGGAAGTTGTCGGTGCCCTGAGCCGGGGCTGAGCCTCCACCAGGGGTCATCCTGAGCAGAGCGAAGGATCTGGCGTGCAAAGACCGGTGCAAGTCGATTCGCACCGGTCTTCGTACAGCAGATCCTTCACTTCGTTCAGGATGACACCGGTCGGTCGTTCGACTCCGTTCAGGGAGTGGCGCTCCGCCGCCAGGCATTGTTGTTCCGGTCCACGTCCGGATACGCGTTATCCGGGTCGACCGTCACAGCGGTGATCTTGCGGCTGGACGAGACCACGTAGAAATAATTGTTGCCGTAGAACCAGATCTCGACCGGGAGGGTCACCCGCTCGGTCGAGCCGTCGTCGTACCCGATCCCCAGGGCCACCGGCATCACCAGTGGGCCGATGTTGCGGAGGTAGATGCGCTGGCGGCCGTTGGCGGCCACGGTCGTCACCGAGTCGACCGCCTGGTCGAGGGTCCCGGTGGTCCCGAACCAGCCGTACCAGAACCAGCTGAGGTCCTCGCCGGCGTAATCCTCGACCGTCCGGAAATAGTCGGCGGGGGTCGGGTGCTTGAACGCCCACCGCCGGGCATACTCGCGCATCGCGCCGTCGAAGCGGTCGGCGCCGAGCACCTGGTCCCGCAAGAGTCGGAGCCCGAAGCCGGGCTTCTGGTACGCTACCATCCCCAGGCTCTGGGTACGGTCGGCGGGAGTGAGGCCGGGCTGTTCGTTGCCCGACAGCGCAAAGCTCACCACCGCGTTGACCGACCCGCGCTGGGCGGGCGGCGTGCCGTAGAATGCCAGCCAGCTGTAGTAGTTCTGGAAGGTGTTGAATCCCTCGTCCATCCACGGGTAGAGCCGCTCGTTGTTGCCGATGATCATCGGCCACCAGCTGTGGCCCACCTCGTGGTCGGTCACGCTGAACAGGCCCGTGGGGCTGGTGCGGTTCCGGCAGAACACGATCATCGGGTACTCCATCCCCCCTTCGATGCCATTGATGTTCGACATGGTGGGGTAGGGATACCGAAGCCAGCGGCCACCGTAGAACTCGATGGCGTGCTTCACATACTCGCTCGAGCGTTTCCAGATCGAATCGGCGGAGGGCGGATAGAAGCTCTGGGCCAGGACGCGCCCGCCGTCGGCGCCGACCGCGTCCCAGATGAAGTGCCGGGCAGCGGCCCAGGCGAAGTCGCGCACGCTGTCGGCGGTGAAGCGCCAGGTGAGGGAGCCGGCCGCGGCGGGGCGTGAAGCGGATGTCCCGATCTCGTCCTTGCCGCGGATGATGACGGTGGTGGCGCTCCGACGGGCGGCGGCGAGTCGCTGCCGCTGCACCGGGGTGAGCACCGCCAGCGCATTCTGGAGCGTCCCGGTGGCGCCGATCAACATGTCGGCCGGCACCATGAGGCTCACATCGAACGAGCCGTATTCGAGGTAGAACTCGCCCTGTCCGTAGTACTGCTCGGTGTTCCACCCTCGCACGTCGTCATAGACCGCCATCCGTGGGTACCACTGCGCCACCTCGTAGACGTCGCTCCCGTCCACGTTCTCGACCCCCATCCGGTTCGCGTTGGGTCCGAAAGGGAAGGACCAGGCGACGTCGATCTGGAGTCGCCGCCCCGGCGGGAGGGGCTGGGGGAGGTCAAGCCGCATCAGCGTGCCGTTCAGGTACGGCGTGACCGGCGTGAATCGGCCCGGTATCGCGCCGGGCCGGACCGGAGTCTGACGCACCCCCACGCGGGAGAGCCCGAAGCCGCCGTTGGCCCCCGCCGTCCCGAAGCGGGCGCTCTGGTCATAGATCAGCGCCCCGCGGCTGTCCGGCCGGAAGAGGTTCTGGTCGAGCTGCATCCAGACGTAGCGCAGGGTGTCCGGCGAGTTGTTGCTGTAGGTGATGGTCTCTTCACCCGTGAGGGTCTTCCGGGTGGTATCCAGCGTGGCGCGGATCGCGTAGTCGACGCGCTGCTGCCAGTACTCTTTCCCCGGCTTCCCCGACCCGGTGCGGATGTTGGTCGCGGTCGGAAGGTCGAGACGGTGGAAGGGAGAGACTGCGTCGGTGAACGGTGGTGGGACCGACCGGATCGACTGCGGGGGGCGAGGCTGGACGTTCTGGGCCAGGAGCGACGTGGCCAGTAACGGGAGCAGCAAGGGAAGGCGCGAGGTGCGAAGCACGTCCGGGATCCTCCGGGTGGTATTGGGAACGGCGAGGGGAACGGGTACACTACGCAGGAGATAGTATAGTGGTGACAGACGCTCGGACGCTCAGCAACGGACCTGCTGGTAACTTTTTGAGCGTCTGAGCGTCTGAGCGTCTGAGCGTCTGAGCGTCTGAGCGTCTGAGCGTCTGAGCGTCTGAGCGTCTGAGCGTCTGAGCGTCTGAGCGTCTGAGCGTCTGAATCCTGTTCCGCAACCGCAACCGCAACCGCATCCGTGACCGAGAGTTCAATGCGTTTCCTTCCGTCGCTCGCTGTCCTGCTCGTCGCCTCCTCGGTCAGCGCCCAAGCGCCCCAGCGCCCCAGCGCCCTCGACTCGATCCTCCTCTCCATCCCCGATACCGGGGCAGCGCGACGCCACTCGACGGCGCTGAGCACCCGGGTCCACGTCGCCGGCACCGCGGCACAGGACAGCACCGCCGCCTACGTCCTTGGACAGATGGCGTCGTGGGGCCTCGACACCTCCCGCACCACCTTCCGGGTCTACCTCCCGCGTCCCACCCACGTCGCCGTCGAAAGGATCCGCCCGACGCGGAAGAGCTTCGCGCTCGCCGAACCGCTGATCCCCGGCGATCCCTCTACCGAGCAGCCGGCCTGGCCCACGGTGAACGGCTACAGCGCCGCGGGGGATGTCACCGGCCCGATCGTCTACGTCAATTACGGGCTTCCTTCCGACTACCGCATCCTGGATTCCCTCGGCGTGTCGGTCCGCGGCGCGATCGTCATTGCGCGCTACGGCCGGAGCCACCGCGGGATCAAGCTCCGTGAGGCCGAAGCGCACGGGGCCGTGGCCGTGCTCCTCTACAGCGATCCCGCGGACGATGGCGCCACGCGGGGCCTGGTATATCCCGAAGGCCCCTGGCGCCCTGAAGGTGGTGTCCAGAGGGGCAGCGTGAAGCTCTCCCCCGGCGACCCGTCGACCCCGGGGTGGGCGTCCACCGAGACCGCGCGGCGGGTGGCGGTCGCTTCGATGGATATCCCCAAGATCCCGGCGGTCCCCATCGGCTCGGGGAATGCACGGGAGCTCCTCACCGGACTCGCCGGCCCGGCGGCCCCCGACGCGTGGCGGGGCGGACTCGGGCTCGACTATCGGCTCGGCGGGACCACCGCGGTCACTGCGCACGTCACCGTGCGGCTCGAGACCGGGGCGGCGGCCTACAAGCAGATCAGCAACACTTTCGGGACCATCACCGGTTCCGATTGGCCCGGGGAGGTCGTGATCATCGGCGGCCATCGCGACGCATGGGGACCGGGAACGCTCGACAACATCAGCGGCATCGTCAGCGTGCTCGAGGCGGCGCGTGCCTGGGGTGAAGCGGTCCGTCGGGGCTACCGACCACGCCGCACCCTCGTGTTCGCGACCTGGGATGCCGAGGAGTGGGGGCTGATCGGGTCGACAGAATACGTCGAGAGCCGCGAGACCGAACTGAGCCGATCGGCGGTGGCCTATCTCAACCAGGACATGATCACCTCTGGGCGGAGCTTCGGCGGCTCCTCGTCACCCACGCTGAGAGGGGTGGTGCGACGGGCGGCGAGCCTGGTCCCCGCGCCCGGCGATTCGGTGAGCGTCTATGTCGCGTGGCGGCGACAGGCCCAGACCCCAACGGGCGAGGAGCCCCGGATGGGGAATCTCGGTGGCGGCAGCGACTTCGCCGGCTTCTACAACCACCTCGGCATTCCGGCGGCCGAGTGGGGGTTCGGCGGAGGCCAGGGGATCTACCACTCGCAGTACGATGACCTCGCCTGGATGGACCGCTTCGGCGACCCCGGGTACCTCGAGCACCAAGCGGTGGCGCGGATCGGGGCGCTGGTCCTGGCCGGCATCGCCCAGGCCGACCTCCTGCCGTATGATCACGCCGCGCTGGCCGACGAGGTCACCAAGCTCGCCACCATCGCCCGCGACTCGGCGGCAAAGCTCGGGCTCCAGGGGGCGCCGTTTGAGCGGTTGCTGGCCGAAGCGGCGGCGTTCCGTGCCACGGCCGACACCCTGGCGATGCGGAGCGGCCGGGCGGCGCGCCTCTCCACCGATCGGCTCCAGACGTTGAACGAAGAGGCGCGTGAGGCGGAACGGCGGCTCAGCCGGCCCGAAGGGCTGACCGGGCGCCCCTGGTACCGGAACCTCCTCTACGCCGCCGATCGCGACAACGGCTATGCCGATGTCCCCCTGCCGGGGATCGCGGAAGCGCTCCGCGACCGTGACGCGCGCCGCCTCGCGCACGAGGTCGAGGACCTGGCGCAGCGGGTGGGTGATGCGCGGGCAAAGGTCTCGGCCGCCGCGGCGCTGCTGCGGTAGGCAGGGAGCCGTCCCGAACGGCGTGAGGGACCTGCCCGATCTCAGGTAGGTCCCTCGTTGTTGCACTTCCTTCGCTGCGCTCAGGACCGGCCTCGGGGCGGTCCCGATCTTCTGCGGCCCATCCGCCCATCCGCCCATCCGCCCATCCGCCTACAGTCGCGGCAGTGTCACCCCGGTCTGCGCCTGGTATTTCCCTTTCTTGTCCTTGTAGCTCGTCTGGCAGATGTCATCGGCGTCGGCCTCGAAGAAGAGCACCTGACAGATCCCCTCGTTGGCGTAGATCTTGGCCGGGAGCGGGGTGGTGTTGCTGATCTCGAGGGTGACGTGACCTTCCCATTCCGGCTCGAATGGTGTCACGTTGGTGATGATGCCGCAGCGGGCGTAGGTCGACTTCCCGACGCAGATGGTCAGCACCTCGCGGGGGATCCGGAAGTACTCCACCGAGCGGGCCAGGGCGAAGGAGTTGGGGGGGACGATGCAGACATCGCCCTCGTACTCCACGAAGCACTTTGGGTCGAAATCCTTGGGGTCCACGATGGCCGAGAGGACGTTGCTGAAGATCTTGAACTCCGGCGCCACCCGCATGTCGTAGCCGTAGGACGAGACGCCGTAGGAGATCACCTTGCGGCCCAGGGAGTCGACCTCGCGCACCTGGCCGTCGGTGAAGGGCTCGATCATGCCGCGTTCCAGCGCCATCCGGCGGATCCAGCGGTCGGACTTGATTGACATGGGTCGTGGGTCTTGGGTCGTGAGTCGTGGGTCTTCGGTGGACAGTTGCGAACTCGAAGGCCGGAACATTACCCGGGTCGCGATGATTTGGCACGCTGCGCGTGGTTCCGGGTTACCACTCTTCGGCCCGGGGCGCCCACCTTGCTTGCATGGGGAACTTTCGCGAGCTCGTAGTCTGGAAGGATGCCAAGCAATTGGCCGTCCAAGTCTATCGCCTCACTCGGCAGCTTCCACCGGATGAGCGATTCGGGCTCACCAGTCAGCTCAGGCGGGCAGCCGTGTCCGTGTCGACGAATATCGCCGAAGGGACGGGCCGGGGCGGGGACAAGGAACTGGTCCGATTCCTGTTCATCGCCCGAGGATCCTCAAGGGAGGTGGAGTCCCTATTGGAGATCGCGGGAGAGTTGGGGTACCTCTCCGGCGAGCCCCTCACCCTCGCGTTGAAGGCCGCGGATGGCACCTCGCGCCAACTAACGGTCATGATCCGGAGGCTAGGCCCACGAGCTTGACCCCACACCGGTTCCCGCGACCTTCGACCCACGACCCACGACCCACGACCCACGACCCACGACCCACGACCCACGACCCACGACCCACGACCCACGACCCACGACCCACGACCCACGACCCACGACAGATTCCCGACTTGCCAACCCCTGATTATACGGGAGATTCAGTGCCGAGGGCCGGTTGAAGTGACCTAGGGCAGAGGTTAGGTTTTACTTATACTTAGTGAATCTTTTCACGAATCTGAGCCGATGCTTCAGTCCTACCTGCCCATCCTGCTGGTCGTCGCCTTCGTGATCGCCAACGCGATCATGATGGTCGTCGTCTCCAAGGGTGCCGACATCCTGCTCAAGAGTGACCGCCCCACGCCGGTGAAGCTGAGCCCCTACGAGTCGGGGATGCCCGCGCTCGGCGAGGCGGGCGAGCGCTTCTCGGTCAAGTACTACCTCGTCACCATCCTCTTCATCATCTTCGACATCGAAGCGGTCTTCATGATCCCCTGGGCGGTCGGTTTCGCCCAGATGAAGGAGATCAGCGGGCTGCTGCTCCTCGAGATGCTCATCTTCATGCTGATCCTCGTGGTGGGCTACATCTACGTCTGGAAGCGGGGTGCGTTCGAATGGGACTGACGCTGCCCGAAGGGGCCGGGACCACCGTCTCCTCGATGTCCCCCAACTGGATGACCACCCGGGTCGACTCGGTCATCAATTGGGGGCGCGCCAATTCGCTCTGGCCGATGCCGTTCGGCACCGCCTGCTGCGCCATCGAGTTCATGGCCACCGCCGCGTCGCGCTTCGACCTGGCGCGCTTCGGGATGGAGCGGATGAGCTTCTCGCCGCGCCAGGCCGACCTGCTCATCTGCGCCGGTCGGCTGCCATTCAAGCTGGCGCCGGTCATCCGCAAGATCTGGGACCAGATGCCCCAACCCAAGTGGGCCATCTCGATGGGGGCCTGCGCCTCGACCGGCGGCATCTTCGACACCTACGCGATGGTGCAGGGGATCGACACGATCATCCCCGTCGACGTCTACGTGCCCGGCTGTCCCCCGCGCCCCGAAGGTCTCATCTACGGAATCACCCTCCTGCAGAAGAAGATCAAGGGCGAGACCCTGCGTGACGCCGACCTGCGCGAGGAGCACCTGGTCGGTCCGGATGGGCTCTTCGTCCCGGCCCGGCGCATCGACGAGGTGTCCGAGCCGTTCGGCAATTCCGTCCACCAGACCCGTTCCGCATGAGCAAGGCCCCCGACGTCGTCGCGCTCCGCGCGCGCTTCGGCGCGGCCGTCGAGCGCCACGTCGTCTCCTGCGGTGACCACATCGTCACCGTGGCCCGCGACCGGGCGCATGAGATCTTCGCCTGGCTCCGGGCCGATCAGGGCTATGCCTACCTCGTGGACATCACCGCCGTCGAGTACCGCGATCCCGAACTCCCGCTCGAGGTGGTCTGGATCGTCCGGAACCTCAGGACCATTCAGGAACTCCGCTGCAAGGTCGCGCTCGATCCTGCGGGCCCGCTCGCGGTCGACTCGGTGGTGGACCTCTGGCGGGGGGCCGATTGGCTCGAGCGCGAGGTGTTCGACATGTTCGGCGTGACGTTCCGGGGCCACCCCGATCTGCGGCGCCTCCTGATGTGGGAGACCTACCACGAAGGCCACCCACTCCGGAAGAGCTTCCCGCTCCGCGGCCATTTCAGCCGGGGGGAGCAGACCCGCCAGGCCCTCGCCGCCAATCCCGAAGCCCATTACTCGATCGAGGAACTCTCCATCGCCGAAGCGTACGCCGATCTTCCCGAGGAGATGCGGGAACGGCTGGCGCGCGGCGAGCGGGGGGACGTCTGATGGCGACCCGTACCGTCGAGATGCAGCTCAGCACCCCCGGGCTCGACAGCCAGGGGCGCGTGCAGATGACACCCCTCGGCCTTCAGCGGGTCGAACGCGAGGCCGACGACCTGCACGCCGAGCACATGTTGATCAACCTCGGCCCGCAGCACCCCGCCACCCATGGTGTGCTGCGGCTGGTGGTCGAACTCGACGGCGAACGCGTGGTGCGGGTCATCCCGCACATCGGCTATCTGCACTCCGGCTTCGAGAAGCTCGGCGAGTACCGGCACTACAACCAGATCATCCCGCTCACCGACCGCACCGACTACCTCTCCCCGATGGCCAACAACGTGGCACTTGCGCTGGCCGCGGAAAAGCTGATGGGGATCACCATCACCGAGCGCTGTGAGGTGCTCCGGGTCATTGCGTGCGAAATGAGCCGGATCATCTCGCACCTCGTCTGGCTTGGCACCACCGGCATCGACCTCGGTGCGATGACGCCGTTCCTCTGGTCGTTCCAGCAGCGCGAGCTGATCTACAACCTGCAGGAATCGTGGACCGGCGCCCGGCTGACGACGTCGCTGACCCGGGTCGGCGGCCTGATGGCGGACGTGCCCGACGGCTGGGAGGCGGGACTCCGCGACTTCTGCCGCACGTTCCCGAAGACCCTCGACGAGGTGGACACCATGTTCACCCGCAACGCCATCTGGATCGGCCGCACCCAGGGCGTGGGCGCGATGACCCGCGAAGAGGTGATCAACTACTCTCTCTCCGGCCCGATGCTCCGTGCCAGCGGGGTGGAGTGGGATCTTCGCAAGGACATGCCGTACCTCGGGTACGAGACGTATGACTTCGACGTGCCGGTCGGTGAGCACGGCGACATCTACGACCGATACCGGGTACGGCTGGAGGAGATGTACCAGTCGGTGCGCATTCTTGACCAGGCCCTCGACCGGCTTGCCAAGCTCAAGGGCGCGCCGATCAACGTTGACGATCCGCGGGTGATCCTCCCCCCCAAGTCGCGCGCGATGAGCGACATGGAGGCGATGATCTTCCACTTCAAGCAGGTGATGGAAGGGGTCAGCGCCCCGGCGGGCGAGGCTTACCTGGCCATCGAGAACCCCAAGGGCGAGCTGGGCACCTACTTCGTCTCCGACGGCACGGCCAAGCCGGTGCGCTGGCGCATCCGGCCCCCGTCGCTGATCAACCTTGCGGCGCTCCCCAAGATGTGCGAGGGCGCGCTCCTCTCCGACGTCATCGCGATCAACGCGAGCGTCGACATCGTCATGGGGGAGATCGACCGGTGAACGCCGCCCACGCGAACGTCCCGTACGAGCCCGTCTTCGTCGGTCCGATGAAGCAGAAGCTCGAGGCGCTCTATCCGAAGTACCCCACCAGGCAGGCCTGCCTGCTTCCCGCGCTCTGGATGGTCCAGGAAGCGCGCGGCTGGATCCCGGAGCAGGGGATCGCCGAGGTCGCCCAGGTGCTGGGCCTCACGCCCGCCTATGTGAAGGGCGTGGTGACCTTCTACACGATGTACCACCAGCATCCGATGGGGCGCCACGTCATTCAGGTGTGCACCACGAGCCCGTGCGGGATCTGCGGCGCCGAAGAGACCCTCAAGGCGCTGCTCCAGCACACCGGCTGCCAGGAACTCGGCCGCACCAGCCCCGACGGCCGGTTCACCGTGGTCGAGACCGAGTGCCTCGGCGCCTGCGGCTTCGCCACTCCGGTGCTCATCGGCAACGACTTCGTCGAATCGGTGACCCCCGAGCGCGTCCCCGGTCTCCTGCAGAGGTATGCCTGATGGGATACCCGCATCCGTCGCATCCCAAGGAGACGGTCGTTCTCTCCAAGTATTTCGGCGACGCTGGCGCCCGCACCTACGCCGGCTGGACCGAGCGGGGGGGCTACCAGGCGCTCAAGAAGGCGCTCGGGATGGCCCCCGACCAGATCATCGAGGAGATGAAGGCCTCGGGGCTCCGCGGTCGCGGCGGGGCCGGCTTCCCGACCGGGCTCAAGTGGTCGTTCATGCCCAAGAACGACGGCAAGCCTCACTACCTCGTCTGCAATGCCGACGAGTCGGAGCCGGGCACGTTCAAGGACCGCGAGATCATGCGGTGGACCCCCCACGCCCTCATCGAAGGGTGTGCGGTGGCCGCCTACGCCATCGGCGCCGAGATGATCTACATCTACATCCGGGGTGAATTCACCGAGCCGTGGACCATCATGGAAAAGGCGGTGGCGGAGGCCTACCAGGCGGGCGCCCTCGGGGCGAGCGCGATGGGGAGCGGCAAGCGCATCGAGGTCGTGCTCCATCGCGGGGCCGGGGCGTACATCTGCGGCGAAGAGACCGCCCTGATGAACTCGATCGAAGGGAAGCGCGGGAATCCGCGCATCAAGCCCCCGTTCCCGGCCCAGGCCGGCGTCTTCGCGCTTCCCACCACGGTCAACAACGTTGAGACCCTCGCCGCGGTGCCGCACATCCTCAATCGCGGCGCGGAATGGTACAAGGGCCTCTGCCTCAGCAGCCCAAAGTCCACTGGCACCAAGCTCTTCTCGGTCTGCGGGCACGTGCAGAAGCCCGGCAACTACGAGGTCACGATGGGCACGCCGATGATGACCCTCATCGACGAGATGTGCGGCGGGATGCGTCCCGGCCGTACGCTCAAGGCGGTCATTCCCGGCGGTTCGTCGGTGCCGATCATGAACGTCGCCGAAGCGAAAGAGTGCCTGCTCGACTACGAAGGCGTCGTCGCCAAGGGCTCGATGCTCGGCTCGGCCGGGATGATCGTGATGGACGACTCCACCGACATGGTCCGCGTGATCATGCGGCTGGCCAAGTTCTACGCCCACGAGTCGTGCGCCCAGTGCACTCAGTGCCGCGAAGGGACCGCGTGGACCGTCAAGATCCTCGAGCGGATCCTCGCCGGTGAGGGCGAGGCCAAGGATCTGGACCTCCTGCTCGACCTGGCCGAGAACATGACCGGCAAGACCATCTGTGTCCTCTCCGACTCCTGTGCCGCCCCCGTGGTCAGCGGCATCCAGAAGTTCCGCGGGGAATTCGATGCCTATCTCTCCCGGCGCCGCGCGCCTGCGATGGCGTGATCCGATGAGCGAGCTCGTCAACCTCACCATCGACGGGACCCCCGTGAGCGTGCCCAAGGGCACCACCCTCATCGAGGCCGCCAAACAGGCGGGCGTGCTCGTCCCGCACTATTGCTATCACCCCTCGCTCCCGAGCCCGGCGGTCTGCCGGATGTGCCTCGTGGAGGTCGAGAAGAACCCGAAGCTCCAGCCGTCGTGCGTCACGACGGTGGCCGAGGGGCAGGTGGTGCACGTCAACAGCGTCAACGCCAAAAAGGCCCGCGAAAGTGTCCTCGAATTCCTCCTGATCAACCATCCGCTCGACTGCCCCATCTGCGATCAGGCCGGCGAGTGCGAGCTCCAGGACTACGTGTTCCAGGAAGGCCGGTCGGGGACCCGGTACGAGGACTACGCCAAGCGCTACAACCCGGTCGAGGATTTCGGCCCCGACGTGCTGTACGTGCCCAACCGGTGCATCCTCTGCACCCGCTGCGTCCGCTTCATGGACGACGTGGCCGACGAACCGGTGCTCAACGTCTCCGAGCGGGGCGACCGGGCGTACATCGGCATCGACCCGGCCCACAAGCTGACCCACGAGTGGAGCGGCAACGTGGTCGACCTCTGCCCGGTCGGCTCGCTGGTGTCGAAGGATTTCCTCCACAAGGCGCGCGCCTGGGATCTCGACAAGTCCGCCAGCGTCTGCACCGGGTGCAGTCAGGGGTGCAACATCACCGTCGAGACCCGCGACGACGCGGTCGTCCGGCTCAAGCCGCGCCCCAACCTCGAAGTGAACCGGCACTTCATGTGCGACACGGGACGGCGCGACTATCGCTGGATGAACCGGGGGGACCGGGTCGAAGCGCCCTTGGTGCGCCAGGACGCAAGACTCCAGGCCACCGACTGGCTCAAGGGGTTCGAGGCGCTCGCCGCGCTGGTGAAGGGCGCCAATGGTCCCGTGATCGTGCTCGCCTCCGGGCGCGCCTCGGTCGAGTCGCTCGCGCTCACCAAGCAGCTGGTGGCTGGAAAGAGCGCCACGCTCGCCGTCCAGATACCGATGTCCAAGGACGCCGAGGCCCCGCTCAAGGGAGTACCGAACCTCGCCCTCCGGCAGGAGCGCGCCCCGAACGCGAAGGGCGCCGAGTGGCTGGGTTACTCGAAAGACTGGAGCGCGGCCGTCTCGGCGGCGAAGAGCGCCGCACTGGTGCTGGTGGTCGGCGCGGAGCTGAGCGACGCGGAGTGGGCGTCGCTCCGGGGGGCCAAGGCGGTCGGCGTGCTGGCGGCGGTCGACGCCCTTGGTGACGAGGTGGCTCAGGTGGTCCTCCCGATCACCACGGTGGTCGAGGAGCTGGGTGCCTATGTCAACCGCGACGGCCGGGTCCAGCGCTACTGGCCCGCAAAGGCGGCGCCCGGGATGGCGCGGCCGGCGTGGTGGGTGGCCGGTGAGGTCGCCTCGCTCATCGCCGGGGGCGACGCGCCCCAGTCGGTCGAGGCGGCGTTCAAGGTGGCAACGACGATGGCCCCCCAGCTCGGCGGCGTGAGCTATTCGGAGCTCGGCTTCATCGGTCGCTCCACGGCCGCCGCACCGGCGGGGGTGGCGTGATGGATCCGCTGACCAAGGGGTTCCTGATCCTGAGCGTCCTGAAGGTCGTGGTGGTGTTCTCGGTGGTCATGGTCGCGGTCGCCTACAGCACCTTGCTCGAGCGGAAGGTCTCGGCCTGGATGCAGTACCGGCTCGGGCCGAATCGCGTCGGCTATGGTGGGCTGCTGCAGCCGATCGCCGACGGGGTCAAGAACATCGTCAAGGAAGAGACGCTTCCGGCCGCGGCCAACCCGGTGATCTTCACTCTGGCGCCGATCATCGCCTTCATTCCCGCGATGACGCTCTCGGCGGTGATCCCCTTCGCAGCCCCCGGGGTGCTGGTGTCCCCGGACTGGGGTACTTCCATCGCGGCGAACATCCCGCTGATCGGGAAGCTGCTGGGCCGGCTGTTCCATTTCGTCTTTGGCGTGGTCGCCTGGGATGGCGCGATCCCGATGGTCGTAGCCGACCTCCCCGTCGGCTTTCTCTTCGTGCTGGCGATCAGCTCCCTGGGGGTGTATGGGATCGCGCTGGCGGGGTGGAGCAGCAACTCGAAGTACTCGCTCTTGGGAGGCATCCGGTCGAGCGCCCAGATGATCAGTTACGAGGTGGCGATGGGGCTTGCCCTCGTCCCGGTCCTCCTGCTCAGCGGGAACGTCTCCTTCGGTTCGATCGTGGCCGAACAGCAGCAGGGGCTCTGGTATGTCCTGCCGATCTCGCTCTCCTTCATGGTCTACCTGATCAGCGGCTTCGCCGAGACCAACCGGCTCCCCTTCGACCTCCCCGAGGCCGAGTCGGAGCTGGTCGCAGGATACCACTCGGAATATTCGGCGATGAAGTTCTCGCTCTTCTTCATCGCCGAATACGCGAACATGCTGACCATCTCGGCGATGGTGACCACCCTCTTCTTCGGCGGGTGGGACATTCCGTTCACCCATTGGGATGAGGTCCCCGGGTGGCCGCAGATGATGGCGACCGGCGCGTTCTTCGTCGCCAAGGTGTTCTTCGGGCTCTACTTCTTCATGTGGGTCCGGTGGACCCTGCCGCGGTTCCGATACGACCAGCTGATGAGCCTGGGGTGGAAATTCCTCCTCCCGCTGGCGCTCGCGTACGTCATTGTGGTGGCCACGACGCTCTATCTGGCCGACACGGTGTTGGGACTGGCCGCGTCACCGATGGGGCGTCTGGGAGTGTTGTCGGGGGTGAGCGCGCTCTGCCTGGGCATCGTGGTCTTCGCCCTCGACCGCGGCGTCGTGATCAGCGGCGCCGACCGCGAAATGCAGGCGCGGCGCGCGCGCGCGCACGCCCCCGTCGGGGCGGAGAGTTGAAATGACCATCGGCATCAAGGTGATGAAGCGGCCCGAGAGCGGCGTGAGTTACATCCGGGCCACCCTGAAAGGGATGTCCCTGACCTTCCGGCACCTGTTCCGGCCGTCGGTGACGATGCAATACCCCGAAGAGCGCAGCGCGCCCGAGGCCGCCCGGGGCGCGTGGACCCTGTCGACCCGCTGGCGCGGCACCCACCGGATGCTGGCCGACGAGCAGGGCCGCTCCAAGTGCGTGGCGTGCGGCCTCTGCCCGCAGATCTGCCCGGCCAACTGCATCAAGCTGGTGCCCGGCGAGGATGAGGATGGCAATCGCTATCCCCTGATCTACGAGATCGACGAGTTCCGCTGCGTCTTCTGCGGCTACTGTCAGGAAGTGTGTCCGGAGGAGGCGATCCACGTGGGCGTGCATTACGAGAACGCCGAATACAGCCGCGATCGGTTCGTGTACGACCTTGAGCGGCTCTCGTCGCAGACCCACCTGGTCTCGACGCTCTGGGACCCCACCGACCCCAAGGGGGAGTGACGCCGTGGTCCACGCGGTCTTCATGTTCTTCGCGGTGGTCGCCGTGCTGTCGGCGATCCTGACGATCACCCAGCGGCAGCCGGTGGGCGCCATCATGTGGCTCATCGTCACCATGCTGTCGCTGGCCGGGATCTTCACGCTCCTGGGGGGCTTCTTCGCCGGGGTGATGCAGGTGCTGGTGTACGCCGGCGCCATCCTGGTGCTCTTCATGTTCTTCGTGATGCTGCTGCAGCTCCGCCACAAGGAGAGCGACATCCGCGGTCCGCTGGGGTGGATCCTGGCCCTCGGGATCTCCTCCGCGCTGGTGGTGCAGCTCACCGGCTTGGGCGGCTACAGCGCCGGCCGGGTGGCCGAGGAACTGACCCGCGCTCCCGAGATCGCCAACCCGGCCCTCGTGCTGCCGCAGGCTGCCGAAGTGCTGCGCGCTACCGAGGCGCGCGGGGTGGTGGGTGCGGTGGCCGCCCCGATGTTCCAGCAGTGGCTGGTCCCCTTCGAGCTCACCTCGGTGCTGCTGCTCGCGGCCATCGTGGGTGCGGTCGTCCTCGCCAAGCGGAGGCTCTGATGCCGGTCTTCGCCCCCGAACTCATCGGGCCCTCGCTCATGCTTTCCGCGCTGCTCTTCTGCATCGGGGTGGCGGGGGTGCTGCTCCGCCGGAACGCGATCATCGTGTTCCTCTGCGTCGAGCTGATGCTGAACGCCGTGAACCTGACCTTCGTGACCATGGGCCAGTTACACGGGATGTCAGGGCAGGTCATCGTCTTCTTCGTGATGTCCGTCGCCGCCGCCGAGGCCGCGGTGGGGCTCGCGATCATCCTCTCCGTCTTCCGCCATCGGGCGACGGTCGACCTCAAGCACGTCAACCTCCTTCAGGGCTGATGCTCGCGCTCTCCCAAGCAGCAACTGAGGCCGTCCCCGTCGCGACCGGATCCGTCCAGTGGATCTGGCTGGCCGTGGCCCTGCCGCTCGCGGGCTTCGTCGTCAACGGCGCGCTGGCGCTGTGGCGCCCCGGCGCCAAGCGGGTGGTGTCGATCGTGGGCCCCGGCGTCCTGCTGGCCGCCTTCGCCGTGGTACTCTGGGTGACCCGTTCGGTCGCCGGGGCCCATCTCGAGTCGCCCATCGTGGTGCACCTCTGGGATTGGATCGGCGCCGGCGCCCTCCGGATCCCGCTCGCCTTCCAGGTGGACCAGCTCACGGTGGTGATGCTGCTCGTCGTGACCGGCGTGGGCAGCCTCATCCACCTGTTCAGCGTCGGCTACATGCACGCGGACGAGGGATACGCGCGGTACTTCTCGTATCTCAACCTCTTCGTGGCCAACATGCTGGTCCTGGTGCTCGGCGACTCTCTCCCGGTGCTCTTCATCGGGTGGGAAGGGGTGGGGCTCTGCTCCTATCTGCTCATCGGGTTCTGGTACCAGGACAAGGCCAACTCCGACGCCGGCAAGAAGGCGTTCATCGTCAACCGGATCGGCGACTTCGGCTTCTTGATCGCGATGTTCATCCTCTGGCAGGCGCTCGGCACGCTCAACTTCCAGGAGATCGCCCACGCCGCCCCGACCGCCTTTGCCGGCGGGAGCGCGGTGGTCACGGCCGCGACCCTCTTCCTGATCCTGGGCTGCGCGGGCAAGAGCGCGCAGATCCCGCTCTACACCTGGCTGCCCGACGCCATGGCGGGCCCCACTCCGGTCTCGGCCCTGATCCATGCCGCCACGATGGTCACCGCCGGCGTGTATCTCGTGGCGCGCACCAATGTGCTCTTCGCGCTGGCGCCGCTGTCGAGCACCATCCTGGCCGGGCTCGGCGCCGCCACCGCGATCTTCGCGGCGACCATCGGGCTCAAGCAGTACGACATCAAGAAGGTCCTGGCGTACTCCACCGTGTCCCAGCTGGGGTACATGTTCCTCGCCGTCGGCACCGGGGCGTACGTCGCGGGGGTGTTCCACCTCGTCACCCACGCCTTCTTCAAGGCACTCCTCTTCCTCGGGGCGGGGAGCGTGATCCACGCCATGCACCATGCGTATCACGCCACCCACAGTTCCGAGGACGCCCAGGACATGCGGAACATGGGCGGCCTCCGGAAGGCGATGCCGGTGACCTTCGTCCTGATGGCGATCGCCACCCTCGCGATCGCCGGGTTCCCGCTCCTCTCGGGCTTCTTCTCCAAGGATGAGATCCTCGCCGCCGCCTTCGCCCGCGGGGCGGGCGAACCGGTGTACTACCTGTTCTGGGTGGCGGGGCTGGCGGCAGCGCTCTGCACTGCGGTGTACATGGCGCGCCTCATCACGATGACCTTCCTCGGCGAGAACCGCACCGGGGCCAAGGAGCAGGAACAGCTCCACGAAGCCCCCTGGATGATGACCGGGCCGCTGGTGGTGCTCGGCGTCGGCTCGGTGCTGGGCGGCATGCTCAACCTGCCGGCGTTCCTCCCCGGCAGCCACTGGCTGGACCACTGGCTCGAGCCGGTCGTCGCTTCCGCGGAGGCGATCCGCCCCGCGCTGATGCCGCACGGAAGCACCGAATACCTCCTGATGGCGGTCGCGGTCACCATCGGATTCGCCGGCCTCTGGTGGGGATGGCGGATCACTTCGCGCGCGACGCTGGTGCCCGCGGCCAAGGCGGTCGCCGACACCGGGTTCGCCCGGGTGCTCTACCGCAAGTACTACGTCGACGAGATCTACGACGCGCTCATCGTCCGCCCGATCCTCCGTTTCAGCGAGTCGTTCTTGTGGAAGCAGGCGGACCAGGGTGCGATCGACGGCACCGTCAACTGGACCGCCTCGGCGGCGCGCGGCCTCGGACGGGTGGGGAGCTGGCTCCAGACGGGGCAGGTGGGGCTCTACGTGGTGCTGTTCCTGGCCGGGGCCTTGTACGTGATCCACGCCGTGACGCGCTGAGTGGCCGATGACTGATTTCCTCGCAGGGATCGACTTCTCCGCCTGGGCGCTCCATGCGCTCGTGCTCCTGCCGCTGTTCGGCGCCGCCCTGATCGTGGTCCTTCCGGCGCGCCTCGCCCGGGGGCTGGCGCTCGCCGTCACCTTGGCCGAGGCGCTGGTGGCGCTGGGGTTGTGGTGGGCGTTCGATCCCGCGGCGGGGATGCAATTGCGTTCCAGCCACGCCTGGATCCCGGCATACGGCATCAACTACATCGTCGGCATCGACGGGCTGTCGGTCTTCCTGGTGATGCTCTCGGCCCTCCTGATGCCGCTCTGCGTCTGGTCGGGCTGGAATGCCATCGAGACGCGGCTGCGGGGCTACTACGCACTCCTCCTGGTGCTGCTCACCGGGATGATCGGAGTGTTCATCGCCCTCGATCTCTTCGTGTTCTACGTCTTCTGGGAAGTGATGCTCATCCCGATGTATTTCCTGATCGGGGTGTGGGGCGGGGCCAACCGGCTGTACGCCGCCATCAAGTTCTTCATCTACACCATGGCCGGCTCGCTCCTGATGCTGGTGGCCATCCTGGCGATCGTTTGGCACCGCGCCCACGCCAACGGGGGGGCCTTCAGCTTCGCCTACGACGACCTGCTGGCCTACATGGCCACCGGATCGCTCGGGACGCTCAAGCCATGGCTCTTCCTGGCGTTCGCCCTCGCGTTCGCGATCAAGGTCCCGGTCTTCCCGTTCCACACCTGGCTCCCCGACGCGCACGTCGAGGCCCCGACCGCCGCGTCGGTCCTGCTGGCGTCGGTGCTCCTCAAGATGGGGACCTATGGCTTCCTGCGGTTCGCCATCCCGTTCTTCCCGGCCGAAGCCTTCGCACCCTTGACCCAGGCGGTGGTGGTGGCGCTGGCGGTGATCGGGATCGTCTACGGCGCGTTGGTGGCGCTGGTCCAGCCCGACGTCAAGAAGCTCGTGGCTTACTCCTCCGTGAGCCACATGGGTTTCGTGATGCTCGGCATCTGGGCCATGACGGTGCAGGGAGTGCAGGGCGCCATCGTGGTGATGCTGGCGCACGGCATCTCGACCGGCGGACTCTTCCTGCTGATCGGGATGCTCTATGAGCGCCGCCATTCCCGTGAGATCTCCGCGTTCGGCGGGCTGGCGCGGGTGATGCCGGCCTTCTCCGCGGTGCTCGTCATCACCGCGCTCTCGTCCATCGGGGTCCCGGGTACCAACGGGTTCGTGGGCGAGTTCCTGGTGCTGATCGGCAGTTTCGGGCCGCACCCGATCGCCGTCGGGATCGCCGCGACCGGCGTCATCTTCGCCGCCGCCTACCTGCTGTGGGCGGTGCAACGCGTGGTATTCAACAAGCTCGACAAGCCCGAGAACCAGGCGCTGACCGATCTCACCCGGCGCGAGTGGGCCATCCTGCTGCCGCTCCTCGCGGGCATCCTCTGGCTCGGCCTCTACCCTGCGCCGGTGCTCAGGCGCACCGAGCCTGCGGCCCAGGCCATCGTCGATCACGTCGGGACACTCGCGCCCCGCGCGAGGTCGGCCCATGTCCTCCCGGGGAACTGACCGATGGCCTCGTTCGACCGAATGACCCCCCTCGATCTCGCCGATCCGGCCAGCATGGCCGCGGCGCTCGCGCCCGAGCTGTTCCTCACCGGCGCCTCGCTCGTCGTCCTGCTCTTCATCGCGTGGCGGCACAAGACCCACGCCGACACCAGGTGGGCGGGGTGGCTCACGCTGGCCAGCCTCGTCATCGCCGGAGCGATCCTCGCCGGCATGGCCGTGAGCGGCGCCAGCGCCCTTGGCCTCCCGCAGATGATCTCGCTTGACGCCTACCGCTGGGCCGGCGGCGCCCTCGTCCTCGTCGCCGCCATCGCCACGGTCCTCCTCTCGATCGGATACCTCGAGCGGGAGGGGATCGTGGCCCCGGAGTACTATGTCCTGATCATCCTCGCCGTGGTCGGGATGCTGTGCATGACTGGCGCGGCCGACCTCATCGTGCTCTTCCTCGGGCTCGAGATCATGTCGGTCTCGGTCTACGTTCTGGCCGGATACGATCGCCAGAGCGCCTTCAGCGCCGAGGCCGCGCTCAAGTACTTCCTCCTCGGGGCGTTCGGGTCGGCCTTCCTGCTGTACGGGATCGCGCTGCTCTATGGCGCCACCGGGAGCACCAACCTGCAGATCGTGGGCTCCCAGCTCGCCGGCGCCCGGCTCTCGGTAATGGCCGCGCTGGGGCTGGCCCTGCTCCTGATCGGCCTGCTGTTCAAGGTCGCCGCGGCCCCGTTCCACATGTGGGCCCCCGATGTGTACGAAGGGGCGCCGACCCCGATCACCACATTCATGGCCACGGGGGTCAAGGCAGCGGCGTTCATCGCGCTGATGCGCGTGCTGATGCAGTCGTTCCCCGAGGCGGTGGGCGCCTGGAGCGTGCCGATCGGCGTCCTCGCCGGGATCACCATGATCCTCGGCAACCTGGTGGCGCTCTCCCAGCGGTCGCTCAAGCGGATGCTGGCTTACAGTTCGGTCGCCCACGCGGGGTATATCCTGATCGGCGTGCGTCCCGGCACTCCGTATGGGGCCAGTGCCGTATGGCTCTACCTCGCCGCGTACACCCTGACGACCATCATCACCTTCGGCGTCCTCCAGGCCCTCGGCCGGAGCGGTGAACGCGATGTGACGCTCGATCGCATCGCCGGGCTTGCGGAAGAGCGACCCGGCCTTGCCTTCGCGATGACCGTGGGGATGCTCTCCCTCATGGGATTCCCCGGGACCTTCGGCTTCATCGGGAAATGGTCGCTCCTCAATGCCTCCATCGCCGATGGCGAACGCATCCTGGCGGTGATCCTCGTTCTCACCAGCGTGGTCTCGGCGGGCTACTATCTCCCCGTGATCATGAGCATGTACATGCGTAAATCACCCGGACCGGGCACCTACGCCGACGCGCGCCTGGGCCGGCCCGCCACCCTCGCCGTGGCCGTCGCGACGGTCGTGGTGCTCCTCCTCGGCATCTGGCCCAAGCAAGTGATCAGCTACGCCGACCAGACGAGCAACGAGCTCCGGACGATGTTCATTCAGCAGGGGTACTGACTTCCGACCCACCAGGACCAGGGGCTCCTGCGGGGGCCCCTTTCGGTTGCCAGCCGCTAACTTGTGCAACACCAAGTAGCCAGTAGCCAGTAGCCAGTAGCCAGTACGCACCTCGCACCACGCACCTTGAGCCTATGCAGACTCCCAAGTTGATCTTCCGGCAGTACGACATCCGCGGCATCGTCGACCGCGAGTTGACACCTGAGCTGGCCGAGGCGCTCGGGCGAGCGATCGGCACGCTCGCCTGGCAGAAACTTGGCCGCGCACCGGTGCTCGTCGTGGGACGGGACAACCGCCCGTCGGGGAGCGCCCTGGCGGGTGGACTCCGTGCCGGTCTGGCCGCCACCGGCGCCACTGCCGTCGACGTGGGGATGCTGCCGACGCCGGCGCTCTATTTCGCCGCAGCCGAGTCCGGGATCGACGGGGGAGTGCAGGTCACCGGCTCGCACAATCCACCGGAGTTCAACGGGTTCAAGACCACCCTTGCCGGCGAGGCGGTCCACGGCGAGGCGATCCTCGACCTCCGCGAGACCATCAGCCTCGAGACCTGGCGCACCGGCGTGGGCCGCGAGCGCACCGACGGCGGCGTGTTGCGCCGCTACGTCGACGCCATCGTGGCGCGGCACCATCTGGCGCGCTCGGTCAAGGTGGTGGTCGACGCCGGCAATGGCGTGGGCGCTCTCATCGCCGTCGAGCTCCTCGAGGCGATCGGCTGCGAGGTAACGCCGCTCTTCTGCGAGTCGGACGGGACCTTTCCCAATCATCATCCCGATCCGACGGTCGAGAAGAACCTCGTCGACCTCCAGGCCGCGGTCCGCCGCACCGGCGCCGAACTCGGCATCGCCTTCGACGGCGACGCCGATCGGATCGGCGCGGTGGACGAGAACGGCCGTACCCTCTGGGGCGACCAGCTTCTTATCCTGTTCGGCCGCGATGCGGTACGCCGCTTCGGCCCCGGCGTGCCGGTGATCTTCGACGTGAAGTGCTCGGAACTCCTGCCGCAGGCGCTCCTCAAGGCGGGCGCGCGGCCCGAGATGTGGAAGACGGGCCACTCGCTCATCAAGGCGCGGATGAAGGAGCTCAACAGCCCGCTGGCCGGCGAGATGAGCGGCCATATGTTCTTCGGGGGCGATTGGTTCGGCTTCGACGACGCACCCTTCGCGGCCGCCAGGCTCCTCGAGATCGTGGCCGCCGGCACTCGCCGCGGCATCGCGCCGCTTCTGGCCGACCTCCCCGTGACCTTCACCACCCCCGAGATCCGGGTGGAGTGCGACGAAGAGTCCAAGTTCGCCCTCGTCGAGCGTGCGGCGAAGTACTTCGCAACGAAGTATCCCACCAACACGATCGATGGCGTGCGGATGACCTTCCCCAAGGGGTGGGGACTGATCCGCGCTTCCAATACCCAGGCGATCCTCGTCCTCCGGTTCGAGGCCACCGATGCGGCGGCCCGCGACGCCTACCACCGAGAAGTGACGGAGTGGCTCGCCACCCAGGGCGTCAGGGGCTGAGGATGCGCGCCTCGAAGGGACGGGTCGCGTTCGCAGGGCTTGCCCTGGGCGTGACGCTGCTCTTCGTGGGACGCTGGACGGCAATGCTCCTTGCCGATCGGTGGTGGGCCGAGGCGGTGGCGCCTGGGGCCGCCCCCTTCTTGACCCAGTGGCACCTGCTCGAATTGGTGCTTGAACTCGCGGGGCTCCTGGTGGCCGGCGCCTGGTGCGTCGGCCATTTCCTCTTGGTGGTCCGGAGCATCGGCACGGTGCAGGTGCCCCGTCGCTTGGGCGACCTTGAGATCCGTGAGCTCCTCGCCCCCGGCACCCTTCGGACCGGAGCAGTGATCAGCGGCATCGTGCTCGGCATAATGCTGGGTGCTGGCGGCGGGCAGGCCGCGCCCCTCATCGCGCAGGCGTGGCATGGGCTCAACGTCGGGGTGGTCGACCCCGTGCTCGGGCTCGACCTTGGCGTCTACCTGGTGCAGCTCCCGCTCTGGGATGCGGGGCTCGCCTTCGCCCGGCATCTGGTGTGGGCGGCACTCCTGGGCGCGGCACTCTGCCATTTCGCGGTGGGCGGGCTCCGCCTCTCGCGCGGTGGTCTCGCAATGACCGACTCGGCCCGGCTGCAGCTCGGGCTCCTCGTGGCTGCTGCGCTGGCCCTTGCCGCTGCGGGCGAAGCCCTCGCTCCCCTCCGGGGGGTCGCCGGGCTTGAGCGTCCTACCCTTGCGGCCCTGCCGCCAGGCGCCCGGTGGAGCGTTGCGGCCGCGTGGGGGGTCTCGAGCATTGCGATCGGGGTGTGGGCGCTTCGTCCCTGGCCCCCGCTGGTGCTGATGGGACTGGCGCTCTCGGCCGGCACCGGGCTGCTCACGCACCTTGTCGCCCCGGCGATGGAGCAGCGCGAGGCCGTCAGCTCGGAGCTCGCGCGGCCTATCGCCGCGCTCGCGACCGGTCTCGAGCGGTTGCACGAAGAACCGGCGCCTCCGGATGCCGAACCGGGGCGCCCTCCCGGCCCGGGGCTCTGGAGTCGTGAGGCGATCGCGCTCCTCCTGCAGGTGAATGGCGGACAACTCCTTGCGCTGTCGCCATCGCTCGTCGAGCACCACGGGGAAAGGATCCCCGCCTGGTTGGCGGTGCGCACGACCACCGATGGGCCGGAGGTCGTGGTGATCGCCGAGGACCGGCTCGCTGCCGGGGGAGCGCCTGTCTCCTTCCGGGACGGGGACCCCGCCGGCTATCCCGGGGTGGTATCCTGGCGCCGACTGTCCGCGGCCGTGGTCCGTCCCTCGATGCGAGATACGGTGGCCGCCCAGGGTGCCGGCGGCATCGCACTCGGCGGTGCCTGGCGTCGGCTCCTCCTGGCGTGGGGGACCCAGTCGATGGGGACCCTCGGCGGCGCCCAGGCCGGCGCGGCGCTCTGGTGGCGCATGGCGCCGCGCGAGCGGGCCAGCCGACTCTTCCCGCCGGCCTGGTGGGATGAGGCGCGCCCTCTGGTCGTCGATGGCCGGATGGCGTGGTTGGTCGACGGCTGGCTCACTGTCGCCGGTGCCCCGCTGGCTCCTGCCTTTCCCTGGGAGGGAGAGGAGCGCCGGTACGCGCGGCCCGCCTTCGGGGCGCTGATCGACGCGATAACTGGCGAGACCCGGTTCTACCTGCGTTCCGACGCCGACGCATTGGCACGGGCATGGGCGGACCGGACCGGGGGGATGATCGCCCCGGCCGACTCCGCTCCCGAGGAGGTACGGCTGGCGAACTACCCTGATCGATCGCTTGCCATCCAGGCGTGGGCCCTCCAGCACGGACCCTACGGGTTATCGCTGCCTTCGATCGAGACCGGCGCCGATTCGGTGCTCCTCCGACCGGCGATGACCTGGACCGAGACGGGTCCCGCGCCGCAACTTCCGATCGGCCACCTTCTGTCCGGCGGGCGGACCACCGGTAGACTGATCGGGGTGCTGATCGGTCGGGCAGGGACGGGGCCGGTGTTGGCACGGTGGACGGATGGGGCCGGGATGTTCGGGCCCCGGACCCTGATCGGCCAATGGCAGCGGTTCGCCTCCTTCGAGCGGCTCCAGGATTCGGTCGGAGCCGCGAACGGCCGGATCCTCGAGTCCCCGGTGCGCTTCGACATCGATTCGGATGGGACCTGGGCGGTCCAAGTGCTCTACCTCATCCCCGCCAATGGCGCGCCGTCGGTGGGGTGGGTCAACCTGGCCCGGCGCGATCGTCTCGGGGCGGCGCGGACCCCGGCCACTGCGTGGGCCAATCTCAAGGGGGAATCGGCGCCGATCGTGCCGGCCCCCGATCTTCCGGACGCCCTCATCGAAGCTCGCCGCTGGGCGGCGCGCGCCGACTCGGCGCTTCGAGCCGGAGACCTGCAATCTTTCGGCCGCGCGTTCGATGCTCTCAAGCGGGTCCTCGGAACGCCGTAAGTTCGTTGCTTGTAATCGGTTGGTCGGGCCGCTAGTTTCGGCGCCAGAACCGGGAGGTCGGGTGGCTCAAGGCTCGAAGACGGTGGTCGTGGCGCTGGGAGGAAATGCGCTGGCGCGCCCCGGCGAGCCCGCGACGATCACCAACCAGTTCCGCCACACGAGGGAGAGCCTGGCGCCGATCGTGGCGTTCGCCCGCTCCGGCTGGAACATCGCGCTGGTCCACGGGAACGGACCGCAGGTGGGCGACGAACTGCTCCGCAACGAGCTGGCCTCGCATCTCGCCGAGCCGCTCCCGCTCGGCGTGCTGGTGGCGGGGACCGCGGGGTGGATCGGGTACATGATCCAGCAGTCGCTCGAAAATGCGCTGGCCCGCGCCGGCATCGAACGGCAGGTGATCACCCTCATCACCCAGACGCTGGTGGATCCGGCAGACCCGGCATTCGCCGAGCCGTCCAAGCGGATCGGGACGCCCCTCACCGCGGAGCAGGCGGGCCGGCTCAAGGCGCGGCAGGTGGCGGTGCTCGAGGAAAAGCCGGGACAGTGGCGCCGCCTTACCGCGAGCCCGGTCCCCAAGGGGCTCGTCGAGGAACCGTTGGTGCGACGGCTGGTGGCCGAGGGGGTGATCGTGGTGACGGCGGGGGGCGGTGGGCCACCGGTGTATCGCGACCCGGGTGGGGCGCTCGAAGGGCTCGATGCGGTCGTGGACAAGGATCGGGTGTCGGCCATCCTGGCGCGCGATCTCGGCGCCGAGGTCCTCCTGATCCTCACTGAGGCCGACGCGGTCTACGCTGATTGGGGCAAGCCGACCCAACGGAAGTTGCCGCGGATGTCGCTCGCGGAGGCGGAGGGGATGCTGGGGCGGGGCGAGCTGGAGAAGGGGAGCATCGCTCCCAAGGTCGAAGCGGCGGCGCAGTTCGTCCGCGAGGGAAGCGGGCGCGCAGTGATCGCCAGGTTGTCCGAAGGACTCGCGGCGCTCGAAGGGCGCGCGGGAACCACTCTCACCCGAGATTGACGTGAACCTCCACGAATATCAGGCGCGGGGCCTGCTCAAGGCGGCCGGCGTCCCGATGCCAGACGGTGATGTTGCGTCGACGGCCGGGGAAGCCGAGGCGATCGCGAAGCGCCTGGGGGGCACCGTCGTCGTCAAGGCACAGGTGCACGCTGGCGGCCGGGGCAAGGCCGGTGGCGTCAAGCTGGCCAAAGACGCGACCGAAGCCAAGGCGCACGCCGCCAAGATCCTCGGCATGCAGATCAAGGGCCTCACCGTCTTCAAGGTGCTGGTCGTCCCCGCCGCCGACATCGTCACCGAGGCCTACTGCGGCGTCATCATGGATCGTGAGAGCCAGCGTCCGGTCTTCATGGTCAGCGCCGCCGGCGGCATCGACATCGAGGAGGTCGCGGCCAAGACCCCCGAGAAGATCAAAAAGCTCCCCGTCGATCCGCGCTACGGCCTCCTGCCGCACGAAGCCCTCGGGCTCGGGCTCTTCCTGTATCCGGACATCACCCAGGCGCGCGCGGCGGCGAGCATAATGCAGCAGCTTTATCGGGTGTTCGTCGAGAACGACGCCTCCCTGGCCGAGATCAACCCGCTCGTCACCACCCCCGAAGGCAAGGTCCTCGCGCTCGACGCCAAGGTGTCGATCGATGACAACGCCCTCGACCGGCATCCCGATCTTGCCGCCATGCGCGACGAGACGGCGGAAGAACCGAGCGAGGTCCTGGCCCGGAAGGCCAATCTGACCTTCATCAAACTCGACGGCAACGTCGGCTGCGTGGTGAACGGCGCGGGTCTCGCGATGGCCACGATGGACCTGGTGAAGTACTACGGTGGCGATCCCGCCAACTTCCTCGACATCGGCGGGAGCTCCAACCCGGAGAAGGTGGTCAATGCCCTCCGCATCATCACCGCCGATCCGGCGGTGAAGGGGATCCTCTTCAATATCTTCGGCGGGATCACCCGCACCGACGATGTCGCCAACGGCATCAAGACGGCGCTGGCCCAGTTCCCGGTAAAGGTGCCGATCGTGGTGCGCCTCACCGGCACCAACGAGGCCGAAGCGGTCAAGATCCTCGAGGGGATCGGCATCACCGCCCTCAAGGACATGGATGAGGCCGTCAGCAAGGTCGTCAAGCTCGTCCAGGAGGCCGCGTGAGCGTCTTCATCGGGAAGGAGACGCGGCTGGTCATCCAGGGGATCACCGGGCGCGACGGGTCCTTCCACGCCAAGCAGATGATCGCCTACGGCACCAAGGTCGTGGCGGGGGTGACGCCGGGAAAGGGCGGCCAGACCTTTGAAGGCACCGTGCCGATCTTCAACACGGTGGCCGAGGCGGTGGCCAAGACCGGCGCCAACACCAGCGTCATCTACGTCCCGCCTTCGGGCGCGGCGGGCGCCATCTATGAAGCGGTCGACGCGGGGATCAAACTCGTCGTCTGCATCACCGAAGGCGTGCCGGTGATGGACATGACCAAGGTGATGCCCTACGTGCGCGAGCGGGGGGCACGCCTCATCGGGCCCAACTGCCCGGGAGCGATCACGCCGGGCGAGGCCAAGGTCGGCATCATTCCCGGCGGGATCTGCACGCCGGGCCGGGTGGGTCTCGTGTCCCGCTCCGGCACGCTCACCTACGAGGTGGTGAACCTCCTCACCAGGAACAAGCTCGGCCAGTCGACCTGCGTCGGCATCGGCGGCGACCCGATCATCGGCACCAACTTCATCGACTGCCTCTCGGCCTTCAACGACGACCCGGGCACCGACGTGATCGTCATGATGGGCGAGATCGGCGGGACCGACGAGCAGAAGGCGGCCGCCTTCGTGAAGGCCAAGGTCAAGAAGCCGGTGGTCGGGTTCATCGCCGGCCAGACCGCGCCTCCGGGCCGCCGGATGGGCCATGCGGGCGCGATCATCAGCGGCGCGGCGGGCACGGCGGCCGAGAAGATGGCCGCCTTCGAGGCCGCCGGGATCGCCGTCATGAAGCGCCCGATTGACGTCGTCGAGCTGGTGAAGGCCAGACTGAAGTAGACCACTGGTCGTGAGTCGTGGGTCGTGAGTCGTGCCACTCCGGTGCGGCCATGGACCCACGACC
>JBDSIR010000129.1:0-5332 GCA_039917855.1 Gemmatimonadales bacterium | reverse complement strand
GTACAGTGCGGGCGCGCCATTCGCGCTCACATCCAAAGGGCAGCGGGAGGACGACGAGCACGGCCTCGGCCTTTCGATCCTGCGGTGGATCGCTGAGCTACATCGCGGAAGGGTAGAGATCGCTTCGACGGATGGGGTCAACCAGGTGAGCCTGGTCCTCCCCACCTCCGACCCCTGAGCCGACGACCGTCATCCTGTTGTCATCTCAGGCAGGTACCCTCCACATCCGATGCTGACCTTCCTGCTCCTCGGCCTGGCCCAGGCCCCCGCCCCGCCGAGCGATTCGGTCCGCTTGTCCGAGGCGCTGGCCTTTGCCCGCGCCCATCGCGGGAGTGTGGTGAGCGCACGCGCCGCACTGGACGAGGCGCGCGCCGGCGCGTCGGAGGCGAAGGCGCTCCCAAACCCGACCGCGACGATGACCTGGGACCAGTCAGCCCCACGCCGGTCGGTGGGGGTGCAGCAATCGTTCGAGTGGCTCCTCCGCCGCCCCGGTGAACTCGGTGCGGCGCACGCGCGCGTGGACCGTTCGCGCTCCGACCTCAGCGGCGCCGAACGGGATCTCGACCGGGAAGTGCGGCGAGCATTCTTCGGGGCGATCGCGGCGGGACGGGTGCGTGAGCTCGCTGCCGCGCAGGCGATAGTGGCTGATTCGCTCGAACGAATCGCCGCGCGCCGCCTCGCGGCCGGGGACATCCCGGACGCAGAGCACGACCGGCTGCAACTCGAACGGGTCCTTGCGCAGCAGGCCCTGTCGCACGCCCGGGCGGATGAAGGGAGCGCCGTCCTGGCGTTGGCGCGCATGATGGGCTGGCCCGACGCCACGCCGCTCGCTCCGCTCGCAGGAGCGATGACCGACGAGCTCGATGCAGCGACGGCGTCGACCCCGAACGTCGACCTCATTCCCACCGTACGCGCGGCACTCGCCGACTCGGCCGCGGCCGACGCGATGGCGGGGTCGCTCTCCCTCGGCAGGATCCCCCTCCCCACGCTCGAAGTGACCCGGCAGTGGGACGACCCCGCGGAGCCGGGACGGACCCTCTGGCTCGTGGGGGCGAGCATCCCGGTCCCCCTGTTCGATCGCGGCGGCGCGCGGGTATCAGGAGCCCGGGCACGGCTGCGCCAGGCCACGGCGACCCTTCTCGAGGTCCGTCTGGATGCTCGGGAGGCGGTCGCAAGCGCCGCATTGCAGCTCCGCGAGGCCCGTACCCGCGCGCACCTTGCGAGCGATTCACTCCTCCCGGGGGCGGCCCGGCTTCGCGCCCGCGCGGCACGCGCCTACGCGCTGGGGGAGACGGGGATACTCCCTCTCCTCGAAGCGCTCCGCACCGAACGTGAGGTGGTCGCCACGGCACTCACCGACCTTCTGGCCTTTCAGGATGCCCTCGCCACCTGGTACTCCTTGACCGGAACCACCGAATGAAGCGTCGCGCGCTCCTGCTCCTCTTCCTGGCCGCCTGCCGGCCCTCCGGCGGGGAGGCGCCGACCGTCCCCGAAGTGCCGGTGACCCTCGGCGTGGTGCGACGCGATTCGATCGTGGTGTATCTCGAGGCCGATGGACGGCTCATCTCCCGGCCCGATGGCTCTGCCCTCCTCACCGCGCCGGCCGACGGGGTGGTGCGATCGGTACGCGCCCAGCTCGGCGGTCGGATCGGGGCCGGCGCGGTGGCGCTCGAGCTCGACGCTCCCGACCTGGAAGCGCAGGCCGCTACGCTCCGGGCCCAGGCCTCCGTCGCCGCCGCCAACGCGGAGCGGCAGCGCCAGCTCTTCGCCGATGGGATCTCGGCCCGCCGGCAGGTAGAGGAGAGCGCAGCCGAGGCGGAAGCGTTGAAGGCACAGGCAGCGGCGGCGGAGTCGCTCCGTCAACGTACTCGCGTGCGGAGCCCGCTCAACGGGGTGGTCTCGCAGCTCCTGGTGCGTCCCGGGGAGCGCGTTTCCGCCGGGCAGCCGCTGGTCGAGGTGATGGACCCTTCCCAGGTCTATGCCTCCGCGACGGTACCCGCGGCCAAGCTCGCCGGACTCCGCCCCGGACTCGATGCGGAACTCGCCCTGGAGGGGAGCCCGACCGCCTGGCCGGCGCGATTGGAGAGCGTAGGCGCCACGATCGATTCCCTCTCCAACACCGCGCAGGTGCTCCTCCGGCCGCGCACCGTCGATGCGATGCTCCGCCCCGGGCTCGGCGTGGCGATCAGGATCCGGGTGGCGGTCAAGCGGAACGTGCTCGTGGTCCCCGCCACCGCGCTGGTGTACGTGGGAAACACTCCCACCCTCTTCGTGGTCGGACCCGACAGCATCGCGCGCGCTCGGACCGTGGTGCTCGGCGCACGCTCCGGCGAGACGATCGAGGTCTCGGGTGAGGTGCGCGAGGGGGACCGGATCGTGGCCCTCGGCGCCTACGGCCTCCCCGACAGTGCGCGGGTGGTGCCGAGCACCGTCGACTCCGCGGCGGCGCCTTGAGCTTCGCGGCACAGGCGATCCGCCACCGCCCCGCCGTGATCCTCGCGGCGATCCTCCTCACCGGAGGTGGGCTCTTTGCCGTCACACGACTCCCGGCGGGGATCTATCCGGAGGCGGAGTTCGACCGGATCATGGTCGTCGCCGACGGAGGGACCTTCGAGCCACGGGAAATGGTGGTGGCGGTGACACGACCGCTCGAGGAGGGGCTGGTCGGGGTGATCGACCTCCGCCGGCTCCGGAGCCGCACCGTACGAGGCGGTGCGGAGCTGAGCCTCGACTTCCGCCCCGGCACCGACATGGCGTACGCCCTGCAACAGGTGCAGGGACGGGTGGCGAGCCTTCGCACGGCGCTGCCGCCAGGGCTCGAGATCATCGTCGAACGACTGACGCCGTCGGTCTTCCCGATCCTCCAGTTCGAGCTCCGTGGCGGCGACCCGGTCCAGCTCCGCGACCTCGCGCAGTACACCATCCGTCCCCGCCTCGCGCGCCTGGCCGATGTGGGATCCGTCGAGGTGCAGGGTGGCCTGGTCCGCGAGGTGTCGGTGCAGGTCGACCCCCAGCGCCTCGTCGTGCGGCGGATCCCGATCACCGAGGTGGCCGACAAGATCATCGCGGGGAACGGCACCCTCCCTGCCGGCCGACTCGACCGGGAGTATCGACAGTTCAGCGTGATGGTCTCGGGACTCGCCGCCACCCCGGACGCGGTGGGAGCACTGGTGGTGCGAACCGAGGGTGCGACGCCGGTGCGAGTGCGCGACGTGGCCTCAGTGGGCTACGGGACGGAGGACCAGTTCGAGCTCGCGAGCGGGAACGGGGCCCCCGCGGCTCTCATCAACGTGTCGCGCCAGCCCACCGGAAGCATTCTCCGGGTGGACCAGGCGGTGCTCGCCACCGTCGACTCCCTCCGCGCCACCCTCCCCGCCGGGATCAAGCTCGACCTGGTGTACGATCTGGGGGGTCTGGTCAACGACTCGATCGCCAGCGTGCGCGACGCGATCATCGTCGGCAGCCTCCTCAGCGCCCTCGTGCTCTTCCTCTTCCTGGGCCGCCCCTCCCTCACCCTGGCGGCCGCCGCCACGGTGCCGCTCACCATCGCGGGGACCTTCGGGTTCCTGTACTTGTTCCACGACTCGCTCAACCTGATGTCGCTCGGCGGCATCGCGGTGGCGGTGGGGCTGATCATCGACGATGCGGTGGTGGTGGTGGAGAACCTGGAACGCCACCTTCCGAAGGACGGGAGCGGGCTCTCGCGCACCCTCATCGAACGAGCCATTTCCGAGATCCTCGTTCCAGTCACCAGCTCCACGATCACGACCGTCGTCGTCTTCGCACCGCTCGGCCTCCTCGAGGGAGTCGTCGGGGGGTTCTTCCGCTCCTTCTCGCTGGCGCTCGCGATCGCGGTCACGCTGTCGCTGGTGTATGCGACCACGCTCCTGCCGGCGGTGGTGGAATGGATCCTCCAGCGGAAGGGCGAGGGCCATCGCACCGCGTGGCTCAAGATGGGGAGGCTGGAGGAGGCATACATCCGCACCGCGCGGATGCTCCTGGCCCATCCGATGCGGGCCGGCCTCGCGGCGCTCGCGATCATCCTCCTGGGTCTGGGCGCGGCCACGCGGCTCGACACCGGATTCCTCCCCGACATGGACGAGGGTGGGTTCATCCTCGACTATTGGGCCCCGACCGGCACCTCGCTGGCGGAGACCGATCGCCAACTCCACCAGCTCGAAGGGATCCTCCGGGACGACCCGGCCATCGCGGCCTTCACGCGTCGGACCGGGAGGGAGCTTGGCCTGTTCGCGACAGGGCCCAATCGTGGCGATCTCACGGTGCTTCTCAAACCGCTGGGGCGGCGCGACGCCACGGTCTACCAGGTCATGGACCGCCTCCGGGCCTCCCTGGACCAGCGGGTCCCGGCGCTCCGGCTCGAATTCCACCAGGTGCAGGCCGACCTCCTCGGGGACCTGACCGGCGCTCCCCATCCGATCGAGATCAAGCTCTTTCACCCCGAAGTGCGGGTCGCGGAGGATGCGTCACGCGCCGTGGCCCGTCGACTCCAAGGGGTCCAGGGGTTGGACGACTTCTTCGACGGGATCGAGGGAGATGTCCCTTCCATGGTCCTGCAGGTCGACCCGGTACGAGCCGGGCGCCTCGGCCTGACGACCTCCGACGTCGAGGCCCAGGCCCGTGCCGGGATGTTCGGCCAGGAGGCCGGCAGCGTACGCGAGACCGACCGGTTGGTCGGGATCCGGGTGCGGCTCCCGGATGCCGTACGTACCGCTCCCGACGTGCTGCAACGCATGCCGATCATCGGGCCGAGCGGGTGGGCCCCCTTGGCGTCGCTGGGGCAGGTCGCCGATACCGGCGAGATCAGCGCCCTGACCCGGGAGAATCTCCGCCCCTACGTGGCCGTGACCGGCGCGGTGGACATCGAGACCTCGTCGCTCGGCACCGTGATGAAAGAGATCCGCTCCCGCCTGTCGGGAATCCCGCTCCCCGCCGGGGCATCGCTCGAGTACGGGGGCGCCGAGGCGGGACAGCGGGAATCGTTCCGCCAGCTGCTGCTCGTCTTCGGGCTCTCGGCGGGACTGGTGCTCCTGGTGATGGTGATCCACTTCCAGGATCTCCGCGCCGCGGTCCTGATCCTGTTCGGCTCGCTCCTCGGGGTGACCGGCGCGATCGTGTCGCTCGCGGTCACCGGGACGCCGTTCAACGTGTCGAGCTTCATGGGGTTGATCCTCCTGGTCGGACTCGTCGTCAAGAACGGGATCATCCTCTACGACGCCGCCCGCATGCGTTCGGAGGGGCGAAGCGCCGAGGAGGCGCTCCTCGAGGCGGGACGGGTGCGGCTCCGCCCGATCCTGATGACCACCCTCTGCAC
>JBDSIR010000128.1:0-4501 GCA_039917855.1 Gemmatimonadales bacterium | reverse complement strand
TCCCCACCCGCGTCCGCAGCAGGTCGATCAACCGTGCCTCGACCTGGCGCTTGCTCCTGACGCGGGCACTCGCGTCGGTGTACTCCTCCCCCACATCCTGCACCTGCACGTTCAGGCTCCGCACCTCGCCGATCGCGGCGAGCCCCGCCTGCACATCCCCGAAGCGCCCCGACGGTACCCTGAGCTGCAGTGTCGCCGCTCGGCGGCGCTCTTCGCCTCCCATGAAGGAGGTGTTGCCGATGTATCCGCCGCTCCGCCGCGCCAGCGCTTCCAGCGCCGCGATCGCCGGCTCGAGCGAATCCACCCGCACCTCGGCCGAGCCGGTGCGGATGAGCATGGTGGGGAGGGAGGCGGTGTCGGTGGGGGTCTTAGTGCCTGGTCCCTCGGCGCGGGCGCTTGGCGAGGCGGCGTAGTTCGCGAGCGAGGCATCGGCGGCGACTTTCCCCTCCTCGAATCCGTTGGTGGCGCGGGCGGGCCCGTCGGTCCGGAGCTGGTCTACAGGAGCGCCCCGGTCACCGCAGGCGGCTATGGCAACGGCAAGGGCGGAGACAAGAATGAGGGTGCGGGACCGCATTGGGGCTCCGAGAAGAGGACGGTGGGGGATGCGTGAAGGGGTCAGAAGCAACACATCATGATGCCGCGAGCGGACGTGCTCCAATCGACAACAACCGATCATAGGTCTCTTGAAGAAAACTCTGGTCTCGTGTCGCATCATGGGGATCGACAGGCGGAATGACAATGACCATTCCAGTTCTCGCTCGGGTGAGCAAGACTCGATATTTATTGATCAAATACTCTCTTGCAATCGGATCGTGCATGGACTGCCACTGTTTCCCAGACCATTTACGAAGCCGCCACCTGGAGTGGCCGGCATCCCATGTAAGATCGTCACCCCACACCAATCCCACTGAATCGAGTTCCAAACCCTGGCATTGGAACTCTGTTGCCACGACTTCGAGGGCGAAACTGGAACGCACATCCTCAGGCTCGCCAAGGAACCAATGATGGTAGGGATATGCCCGTGTGAATCCAGTGGAGACCTCGATACCGACGCTGCGAAGCCGAACCGCACCAGAACAAGCCACCAACCCCACTCGACGTGACCCTCGCGCCTCCGACCGCAGCCACTCCTTCGCACGCGGGAGTGAGGTAGTCAGAAAAATGGGCAGTGCAGAGGCTCGGGACGAGACCTCCGCGAGCGCTTCCTCATTCGAAGAGAGAAGCGCGTCCACCCATGTAGCTACGTCACGAGAACGGTAGGATCGCACTGACACTGCGAGATGGAGGGCTGGACGAATTTCGACTCCGCCGATAGCCGATGACTCCTCTGCAAACAGACGATGTCCACCGGTACCCGGTCCGCCATGAAGCGCCGCTTCTGATGCCCAAACTTCCCAGTGAGTGAATCGTGATCGGAGTGCCCTACCCCATTCCTCCAAGCCTGCTTCACCATCGTGAATCTCCTGGCCTCCTCCGATCAGACACACCACAACCCCCCAATCCGAGTGTCGATCCATAACAGACAGGATACTCTCCGGTTCTGACTCATCAGGGCCTCCCGAGCTCTGACGCTGTTCTGCATTCCACGCCCTCTGAGCTTCATCGAAGACGATGAGACGTTGAATCGGGGCCTGCCCAATCCTCTCCGCTGCCATATACGTGCCCAAGAACGTGTGCACCCCCATGACGAAAGACTCGGCTTGCTGTCTTGCCGCAGTCAACGCTCCATGAGCGTTGCCGTTCCGAAGTGCCATATCTTTGGCAAGGGCTTCACGAAGCACTTTTACGAGGGGACCATTTCCCGACAAGAAGAGTCCAGACGTCTCTTCCCGCCGTCGCAGTTCAGGACTATGCACTGCATTCAGGCCTGCTAGGGTTTTCCCCGCGCCCGGTACTCCAGTGATGAAACAGACAACCTTCTTACCGTGTCGTTCTGCATACTTAACAGCGTCGACAACCACGTCTGCTGTAGCAGTGAGGTTTGCAACGTCGGCGCCAGCGTCCGCAATCTCTCTTACTTCGTGCTGCGCGAACAATGTCGCCGCTGCTTGAAGAATCGTCGGAACAGGGCGAAACGGCGCTGCATCCCATCTCGCGGGGTCGATCGGTGCTCCAATTTGTATATCGACACCATCAGCAATCGACTTGAGCAGCCGCCCGAGATCGCTCGGCGGCGTCTGTCGGATTGGCTGTACTCTTTGCGCCGCTGAGGCATACGGACGGACCATTCCTTCCGCCACCGCCATACTCACAACAATTGGGATGAGAGTCGCCTCTGCGCTCTCTCCATGAAAGTCTGCCAAGTCGAGTGCGTAGTCTTCTACTTGCCTTCTCGCACTCGCCAATCCTTCTCCTAGCCCTGTTTTGAATTCGAGGACCAACACGAGATTGTGATATATCAGCACTGCGTCAACTCGTCGATCAACCCCAGGTATTGAATACTCGAGTAGTACACTCCATCGGTCGATCTGAACCCCATTCTCGCCCATGAATGTGGCCGCCGCGCGAAGTGCCCCGAGCTGCTCTTCCCAAGCACTGAGTTGTGCCGTTTGTAGGGTCGCAAACCCCTGATGTGCCACCCCCTGCGCAAGCCGATGCATAACGGAGCCAATAGACTCGCTTTGCAGGCCCTGAAGATTGGCGCGGTACTTCGCAGACATGGGTGACCCTAGAAGAGATCCCACATGATCCACCCAAACCGATCATAGATCAAGGTCTTATGCTGCAAAGATTTCCATAAGGCATTACGAGGCAATCACTTAGGTAAATTTGTTGCGTTTATTGAATTTTCGGTATATCTTCGGTATCCAGAAATCGAACCCGAGGAGCCTCCCATGCACGCCCCTTCCGCCCCCCGCCCCACCCCGCCGGCCGCCACCGACAAGAACCCCCTGACCTGGGCCCTCATCAAGGTCTGCCCCGAGTGCGCCGGGCCGATCCTGCGCGGGTCGTCGTGCATGGCGTGCGCGCACTGCGGCTGGGGACGATGCCAGTGAAGGAGCGACTGGGGCCTGGAGCCTAGAGAGGGCGTGGAGAGTTCCGGTGCCGTTGAACAAGCACGGAACTCCCCTTGCCTCTCCAGGCGCCAGGCTCCAGGCGCGTCTCTTATGCAACTGCCCCTCCTCCCCACCACCGACACCTGGACCGAGCTGGACGCCCGCTCCCGCGGCACCGTCTTTCTCCCCCTCCTAGTGCGCTCGGTGCTCAACGCGCCGGCCAGCACCAAGATGCCCTTCTGGTCGATCAATCCGTATGTGGGGTGCGAGTTCGGATGCGCCTACTGCTACGCACGAGAAACACATAAGTGGACAATGGAACGGAACGCCTCCCCCTCCCCCGACAGGGGGAGGGGGTTGGGGGGAGGGGCTGTAACAGCGCGGATGCCGGGGGGTGAGGTCGTAACGGAGAGGGGGACAGGGGGAGAGGGGGGGAGGGGGTTGGGGGGAGAGGCTGTCGACCTCCCACCCTGGCTCGCCTTCGAGAAGCAGATCCTCGTCAAGTCCGAGGCCCCCGAAGTCCTCGCCACGACCTTCCGGCCGGCGGAGGTGAAGGGCCGGACCATCGTCATCGGCACCGCGACCGATCCGTATCAGCCGGCCGAGCGGCACTTCCGGCTCACGCGACGGATCCTCGAGCACTTCCTCCGCTACGACGGCCTCTCCCTCGGCCTCATCACCAAGTCGCCGCTGGTGGCGCGCGATGCAGCACTGCTGGCCCAGCTGTCGAAGAAACACCGAGTGAAGGTGCTGATCTCCTGCGCCTCGCTCGACGGTGCGCTCCTCCGGCGCATCGAGGCCCGCTCCCCCGCGCCCCACGCGCGGATCCGGGCGCTCAAAGCATTGACCGACGCCGGTGTGACGGTGGGGCTCCTGGTGGCCCCGGTCATCCCCGGCATCACCGATGGGCACGCGGCCCTGGAGGCGCTCCTCCGAGCCGCGCGGGAAGCGGGGGCCACCTCGGCCTCCGGACAGGCGCTCCGGCTCGGACCCGCGGCACGGGCCCGCTTCCTCCCCCAGCTGGCCGAGGAGTTCCCCGACCTCTACGCGCGGTATCAACGCCGCTACGCGGGACGGAATGGACCCGGCAAGGACTACGAGGAGGCGATGAAGGCGCGGTTCACCAAGCTCCGCCGGCTGATCGGATTTCCCGGCGGCGCGGAGGATGTTTCGCGCTGATAGAACCATCGAGACAGTCCGTGCGGTCCCGTGAACCTCGCGCGAAAACGCGAGATCGCGAAGTTACGCGAAGAGGTCTCTGTTGAATGGCGCTCCGTGCCGTTCGTCCATGAGAATTTGTGGGTGTCGCGCGGAACTCCCCGCTGAGACCACAAAAACCCCAAATTCGTCTAGTTGAGCCGGGGCCTTCGATCACTGGGCGCCTTTCGCGAACCTTCGTGCTTTCGCGTTTTCGCGAGAGGTTCACGGAGCGCCGCCCACTGACGGGGAGCTTGTCGAAGTGAGATCATGATGCTGGCATCCAAGTCGGTCCTCTTCCTCGACCC
>JBDSIR010000127.1:0-40425 GCA_039917855.1 Gemmatimonadales bacterium | reverse complement strand
GGAGGCCGAGGACCCAGAGCACGGAACCAGTAAGGCGCAGGTGGTGGCTTCGATTCCGCGCCTCAAGGAGATCCGCCATGACCGCCATCGGGAGGGCGATGAGCGGCAGGTGGATCATCAGCGGATGCCCGCTATGCATCGGCAGCCAGTTCATGAATGCTCCGGATGAGGGTGGTCGAGGGGGGTCGCGCCGGGGTCCACCTGCCGCGCGAGTTCCCGCTCCTTCCACAGCGTATACAGTGCCGGGATCACCAGCAGCGTGAGCAGAGTGCTGCTCACCATCCCCCCCACCATCGGGGCCGCGATCCGCTTCATCACGCTGGCGCCGGCCCCGCTTCCCCAGAGGATCGGGAGGAGCCCCGCCATGATCGCGATGACGGTCATCAGCTTCGGGCGTACCCGCTCCGCCCCACCCTCCATGACGGCGGTGTAGAGGTCCCACACGGTGGGCCGCCCCGCCGCCTGGCGGGCTTTCCATGCCTGATCCAGGTAGATGAGCATCACCACTCCTGTCTCAGCGGCGACCCCCGCCAGTGCGATGAAGCCGATCGCCACCGCGACCGACCAGTTGTAGCCGAGGAGCCAGACGAACCAGATCCCGCCCACGAGGGCGAAGGGCAGGGAGAGCATCACCAGGACGCTCTCACCCACGCTCTTGAAATTGAGGTACAGCAGCAGGAAGATGATCGCCAGCGTGGCCGGGATTACGAGGCGCAGTCGGGTGGCCGCGCTCTGCATGTATTCATACTGCCCACTCCAGACCAGCGAATACCCCGTCGGCAGGTGGACGCGCTCGGCGACGACCTGTTGGGCCTCCGCCACGTAGCTCCCGATGTCGCGGTCGATGACGTCCACATACACCCATGCCGTCGGGATCGCGTCCTCGGTGCGTACGACCATCGGCCCGGCGACCTGTGCAATGGTCGCGACCTGGCCGAGGGGCACGTACGCTTGTCGACCGGGCGCGCCGGTCGGGGTGGCGCCACCCATCCCCGATGACATCCCGGCCCCGCCGCTCCCGGCGTCGATCCCGTGAGCCACCGGCACGAGGACCGAGGCCAGGCGCTCGGGTGTGTCCCGGAGTTCCTGCGGGTACCGGATGCGGACGCCGTAGCGCTCCCGTCCCTCGACGGTTTGAGTGATGGTCATCCCGCCGACCGCGGTCGCGATCACGGTCTGGATGTCCCCGACGTTCAGCCCGTGGCGGGCCGCGGCCGCGCGGTCGATCGCGATGTCCAGGTAGTAGCCGGAGACGGCCCGCTCCGCGAAGGCGCTTCGGGTCCCTGGCACGGCCTGCACCGCCAGCTCGACCTCTTTGCCGAGTCGCTCAAGCTCCGCCAGGTCGTTGCCGAAGATCTTGATGCCGACGGGGGTCCGGATGCCGGTGGCGAGCATATCGATCCGTCCGCGGATCGGCATGGTCCAGGCGTTGGTCACCCCCGGGAGCTTCACCGTCGAATCCATCTCGGCCAGGAGGCGCTCGTAGGTCATGCCCGGGCGCCACTCCGACTCCGGCTTGAGGGTGATGGTGGTCTCGAACATGTCGAGACCCGCCGGGTCGGTCGCGGTGGTGGCCCGACCTGCCTTTCCCCAGACGTGGTCCACTTCTGGGAAGGTCTTGATGAGACTGTCCTGGATCCGGAGGATCTCCCGGGCGCGGGCGACGCTGACGCCGGGGAGGGTGGTCGGCATGTAGAGGATGGTGCCTTCCTGAAGCGGCGGCATGAATTCACTTCCGATCCGCGTCCAGGGGACCAGGGTGAGTACCAGAACGGCACCTGCGGCCGCGATCGTCACCGCGCGGTGCCTCAACACTGCCGCGAGGATCGGTCGATAGACCCCGATGAGGAAGCGGTTGAGCGGGTTGGCCTGTTCCCGGAAGACCCGACCCCGGATGAAGAGCCCCATCGCTACCGGCACCAGTGTGAGGGAGAGTATGCTTGCCGCGGCCATCGCGAATGTCTTGGTGAAGGCGAGCGGCTTGAAGAGTCGCCCTTCCTGCCCTTGGAGCGAAAAGACCGGGATGAAGCTCACGGTGATGATCAGGAGCGAGAAGAAGAGGGCCGGGCCGACCTCGCGGGCCGACTCCATCACCACGGTCCACCGCTCGCTGGTGGTCAGGACTCCGGTGTCGAATGACGGCGGGCGGTCTCGTCCCGCGGTCGGGACCTTGGCCTCGACCGCGCGTTCGAGGTGTTTGTGCATGTTCTCGATCATCACGATCGCCGCATCGATCATCGCTCCGATGGCGATCGCGATCCCGCCCAGCGACATGATGTCCGCGCCGACCCCGATCGACCGCATCGCGATGAAGGCCATCAGGATGCCGACCGGCAGGGTCACGATGGCGACCAGCGCCGATCGGGCGTGCAGGAGGAAGGCGAGGCACACCAGCGCGACGATCAGGCACTCCTCGAGCAGTTTGTCGCGGAGGGTGGCGATCGCGCGCTCGATGAGGTCGCTGCGGTCGTACATCGGCCGGACGACCACGCCCGGAGGGAGGCTGGCCTGGATCTGCAGCAGCTTCGCCTTGATCGCGCGGATGGTGGTGAGGGCGTTCTCGCCGAATCGCATGATCACGATCCCGCCGACGGCGTCCCCGCGCCCGTCCATTTCGGCGATCCCGCGGCGCACCGCCGGCCCGACGCTCACCCGGCCCAGTTCTGCCACCCGGATGGGAGTGCCGTTCGCCGTGGCCCCGACCACCACCTCCTCGATGTCGGAGAGGGAACGGAGGTAGCCGAGCCCGCGCACCATGTATTCCCGCTCGCCCAGCTCCATCACCATCGCCCCCACATCGGCGTTGGCATTCTGGATGGCGCTCATCACCCGAGTGATGGGGATGCCATAGCCCTGGAGTTTCGCGGGGTCGATATCTACCTGGTACTGCTTCTCGAATCCGCCGATCGAGGCGACCTCGGAGACCCCCGGCACCGCGGTCAGCGCGTAGCGGAGGTACCAGTCCTGCACGCTCCGGAGCTCCGCCAGGCTCATGCGCCCTGTCGTGTCCTCCAGGGCGTATTGATACACCCATCCCAGCCCGGTGGCGTCCGGGCCGAGGGTCGGGGTCACGCTCGGCGGGAGCTTGCTCTTCAGCCCGCTCAGATACTCGAGGACCCGGCTCCGCGCCCAGTACAGGTCGGTCCCATCCTCGAAGATGATGTACACGAAGGAGACCCCGAAGAACGAATAGCCGCGCACCGTCTTCGCGCCCGGCACTTTGAGCATCTCGGCCGCGATGGGGTAGGTGACCTGGTCCTCGACGATCCGGGGGGCCTGTTCGTTGAAGTCGGCCTGGACGATGACCTGCACGTCGCTCAGGTCCGGCAGCGCCTCGAGCGGGGTGCGTTGCACGGCGATGACGCCGAGCGCCACGACCGCCAGCGTGGCGAGGCCGATCAGGAGTCGATTGGCGATCGACCAGGCGATGATCCGGTTCAGCATCGGGCGCTCACGGTGTGGTCTTCATCTTGGAGTGGTCGGTCGGCGAAGGGGCGGCTGGGGTCGGGGTGGGCGTCGGCTTGGTCATATCCATTCCTGGCATGCTGTCCGTCGGCGCCGCGGGCGAAGTGCTTGGGCGGGTGGTCGGTGCCTTCACGTCCATTCCTGGCATGTTGCCCATTCCGCCCAGGAGCGAACCGAGGTTCGACTCGGCATCCAGCAGAAAGGTCCCCGAGGCCACGACGGTGTCACCCCGCACGAGTCCGGAGAGGATCTCGACCCGCTGCTCGGAGGCGCTCCCGACCGTGACCGTCCGGGGGGTGAGGCTGCCGTCCGCCCCCCGGACGAAGACGAGGCTTCGCTCCCCGGTGCTCAGCACGGCGGAACGAGGCACGGTAAGGGTCGGCCTGCCTGGCGTGGTGAACCGGATGGTGCCGTACATCCCAGGTTTGAGCGCGAGTCCGGGATTGGCCATCTCCACCCTGATCCGTGCGGTCCGCGTCTGGGGGTCGACGGTCGGATAGATGTAGGTGACCCGGCCGCGACGGATGTCGCCCGGGAGGGCGGTGAACTCCGCGGTGATGGCGAGGCCGAGGTGCACGCCGGGCAGGTCCTGTTCGAACACCTCACCCTCGAGCCAGACCACATCGAGGTCGGCGATGCGGTACGCGACATCTCCCGGCATCAGTCGTTGGCCCGCCACGACCGCCTTGTCGATCACCACCCCGGTGAACGGCGAGCGGAAGGTCACCGTCCGGTGGACCTCGCCGGAGGTCTCCAGACGATCGATCTCGTCCTGCGGCACGCCCCAGTAGCGCAGCCGGCGTCGTGCCGCTACGACCAGGTCCGCAGCACTTTTGGCCGCCTCCGGCGTGCCGCCCGCGACATCGCCCGCGAGCCCTTTGGCCAACAACAGTTCCTCTTCGGCCGCCACGATCATCGGGGCGTAGATGCTGAAGAGCGGATCTCCCCGGCGGACACTCTGCCCGGTGAAGTCCACATACAACTGGTCCACCCACCCCTCGGTGAGGAGCGCGACGCTCCGCACTCGGGGTTCGGCGAAGTTCACCTGGGCCACGGCACGGACCTCCCGCCCCAGGGGACCCCAGATCGCTGGAGCGAAGGTGATCCCGATGCGGGTCTCGTTGCGGTCGCTCAACTGGACCGGCATCTCGGCGGACCCTGCCGTGTCCGCCTCGCTCGGCGCGGACGACGGGGCGGGTGCCCGCCGGAGAAGGGCAACGGTGATGATCGCGGTGAGCGCGAAGCCTCCGATCAGAAGGATCAGACCCCGTCGGCCTCGCCGCGCCGCGCCGAACGGTGAGGGGCGGGGGTCAGGGATGGGAGTGGAAGGATCGAAGGGGGTCATCGTGGGGCTCCATCTTCGGACACGGCCGATGGATCGAAGAGTTCGCGTCCGAGCAGCATCTCGAGTTCGGCCAGCGACTGGCCGCGCTCCGCGTCGAGCGCGATGAGGTCCTGGCGATAGCGGTTGACGGTCATCTGGTCGTCCAGCACGGTCATGAAGTCCACCGCGCCAACGCGATACGCCGCGCGGGCGGAAAGGACGGTGGCGTCGGCCTGCGGCAGGATCGTCCCGCGGTAGAGATCGCCGAGACGCCGCGCGCGCTCCACCACCGCGTGGAGCTCCCCCACGCGGCCGCGGGTGTCGGCGCGCATCTCCTCCAGCTCCGCGCCGACCATCGTGCGCATCGCCTCGGCCTCCCGTCGCATGGCGAGTTGGCGGCTTCCAGCGAAGATCGGGACACTGGCACCGAGCATCAGGCTCACCATCCGGTCGGTGCTCCCGTCGGCCATCGGTCGTTGGCCGTATTGTACCCCGACCTGCAAGTCGGGCCAGATCTCGCGCCGCGCGCGTTTGGCGTCGGCATCGGCCGCGCGGACGTTCGCCTGGGCGACCTGCACCATCGGGCGGCGGGCGTCGGCGTTGGCGATCAGGCTGTCGAGCGGGGGAAGTTCGACCGGGAAACGGGGGAGCATCGGGGTACCGATGACCTGGTACGGGGAACGGGCGACCAGGGCGTTGAGCCGGGCGGCCGCGCCGAGGCGGTCGGCCTCCATCCGGAGGATCTCCTCGGTCATCCGCGCGACCTCGACCTGCGCCCGGAGCACATCCGCCTGGCGTCCCTCCCCGACGCCATACATCGTCTCGGCCTGCTTCAGCAGGTCCTGCAGGAGCCGCAGGGTCTCGTGAGCGACGACGAGGGAACGATCCATCCGATACAGGTCATAGTACGCCATCGCCGCGCGGGCCCGGACCTCCCACTCCACGTCCGTGGCTCGGGCGTGCTCCGCAGCCGCGCGTTCCGACGCCGCCCGGCCGGCCAGACCGAGCTGGCCCGCGACCGGGAGCATCTGCATCACCTGGATCTGGTCCATCCCGAGGGGATCGTTGCGCTCGAGTCCAGGCAACATTCGATTCATCCATCCGACCTGCACCTGCGGGTCGGGGGGACGTCGGGCCGGCGCGATCCGAAACTCGGCGGCGCGGGCCAGGGCGGTCGCCGCGGCGATGCGGGGACTCGCGGCCGGCAGTGAACGGTACAGGTCGCCGAGCCGGAGCACCGGAACGGAGTCCTGACCATGCAGGACGGGAGCGACGATCAGGGTCAACACCCCGACCCAGAAGAGCGGTTTGAATACCATGCTGCACCCACGCGCGTGGAGCGCGAATGAGAGATGGAACGACCCGCCGCACCTATGTGCGGAGGGATGTCATCTGCGTGGGGTCAGCTTCGAGGAGGGGGTGGGGCGTGCTGCGGTGCGGCCGAGGTCAGGTGGATCACGGCCGTGACCGGCTGGGTGAGTGTCGGAGCGCCGGGTGAGACAACGACCATCAGGACCGGGGGAAGCGGGGCACAGGCGCCGAGAAGGCAGATCGGCGGGAGGTGATCCGGGGCCTGCCCGTTGTCGGCGGGGGCACAATGATCCGTGGGTGCGCGGTCCGCTGCCATTGCCGCGCACACCGGTGCCGCGACCGTGCTCATTGTGGTGAGCAGGGCCAAAGCCGCGATGAGACGGCGGGCGAGGGGTCCCAATGATCGATACGTCACATGCGCAATCTACACCGGCATTCTAAGGAATGTGTCAGAATCTGGGTGAAGCGTCGCTCATACCCCTGGATGGGCAAATCCACCCGAGTTGATCCTCCTGGCAGAAACGAAGTGTGGGTCGCCGAGTTACCCTTCAGTTATCCCCTCACGCCGATACCCCTCCCGATCCTGGGGGGTACGCCTCGACCGGCTTCGATACAACAGCCAGGCACGCAAAGCAAAGCGCCGCAAGGGTTTAGCCTTGCAGCACTGGAGCTCCCGAGACAGGACTCGAACCTGTGACCCGCTGAATAACAGGCAAGTACTCAGAGATACTGAGAAGCACGTGCCGGCGGTCCCAGGCCGGTGCATCAGGCAGGCCCGCTACGTCGGTCGGGGAATCCGAACGCGAGTCGGTAGATCAGTGAGGGAATGCAGATATCCGTCGTGCTCACCAACGTAGCCACCCCCGTCAGGAGCCCGCCGAGGACATACCCGAGGGATGCGAGCCCCGCGTGGAACGCCCAAATGGTCGCCATTAGCCAGACCGCGCCCAGGCCGCAGGCGAAGCGGGATGGAGCGCCGCGGTGCGGCAGGGGTGGGGTGCCGGTGAGTCTTCGTATCCCATGATTGTAGAGCAGGTCGAATGGGTGGACCGGGAAGAGTGCCCCGAGGGTGGCAATCGCCACCAGCATCCACAGGATCGTGGGCGACGCCAGCAGGGTCCCGATCCCGGCGAGCGCCGTGCAGAGCCCGAACGCCATTCGCAACCAGGGCGCCACAGGTGCGAGGGCGACGTCTTCCACGCATTCGAAGCCCTGGATGTCGAGGCGGCGGCGTGTCGTCGCAGAAATGGTGTTTCTCATGGGACCCCCCGGGGAGTTGATCGACCGTGAGTTGCGAGTCTCAGACCCATCTCCGAAGCCACGACCACTCGAACAGCACCTTCCCCCAGTGCCACCACCGGTTGGGCCCGCGCAGTGTGATCATCGGTGTCGGTTCACCATAGAAATTGCCCGCTCCGAATCCGGCCATGCCGCCTCCGGTCTCCAGGAAGCACTCACCGTGCCCGTCGAAGGTGCGGGTGCGCGGCCGCTCTGCCCACGCTGCGGCAATATTCGCCGCCACTACTTCCGCCTGGCGGTGAGCGAACACCCCCGCCTTCGGGAGGGGCTTTCCTATCGTGAGCGGGACCGTGGTCACGTCGCCGATGGCGTAGACACCGGCAAAGGAGGTTGCGAAGGTGTTCCGGTCCACGTTCACCCATCCGGTCTCCCCCGCAAGCGCAGACGCCCGGATCACGGCGGGGGCACGATGTGGCGGGACGTATACCAAAAGATCGAACGGCGCGGTGGCTCCGTTGGCGAAGGTCAGCACGCGGAGGGTGGGATCCACCTTGGTGATCTGGTGGTCAGGGTGGTATCCGATCCCCTTGCTCTCCACGGTCTGCCGCACTGCGGCGGAGACCGCGGGCCCAGCGACACCCATCGGCCCCGGCTCAGCCGCATAGAGATCGACCCTTACCTTCGCATCCTGCCGACGGAGGAAGGCCTCGATCAGCATGGCGGCCTCATAGGGGGCTGCCGGACACTTGTAGGCTGGGGCGGCGGTAAGCACTACCACCCGTCCGGCGCGGAGCGACCTGAGCCCATCACGGATCGCCTCGGCGCCCCGGAGGGAATAGAGATTGTGCCCACTCTCCGCGAGCCCGGGGATCATCTCTGGTGCGAGTTCCGCACCGAGGGAGACGATGATGGCATCGCCGGCAAAGTCGCGTCCCCCGGCCGTGACGACGCGGCGCGAAGGGTCGATCGCCTGCACGTCCGCCTGCACGACCTCGATCCCCTTCCGAGCCAAGCGAGCCAACGGTCTCTGGATCTCCTCCGCCGTGCGCGCGCCGGTCGCGAGCCAGAGCAGGGAAGGCTGGAACAAGTGCCGCGGTTCCCGGTCGATCAGGACGACACGATCCGCTTGAGGTAGGAGTGCCCGCAGGCGAGTTGCCGCGACCACACCGCCGACGCCACCCCCCAGGACGAGAACAGTTCTTCCAGCCATATGCGACCCCCTAGAAGACCAGCACGTGATCCGCCCACACCGTCCAGTCGGCGAGTTCGTCGAGGGAGCTCCTGCGTGCCCTCTCGACCAGGTCCGCGTCCTGCAGACCGCGTGCGTCCATGCAGCCGCTGCAGACCCCTACCTCGCCACGGTTCTGAATCACCACTTGGAGCATTCGCTCGATGTTGTAGTACCCTTGGGGCACCTTCTGACCGGATCGGGCGCAGGCCGCCGAGTCGCCCATCAGGAAGACCCGCACCTCCTCGGTCGGCCGTTTCGCAAGGGCGCCGGCGAGGCGGAGGCCGTTGTAGGACCGTTCCGTGCCGTACGGTGGGTCGTTGAGGATCAGCAGGGACTTCATCGTTGGTCTCCGTGTGCACGTTGCCGCCGCCGCGGCGTCTGAGCCTCGTCACCGGTCACTACGGTGAGGCCGCGAGCGCGCCAATCGGGGATCCCGGCCTCCAGTCGTACTGCTCGATATCCCTTGGCCCGAAGCCGGGTGACCGCCTCGACGGCCAGCACGCAGTACGGCCCCCGGCAGTATGCCACGATCTCCCGCCGCTTCGGGAGTTCGGCCAGGCGGCGCTCGAGTTCGACCATTGGGAATGAGATAGCGCCGGGGATGTGCCCGGCCCGATACTCCTCCACCGGCCGCACGTCGATCACCCGTGCCTCCCCCGCAGCCACCCTGGCCATGAGGGCCTCCTGGTCCACCGCTTCGAATTGTCCGCGACTCTTCAGGAACTCCTTGGTCACCCGCGCGATCTCGGCCACCCTCGACTCGGCCAGCAGACGAAGCTCACGGTAGAATTGCGTCACCCGAAGGTCCGCAACGCGATAGGTGACGTAGAGCCCGTGCTTCTTCGCCTCAACGAGTCGGGCGTCCTTCAGGATCTGGAGGTGCTGGGAGGTGTTCGCAAGCGTCTGCCCCGCCTCTTCGGCCAAGGCCTCCACCGTGCGTGGCCCCTGGGCCAGCAGGTCGAGCAGCTCCAGGCGACGGGGGCTCGATGTCGCTTTCCCGATCCGGGCGAGCTGCTCGTAGATGGCGTCCTTGAATCGGCGTGCAGGATAGGTCATATATACTCAAGTAATCTCTTGACTACTATAATATGACAACTTCCGGCCCTCGTCAACCACGTGCCGGAGATCCCGCAGTCGTGCGAATGAACTCCCCCCAGAAAAAATCTCCCAGGAGGGAGAACGCTTTGAAGTCGAACCAGGCCGGCAGGAGGGGTGTCAAGTTACCCTTTGGTTATCCCCTCACGTGATGCCCCCCGACTCTGGGGGGGGACGTCCTGACGCGATCCGATCCAGCGCAGGTGGACGCAAAACAAAGCGCCGCAAGGGTTTATCCTTGCAGCGCCGGAGCTCCCGAGACAGGACTCGAACCTGTGACCCGCTGATTAACAGTCAGCTGCTCTACCAACTGAGCTACTCGGGAAGGGCGCGAAGAATATCGACCCGACCCCCCGATTTCAAGCGTTCCCCAGCCTTTCGTCCAATTCCTCCAGGCTCCGGGGCCAGTCTTCCTTCAGGAGCCGGCTCAACGCCCTGTCCGCCAGGAGCTTGCCATCGGTCTGACAGGTGGGGCAGTAATTGGTCTCGTTGTCAGCATACCTGATCCGCTGGACCGGGCTCCCGCAAACGGGGCACGGCTCCCGGTACTTTCCGTGCACCGCGAACTCGGGCCGGAACGCGGTCACCTTTTCCGGGAACGCCACGCGCGTTTCGGCCACCAACCGATCGGTCCACTCCCCCAGTAGCGCCACGGTCGCGTCGCGAAGTTCCTCGGTCTCAAGGTCGCTCAGCTTGCTGGTGAGCTTGAGTGGTGAGAGCTGCGCCCGATGAAGGATCTCATCCGAATAGGCATTCCCGATCCCCGAAAAGAGTCGAGGATCGGTCAGCGCGCGCTTGAGCATGTGGTTCTCGAGCCGGAGGCGTGCGCTGAACTCGGCCGCCGTCGCCGCCATCGGCTCGAGCCCGCCTCGAATGAACGGCTCAAGTCCCGCCCGTCCCTCGACCGCATGCAACGACGCCCGCCTCTTAGTCCCCGCCTCGGTGAGGAGGAGAGTGCCGTCGGGAAAGTCGAAAGTGGCCAGGCCGATCTTTCCCGGCGCCTTCGCGCCCTTCTTCTTCCACCTAAGCCGTCCGGCGATCATCAGGTGGAGGACGAGGAAGCGCTCGCGGGGGAACTCGAACGCGAGGCGCTTGCCGATCCGCGAGACTCCCGTGAGCTCCTGACCGACGAATTCGGCGAGGGGCGGGGCGACGCTGCGAAGCAGGAAGGGGGTCGAGAGCCTGATCCCTTCGAGCGGCCGCCCTACGCAGGCGATCGTCAGAGCTTCGCGATAGGCTTCGATGTCAGGTAGCTCGGGCATTGGATCGGGGCGGGGTGGCGGGGCTTGTTCACCACGGAGGCTCGGAGGCACACGGAGATGCACGGAGAAAGGCAATCGTTGTGGTCTCAAGGGGAGCTCCCCACCGTTACCACAACATTAAGCAGTTGCAGTTCTCCGTGGGTCTCCGTGTATCTCCGATCCTCCGTGGTGAACGAGTTGTCATCGCGCGACTAAATCTCCCCCGAAAAGCTACTCAGGTAGCTCGGGCATTGGATTGGGGCGGGGTGGCGGGGCTTGTTCACCACGGAGTATCGGAGGCACACGGAGATGCACGGAGAAAAGCGATCGTTGTGGTCTCAAGGGGAGCTCCCCACCGTTACCACAACATCAAGCAGTTGCAGTCCTCCGTGGGTCTCCGTGTATCTCCGATCCTCCGTGGTGAACGAGTTGTCATCGCGCAACAAAGTCTCCCACGAAGAGCTGTTGCAGTGCGGCACCAGCACGCTGGTCGAGGGAGTCGGTGGTGCCGAAGCTCCGGAGCACCCGCATCCCCACGTTGTCCCACATCAATCCTCCCCGCTCGGTGATGTACCCGAACCCGTCATTGAACGTGTAGTACGCGAACGGAGTCCGCCCCGGTGCGAACATATCCTGCCCCCACCGGAACTCCGCGTACGGGAGCCCAACCTGCGCGAGGATCGTCGGAGCGAGGTCGGTCTGGTCCCCGAGCTCGTGTACCCGCACGCCTCGCTGCGCGAGGGCGCCGCCGAGCCAGAGGAGGGGGATGTGGTGGGTCTCCTCCCGGTACGGATCGCTGGTGAGCTCGACGCTCGGCAGTCGGTGCCCATGGTCGGCGAGGATGATCACCACGGTCGAGTTCCACCAGGGTCGGGTCGAGGCCTGAGCGATGAAGTCGCCGAGGGCGGAATCGACGTAGTGGAGCGAGCTCAGGTACTTGGCCGTCTTGGTCGAATCGCCGAGGGCGAAGGGGACCGGGATGTCGTATGGCTCGTGGCTCGAGAGGGTCAGGGCGGTGAACAGGAAGGGGGCTTTGGCGCGGTCCGCGTCGGCCAGGATGCGCCGGAACAGGACGTGATCGTGGGCGCCCCACTTCGAGTTCCAGCTGCTGGGTGGGAAGCTTCCCTTGTCCACCAGGGTCGAAAAGCCGTCGTTGAGCACGAAGGCCCGGATATTCGCGAACTCGAGCTCCCCACCATAGAGGAACTCGGTGGTGTAGCCGGCGTCACGGAAAGTGCGGCCCAGTCCCGGGAGGCCGACGTACTTCCGAGGTTCCTTGACGATCGAGGTGTTAGGGAGCGGAGGATAGCTGCTCAGGAGCGCGGCGAGACCCTTGTCGGTCCGGTTCCCCGAAGCATAGAATCGGTCGAAGAGCACCCCCGTCCCCACCAGCGAATCGAAGCGGGGCACGACCCCGGTCAGACCGCCGAGTGATCCGATCGCCTTGTTGGTGAACCCTTCCCAGAGGATCACGATGACGTTGGGCCGCGCGATCCGAAGGAGCTGCCGGGTCGGGGGCATGCCGCCGCGTGACAGGAGGGAGTCGCGGACCGCCTGCGCGGTGGAGTCCGGCATCACGATGTAGGGATTGGTCCGGTCCTCGTCGTGCCGGTAGAGACCGTTGAAGAAGCTCCACGCCACATTGACCGCCGCCTGGTTGGCGAAGTCACTCTCGGAGAAGTAGACGGTGCTGTGATTGATCGGTGCGAGCTGGAGACCGCCGCGGGCGGGAATGATGAGCAGCGCGGACGCGAGCGCGCAGGTGAGGGCGCTCAGGACCCGGTCGACCCAGCCACCGATCGGCATCGACTCCGCCGACGGGAGGATCCACCGGCGCAACACCCAGATGGCCACCCCCGACATCACCCCTATCATCCCGAAGAGGAGCCAGAGCGGCGACGATTCGATGCTCGCCCCCATCTCGGCGGGGGTGCGGAGGTACTGCAGCCAGGTGGCGTCGATCCGGGAGCCCCATTCCTTATAGAGCTCCAGGTCTCCCATGGTCAGGCCCGCGGTGTAGATGAGGACCACCACGGTGAACCAGAAGATCACCGGCCGGATGTAATGCCAGGGAACGAACGACGAAAGCATCACGAGGAGGAACGGGACGGCGGAGATGTAGGCCGTCGCGGCACCGTCCATCCGGAGTCCGTGGGTGATGATGCCGAACGTGGTGGTGAAAGGGAGAGCGGCGGTCTGGGGATAGAACCAGGCCAGGAAGATCAGTTTCCCCGCCACGAACAAGCCGAGCCAGAAGAGCGCGTACTTGAGGAGGAAGAGGAGGCGGGGGCGCATCACACTAAGGTAAGCGGTGAGCGGTGAGCAGTGAGCGGGGGGCTCCGCGGTGCTGTTGGGCCCCGCTCACCGCTTACGTGGTTTCTTCAAGCACCCGCCACATCAGCCAGCTCCCCACCGTCCGATACGGGCGCCACCGCTCGGCGTACGCGGTGAGTTCGCGCGGGGTCACCTTCTTGTTCCGGCCGTGGACCCGGTCGAAGCCGTTCCGCACGCCGAGGTCGTCGACGGGGAGGACGTCGGGGCGGCCGAGGCGGAACATGAGGGTCATCTCGACTGTCCAGCGGCCGACACCGCGCACGGCGGAGAGGCGAGCGACGATCTCGTCATCGCTCATCTTCGCCAGGTCCTTGGTGTGGGGGATGATCCCATCCAGCGCCTTGGTGGCGAGGTCCTTCATTGCGGCGGTCTTGGCGGCAGAGAGGCCGGCGGAGCGGAGCTCCAGTTCGGGCATCGCGAGCATCGCCTCGGGGGTGGGGACGGCGGGGCGGGTCGCCCCGCCCTCGGCGGCGAAGCGGTCGAGGACGCGTCCCCAGATGGTGCGGGCCGCGGCGCCGGCGAGCTGCTGGAAGGTGATGGAGCGTGCGAGGTAGAGGAACGGGTCCTCCATCGCGCGGGCCTCGAGCTTTTCCCCTTTGAGGCGCTTGAAGTGCTTGGCCAGGATCGGATCGGCCTTGGAGAGGTGCCGCACCGCTTCGTGCCAGTCGTACTCGAGGCCGTCGGCGTGGCGCTTCGGTGCCACCCGGGGTGCCCAGACGTTCATCCCCTCGATGCGGAGGATCCGCGCCTTGGTCTCGGCGCCTCCGGGTCCCGAGTAGTTGCCGAGTTTGCCTCCGGCGGGCAGGACGCGATGACAGGGGATCACGACGGGGCAGGGGTTCTCTCCCATCGCGGTGCCGACCGACTGCTGGGTGCCTGGCATCCCAGCGCGCTCGGCCAGCTCTCCATAGGTGAGCGTGGTGCCCGAGGAGACCTTCCGGAGCGTGTTGTAGATCGTGCGCCGTGTTTCCGGGAGGTGATCGAGGTCGAGCACTACCTCGTTCAGGTCCACCGGCCGGCCGCGGAGATGCTGAGCGATACGCTTGGCGGAGTGATCGAGGTGCTTCGCGACCTGGCGGCGCTTCTTGAATCCCTTGGCCTCGAGCCGCGCGGCGGTCTCCTCGGGAGTCGCCTCGGGGAGGTAGATGTACCGGATCCCGGCATCGCTCCAGCCGAGGCCGAGGGGTCCGAGGGCGGTTGGGATCAGGGTGTAGTAAAGTGACATGGGCTTCTGGCTGCTGGCTGCTGGCTGATCACAGTAGATTCGGCGGACGGCGCTGAAAGCTAACGGTCTCAAATCAGACCGGAGCGGCCAGTAGCCAGTAGCCAACAGCCAGGAGATCCGACCTGTGATGGACTTGAAGCAATTCCGCGAGAACGCCCACCGTCTGGCCGACTGGATGGCCGACTATCTCGAGACTCTCGAGCAGCGTCGGGTATCTCCGGAGACGAAGCCGGGGGACGTCCGGCGCGCCCTGCCGAGCACAGCGCCGGAGCGGGCGGAGCCGTTCGACCGGGTGATGGCCGACTTCGAGCGGATCGTGCTCCCGGGGATGACGCACTGGGATCATCCCGCCTTCTTCGCCTACTTCCCGGGCGACCACAGTCCCGCCTCGATCCTGGCCGAGATGCTCACCGCCGCGATGGGGGCGCAGTGCATGTCGTGGAACACCTCGCCCGCGGCCACCGAGACCGAGCAGGCGATGATGGAGTGGCTCCGCCAGATGGTGGGGCTCCCCGACACATTCACGGGGGTGCTGCAGGACACCGCATCAAGTGCAACTCTGGTGGCGCTGCTCGAAGCCAGGGAGCGGGCGACGGATTTCCGGTTCGCCAAGGAGGGCGCGGCGGCCCCGGGCGCCGACAAGCTCGTGGTCTACGCTTCCGCGGAGGCCCACAGCTCGATCGACAAGGCGGTCCGCCTGGCCGGACTCGGCGAGGGGCGGCTCCGAAAGATCACGACCGACGAGAAGTTCGCCATGAGGGTGGACGAGCTGGCTCAGGCGATGGCGGCGGACCGCGCGGCGGGGATGATCCCCTGCGCCGTGGTGGCGACGATCGGGACGACCAGCTCCACCGGGGTCGACGACGTGACCGCGATCGCCAAGGTGGCGCAGGAATACGGTGCCTGGCTCCACATCGATGCGGCGTATGCGGGGAGTGCCGCGATCCTCCCCGAGCTTCGCCCGCACTTCAAGGGAGTCGAGCACGCCGACTCCTACGTTTTCAACCCTCACAAGTGGCTCTTCGCCCAGTTCGACTGCTCGGCCTACTTCGTGAAGGACCCGGGGCACCTGATCGCCACCTGCGGCGCGAATCCCGAGTACCTCAAGTGGTCGGCCGACGACGAGGTCGCCAATTTCCGCGACTGGGGCATCCCCCTCGGTCGGCGATTCCGCGCGCTCAAGCTCTGGTTCGTGATCCGTGATTTCGGGGTGGAGGGACTGCGCCAGGTGTTGCGCGAGCATATCCGGCTCGCGGCGCTGGTGCGGCGGTGGGTGGAGGAAGACCCCGACTTCGAGGTGCTGGCGCCGAGCCCGTTCGGGCTGGTCTGCTTCCGCTATCGGCCGAAAGGGATGGCAGCGGACGACCCGAAGGTCGACGAACTCAACCGCCAGCTGCTCGCGCGCGTCAACGCGTCGGGGAAAGCGCTGCTCACCCACACGACGCTCAAGGGGAAGTATGCGATCCGTTGGAGCATCGGGTCGCTGCAGGCATCCGAACGCGTCGTCCGGGCCACTTGGGACCTGCTCAGGAGTGAGGTGGCGGGCTGAATTCACCACGGAGGACCGGAGGGGCACGGAGCTTCACGGAGTACTGCAAGAGCTTTGTGGTCTCAAGGGGGAGCTCCTCGTGAGACCACAATAACGTCTGTCCTCCGTCAGTCTCCGTGCCCCTCCGGTCTTCCGTGGTGAACTCAAGGTGCGTGCTCGACCAATAGCTCGCGCAGGTACCGCCCAGTGTGTGACGCCGCGACCTGGACGATCTCCTCCGGCGTTCCCTGCGCCACGACCGTTCCGCCGCCGCTGCCGGCTTCGGGACCCATGTCGATGATCCAGTCGGCCCGCTTGATCACGTCGAGGTGGTGCTCGATGAGGATCACGGTGTTCCCCGCGTCCACCAGCTTGTCGAGCACCTGGATCAGCACCCGCACATCATCCAGGTGCAGTCCGGTGGTCGGCTCGTCGAGGATATAGACCTTTCGTCCCTTCCGCTTCCCGGCGGCGATCAGCTCCCGCGCGATCTTGAGCCGCTGCGCCTCTCCTCCCGACAAGGTCGTCGCCGGCTGGCCGAGCCGGAGATACCCCAGCCCGACCGCCTGGAGCTGGTGCAAGGCGGCGCCGAGCTTCTTCTGGTGCCGGAAGCGGGCCAGGGCTTCTTCGACGGTCCACTGGAGCACGTCGGCGATGGACTGTCCCTTGATCTTGACGTCGAGCACTTCGCGCTTGAAGCGGGTGCCGTTGCAGGTTTCGCAGGGGACGAAGACGTCGGCCAGGAATACCATCTCGACCTGCACGGCGCCGGCCCCTTCGCACGCTTCGCAGCGTCCCCCCTCGAGATTGAACGAGAAGGTGCTGGGTGTGTACCCGCGCTGCAGCGACACCCCCTGGGCAGCATAGAGCGCCCGGATCTCGTCGAATGCCTTGACGTAGGTGATCGGGTTGGAACGCGGGCTCCGGCCGATCGGCTCCTGGTCGATGAGGAGCACGTCCTCGACCAGCCCGGCTCCTTCGAGCGCGGTCACGTCGCCCACCGCTTCGCCCAGATGCGCCTTGGCGCCGTGGTCTCCCCGGATCTGCTCCGCCAGCCGACGATAGAGTACGTCGTGCACCAGGGTGCTCTTCCCCGACCCCGATACCCCGGTCACGACTGTGATGACGCCGAGGGGGATGTCGGCGTCGACGCCCAGGAGGTTGTGGAGCCTGGCGCCCCGGATCTTGAGCCACGCCGGGCCCGGAGGTCGCCGCACGCTGGGCACGCCGATCCGTTTCCGTCCCGACAGGTACTGGCCGGTGAGCGAGTCCCCCGCGTCCATGGGAGGACCGGCATACACCACCTGTCCGCCGTGTTCTCCCGCACCGGGACCGAACTCGAGCATGAAGTCGGCATGCCTGATCGCGGCAAGGTCGTGTTCCACCACCACGACGGTGTTCCCGCCATCGCGGAGCCGGGTCAGGAGCGACAACAGCCGGTCGATGTCTCGGGGATGGAGTCCGATCGACGGTTCATCGAGCACATACAGCGCATCGACCAGGCTTGCCCCGAGGGCGTTGGAGAGGGCGATGCGCTGCGCCTCGCCGCCCGAAAGGGTCCGGGTCTGCCGATCGAGGGTGAGATAGCCGAGCCCGGTGTCGAGCAGGAACGAGACCCGGGCATCGAGCTGGGTGAAGACGAGCTGGGCGATCTGTTTCTGCGATGGTGTCCACTCGACGTTGTGGAGCCAGCCTCCGAGCTGGTCGAGGGGGAGCGCCGCCACCTCGGCGATGGTCCTCCCGCTGACCTTCACGGCGAGCGCCTCAGGATTGAGGCGGGTCCCCAGGCACACCGGGCAGGTCCTGGCGAGCTGGTACTGCCGGAGGAAGACGCGGATGTACTGCTTGTAGCGCTTCTCTTCGAGCCCTTTCAGGAAGGGGAAGATCCCCTGATATCGGCCGACCTTGCCGTACAGGAGCTCGCGCTGGACCGTCTTCTTGAGCTTGCTCCACGGCAGGTCGGCGGGCGCGCCGAGCTTCTTGGCGGCGTCGAGCAGGAGCTTGCGCCGGGTCTCGTAGCGCGGCTTGGTCCACGGGTCGATCGCTCCCTCCGCCAATGAGCGGCGGGGGTCGGGGATGACGAGGGACTCGTCGTACTCGAGTACCGCGCCGAAGCCCTTGCACCCAGGGCAGGCGCCCCGCGGGTTGTTGAATGAGAAGAGCGCCGGCGTGATCACCGGTGCCGGGGTGTCGCAGGTACTGCACGAGGGGAACTCGGTGAAACGGAAGCGGGTCGTGGGTCGTGAGTCGTGGGTCGACTCCGACAGTACGATCGCGACCCCTTCGCCTTCGCCGAACGCGGTCGCGATGGCGTCGACCAGCCGGCCCCGCACCGTCGCATCCGTCGTCAGCCGGTCGACGATGACGAGCACCTCGGCCGCTTCGTGGAGATCGAGCCCTTCGGGGAGCTCGTCCAGGTGATGTGGTGCGCCATCGACCTGCACCCGCACGAAGCCGAGGGCGCGGAGGTTCTCGAGCACGAGGCGATGATCGCCACGCATGGAGGCCGGGAGGGGAAACGCCACCTGCAGGCGTCCGGAGGCCGCGGCCAACACCGCATCGGCGGCCCGGCTGGGGCCGTCCACCCGGACCGCACCACCGCAGACGAGGCAGAACTGCTCACCGACCCGGGCCCAGAGGAGTCGCAGGTGGTCGTAGACCTCCGTGGCGGTCCCGACGGTGGAGCGGCTCGAGACCGTAGGATTCCGCTGCTCGATCGCGACCGAGGGGGCGATCCCTTCGAGCCGGTCGACCAGCGGTTTCGGCATCCGCTCGAGGAACTGCTTGGCGTAGGTCGACAGCGACTCGATATAGCGTCGCTGACCTTCGGCGTAGAGGGTGTCGAACGCGAGCGAGCTCTTGCCCGAGCCGGACGGGCCCGTGATCGCGATGAGCGCGCGGCGCGGCAGGTCGACCGTGATGCCCTTGAGGTTGTGCTGGCGGGCGTTGACGATGCGGATGACGGGTGCGGACACGGTGGGAAGATAATGGTGAGCGGTGAGCGGTAAGCGGTGAGCGGGTCGAGAGTGACAGGGATCTCGCCCCCGACGGGTGTCATCCCGAGCGAAGCGACCCAGACCCCTCGCTGTTCCTTCGCTGCGCTCAGGACAAGGCTCGGGATGACACTCGCGCCAAAGACCCCCCGCTTACCGCTTACCGCTCACTGCTCACTATCTTTCGGAATGCCCGCCGTCCTCACTCCCAAGCTCCTGCGCCGCGGGTTCGAGATCTTCGTCATTACCTCGATCATCGGGTACGCCGGGGTCCTCCTCTATGGTGACGATCTCCCGGAGTTCCTGGCCTCGGTGGGGCGGATCCACTGGGGGTGGGTCCTCGTGGGGCTTGGCCTCGCCTCGATGGACTGGTTCGGCGGCGGCCTCCGACTCTGGGTCGTGACCCGGGAGGTGCATCGAGACCCGCCGTTGGGCGGGTTGTTCCTCGCCGGGGGGATGGGCGCGTGGGGCAGCTACCTCACACCGTTCCAGTCGGGCGCGGCGCCGATGATGATCTATACCATGCGTCGGTACGGGATCCCGGTGCCGGTGGCGATGACCTCGACGCTCATGACCTTCATCGCGACGATCATCTTTTTCGCCATCGCGGGACCGCTGGCGATCCTCCTCGGCGCGGGGCAGTCGCTCGGCGCCAAGGGAGACGTCCTGGGGCTCTCGCTGTACGACCTGTTCCTCGGGTCGCTCGGGATCTTCGCCGGCCTGGGCGTCGTGATGGTGGTGGTGATGGTCTTCCCCGGGCTGGTGCGCGATCTCATCCACCGGCTGGCGCGCTGGGCCGGTGCTCGGCATCAAGGGATCGCGGCGCGGCTCGAGAAGCTCGAGGTGGGGATCGACCAGGCCCACGGGAGCATCCTGAGGTTCAACACGCTCCGCGGGTGGATGTCGCTCTTCTGGGCCGTGATCATCTCCGCGCCGTCGCACGCCAATAAGCTCCTGGCGGGCTACGTCGCGCTGCGTGCGGTCGGGATCCAGGCCCATTTCCTGGATGTCCTGCTACTCCAGACCCTTATCACCTTCCTGCTCTATTTCGCGCCGACTCCTGGTGCCTCGGGGATCGCGGAATTGCTCTCGGCGGCGGTGATGTCGGTGTATGTGCCGCGCGAGGTGGTGCCGCTCTATACCCTGATCTGGCGACTCACCCTGAGCTACTGGACCATCGGTGCCGGAGCATATGTCTTTTCCACCTGGGTGCGCACGGGACTCCGCGGACTCGAGGACGCCGGCGTGGGCGACGACGAAAGCGTGCCCGCGTGAGCCAGATCGCGGAAGATGCCGTCGGCGGCACGCTCGATGCCGCGTTGCTCCGGCGACTGCTCAAGTACCTGCGGCCCGTCTGGCTCTTCGGTGCCGGCGCGCTCGTTGTGCTGCTCTGCAGCTCTGCACTCAGCCTGGTGGGCCCCCGAGTGCTGCAGCAGGCGATCGACGTCGCCATACCGCACAAGGACCCGGGACTCCTCGCCACGCTCGCCGCTGTGCTCGCGGTGTCGCTGGTCCTCGAGTTCTTCGCCGAGTACGCCGGGGCGGTGCTCACCACCCTGATCGGGCAGCGGGTGATGCACGATCTCCGGCGCGACATCTTCGACAAGGTGCAGCGGCTCTCCATCCCCTATTTCGACCGCCACCCGGTGGGTCGGCTCACCACCCGGGTCACCTCCGACGTGGAGACCCTCAACGAGCTCCTGTCGAGCGGGGTCGTGACCGTCATCGGCGACCTCTTCACGCTGCTCCTGATCCTGGTGATGATGGCGCTGATGGATTGGCGCCTGACGCTGGTGGCGTGCGCAGTGATCCCGGGGGTGCTCCTCACCGCGTCAGTGTTCCGGGGCAGGGTGCGCGGGGCGTTCCGCGACATCCGGACGCGGGTCGCGCGGCTCAACAGTTATCTGCAGGAGCACCTCGCCGGGATGCGGGTGGTGCAGCTGTTCGGGCGGGAGCAGGCGGCGCTGAACGGGTTCACGGCGGCGAATCGCGACCACCTCGAGGCCCACCTCCGGTCGATCACCATCTATGCCGTCTTCTTCCCGATCATCGAGGTGCTGGCGGCCATCGCGATCGCCCTGCTGCTCTGGTACGGCGGCGCCCGCGCGTTCGACGGCACGCTCACCGTCGGCGTCCTCGCGGCCTTCATCCAGCTCACCCGGCGCTTCTTCCAGCCGCTGCAGGACCTCGCCGAGAAGTTCAACCTGCTGCAGAGCGCGATGGCCTCGTCGGAGCGGATCTTCAAGCTGCTGGATGAACCCGTCACCGTCGGGGATAATGAGCGTCTTGAGCGTCTCGAGCGCCTGTCGACTCCTTCCCGGGGAGAGGTCAAGTTCGAGGACGTCTGGTTCCGCTACAGCGAAGAGGGACCGTGGGTGCTCAAGGGGGTGAGCTTCACTGCCGCGCCCGGCCGGACCCTCGCCCTCGTCGGGCACACCGGGGCAGGGAAGACCACGGTCATCTCACTCCTGCTCCGGTTCTACGACGTGACCAAGGGGCGGATCACCGTCGACGGTGTGGACATCCGTGACATCGCCCTGGACGATCTGCGGAAACTGATCGGCTTCGTCCAGCAGGATCTCTTCCTCTTCAGCGGCGACATCCTGCGGAACCTGGTCCTCGACGCCGACATCTCCCGGGAGCGGGCGGAGCAGGCGGCGCGCCGGGTCGGTGCCGACCGGTTCATCGACCGGTTGCCGGAGGGCTATGGCCAGGTGCTGGGGGAGCGGGGCAAGGGGCTGAGCGTCGGCGAGCGCCAGCTGTTGAGCTTCGCGCGCGCGCTGGCCCTCGACCCGACGATCCTGGTGCTCGACGAGGCCACCAGTTCGGTCGACGCCGAAGCGGAAGCGCAGATCCAGCAGGCATTGGAAGAGCTGCTGGTGGGTCGGACCTGCCTCGTCGTGGCCCACCGACTCTCGACCGTGCTCGAGGCCGATGAGATCCTCGTCTTCCACCACGGGGAGATCCGGGAGCGGGGCTCCCACCGCGACCTCCTGGCCCAGGGGGGGCTGTACGAACGGCTCTACCGGCTCCAATTGGCGGGGGCGGCGTAGGGTCCGAGCAGGCTGGCATCCCAATGTCGGATGGGTCTGGCCTCAACTCGGAAGGACGAAGGAACGATCCTCCGAGTTGAGGCCAAGCCTCGACACCTGTTGGGGAGCCGGCCCCCCTCCCCCATAGGGTGGTAAGGGATGGGATGGGGTCGGGCAAGGGGAACCTTGGAACGGCGTAAACCCCCCTCCCTTGCCACCTTAGCAGGCCGTGGAGTAGCTTCCTCGGACGGCTTCCAGACGGATCTAAGAGATGCTTCAGCTTGAATTCGGTGGGCGTACCATCAGTATCCCCACAGGGGATTCGGCCATTGGCGCCGACCCCGCGGGACTGCTGGCACTTCCAGGTGCCCAGCCCCGCCATCTGGTCCTCAAGGGGGCTGCGGATGGGACGGTCTCGGTCCTGCCTCAGGCAGGCGCCGAGGTGTTGCTCAACGGGGTGAAGATCGGCACCGACCCGCACCCGGTCCTCCACGGCGACAAGTTGCTGGTCGCCGGCCACGAATTGCTCCTGGTGGACCCGAAGCGATCCGGCTCGACCCAATACGTCAACGCCAACGAGCTTTCGGCGGCCATCGCTTCCAAGAAGAGCGGTCCGTCGAGCATGGGGATGATCAACGGCAGGCTCGTGTCGCTCACCGACGGTCGTGAGTACGCCATCGGAGCGGGGCGCGCGGTGATCGGGCGCGACGCTGAATGTGACGTCGTGATCGAGAGCAAGAGCGTCTCGCGCAAGCACGCTGAGATCATGGGCACCGAGAAGGGGTATCTGCTGGTGGACCTGTCCACCAACGGCACCTACGTCAATGGCGAAAAGATCGCCGGCCAGCGGGTGCTGGCGCGGGCCGACGTGATCCGGGTGGGGGACGCCGACCTCCGGTTCTACGCCGACCCCCCCAAGGGCGGCGGTGTCGCGCCGGCGGCTCCGCCCGCAACACCGCCTGCAGCCACACCGCCGCCGGTCCCGCCGCCGGCTCCGACCGCAGACGAAGCGCTCAAGGCGCTCCGGGCCACCGTCCCCAATCCGACACCGAGGCCGGCCCCGCCCGGCCCTCCGCCCGCCCCGGCCGCCCCGGCCCGTCTGAGCGACACGATGCACGGCACCCCGGCGGCGGCATCTCCTCCGGGGCCTTTGGCGTCTATCCTCGTCAGGAGCGGCACCAAGAAGGGGCAGCGGATCCCGATCCGTGTTCCGGTGGTGAATATCGGCCGGGCGGAGTACAACGACATCGTGCTTCCCGAGGAGAGCGTGAGCACCCAGCACGCCAAGCTGCAGCGGCGCGACGGGGTCTGGTTCCTGGTAGACCTCGGTTCGACCAACGGGACCTTCGTGGACGGCGAGAAGCTGAGCGGCGAGATGCCGATCGCTCCGGGCTCGACCGTACGCTTCGGTGATGCGTCCGTCGTGTTCGAGCCGGATGACGACGCGCTTGGCATCGGCAAGGGTGGCGCAGGGACCAAGGTGATGGGGGCGATGAACATCCCGGCGCCCGCGCCGAAGGCGGCGCCGGCCCCGACCCCGGCGCCAGCCCTCGCGCCACCGAAGCCTGCTCCCGCGCCTGTGGCGCAGCCATCTGTGGGACAGGCGTCCGCGCCTGTCATTGCCAAGAAGCCCGCGGCCAAGCCGGCGGCCAGCAAGCCTGCGGTCAGGTCCGCGCCGGCTGCCGAGGGCGGCGCGCCCAAGTGGCTCATCCCGGTGATCGCGCTGGTCGTGATCGCCGCGATCGCCGCCTACTTCCTCCTCAAGCAGTAGCCGCCGCCCAGTGCAATTCATCTGCGCCGCACGCACCGACGTCGGCATCGTCCGTTCCGGCAATGAGGACAATTACCTCATGCTCGCGGAGCGCGGCATCTTCATCGTGGCCGATGGGATGGGCGGGCACGCCGCCGGTGAAGTGGCCAGCGAGATGGCGGTCCGTCTCGTCAGCCGCGACCTCGGCACCGTCCGAGGTCTCCCCGACGAGGAAGTGGCCGAACGGATGCGCCAGGCGCTCCGCGGCGCCAACTCCGCGATCTACGAGCGCACCCTCACCGAGCACGACAAGCGCGGCATGGGCACCACCGCCACCGCCCTCGTCCTCCTCCCCAATCGCTTTCTCCTGGGGCACGTCGGTGACAGCCGGGCCTACCGGCTCCGGGAAGGTCAGTTCGAGCAGCTCACCAAGGACCACTCCTACGTGCAGGAGCAGGTCGATGCCGGGCTTCTGACCCCGGAGCAGGCGCGGGTGCATCCCTACAGCAACGTCATCACCCGCTGCGTCGGGGCCAACCAGGACGTCATCCCCGATACCTACTCGGGCGACCTTCGCGTCGGGGACGTGGTCCTGCTAGCCTCCGACGGCCTCACCGGGATGCTCGAGGATGAGCACATCCACAAGATCCTCGAGGCGCCCGGCGGGCCGCAGGACTGGGTGGATGCGATGATCAACGACGCCAACCGCCGTGGTGGGCTCGACAATATCACGGCGATCGTGGTCAAGATCGAGGAGTAGGAGCGAGACGGCGAGTTCCGAGACGGCGAGGGGTGTGCGACTGTCATCCCGAGCAGAGCGAGGGATCTACCCAATGTGGAGTAGATCCCTCGCTCTGCTCGGGATGACGGTGTTGCTTCGGCCGTCTTTCCGTCTTTCCGTCTTGCCGTCTCCCCCCTTGCACTCCCTCCTCGTTCCGGCACTATTAGGAAGCCTCTTCCAAGGTACGACTCGCCATGCCCACCACCATCGTCCTCAACGGCAAGCCCACTTCGATCGACGCCGAGTCCGACACCCCACTGCTCTGGGCGTTGCGCGACGTGCTCGACCTGACCGGCACCAAGTACGGCTGCGGCATCGGCGCCTGCGGCGCGTGCACGGTCCTCCTTGATGGTGAGCCGGTCCGGTCGTGCCAGACCCCGCTCAGCGCGATCCAAGGGAAGAAAGTCACAACCATCGAGGGGCTCTCCGCCAACGGCACCCATCCGGTCCAGCAGGCGTGGATCCAGGCCCAGGTACCGCAGTGCGGCTACTGCCAGTCGGGGCAGATCATGAGCGCGGTGGCGCTCCTGGCCAAGACCCCCAAGCCCACCGACCAGGATATCGACGCCGCGATGTCGGGCAACATCTGCCGCTGCGGCACCTACAACCGCATTCGCTGGGCGATCAAGGTCGCGGCGGGAGGTGAGTCGGCATGACCACCACCTTCGACCGCCGCGCCTTCGTCAAGACGACCGTCGTGGCCGGCGCCGGCTTGGCGCTCGCATTCCACCTGCCGGGTTGTGCTCCTTCGATGGAAGAGGGCCCTGGTGCCGACCTGAACGCCTTCCTCCACGTGAAGCCCGATGGCTCGGTGGTGGTGACCGCCAAGCACATGGAAATGGGGCAGGGGACCTACACGGGCCTCGCCACCATCCTGGCCGAAGAACTCGATGCCGATTGGTCCAAGGTGACGGTCGTCGGCGCCCCCGCCGACAAGTCCAAGTACGCCAACAACTTCATGGGGATGCAGCTCACCGGTGGCTCCACCGCGATCGCCAATTCGTGGGACCAGATGCGGAAGGCGGGCGCCACCGCCCGCGCCATGCTGGTCGCCGCCGCCGCGGCCGAATGGAAGGTCGATGCGGCGGGGGTCACGGTCAGCAAGGGGATCGTCTCCCACGCCGGTGCCCGGCGATCGGGACATATCGGCAAGTTCGCCACCGCCGCGGCGACCCAGACGCCACCCGCCGACGTGACGCTCAAGCCGCGCGCGGCTTGGACCCTGATCGGGCAGGACCGGCTCCCGCGCGTCGATGCGGTGGGCAAGTCGACGGGAAGGGCGCAATTCACTCAGGACGTCAAGCTCCCCGGGATGCTGACGGCGGTGGTGGCCCACCCCCCCTACTGGGGCGCCAAGGTGAAGTCGTTCACGGCCGCCCAAGCCAAGGCGATCCCGGGTGTGGTGGACGTGGTCCAGGTACCCAACGGTGTCGCGGTGGTCGCGAACAGCTTCTGGGCGGCCCAGAAGGGGCGTGACGCGCTCACCATCCAGTGGGATGAGACCGACGCGGAAAAGCGGGGCTCGGAACAGCTCTGGACCGAATACAGGACCCTGGCGCGGCGCCCCGGCAAGGACGCCGGGACCCGCGGACACGCCGAGCGCGCGCTCTCCGGCGCCGCACGCGTGATCCAGGCCACCTACACGGTCCCCTACATCGCTCACATGGCGATGGAACCGATGAACTGCGTGGCGCAGGTCAATCCGGGACGCTGTGAACTCTGGTATGGCGCTCAGGGGCACACCTTCGACCAGACGGCGGTCGGCCGCGCCCTCGGCCTCCAGCCCGAACAGGTCACCATCAACACCCTCTACGCCGGCGGCGGCTTCGGGCGGCGGGCCAATCCGACCTCCGACTATGTCGTCGAGGCGGCAATGGTGGCCAAGGCCACCAATGGACGCCCGGTCAAGCTGGTCTGGACCCGCGAGGACGACACCAACGCCGGGTACTATCGGCCGATGTATCTCCACGCGATCCGTGGCGGCCTCGATGGGAATGGTCACATCTCCGGCTGGCACCACAAGGTCGTCGGGCAGTCCATTTTCTCATCCATGGGGATGGTCCCCCCCGGCAAGACCGACCCGAGCTCCACAGAAGGGATCCATGATCTTCCGTACGAGGTACCCGATCTCGCCGTGGAGCTCTACACGACCAACAGCGGCGTCCCGGTGCAGTGGCTGCGCTCCGTGGGGCACACTCACACTGCCTTCGTCGTGGAGTCGTTCATCGATGAGCTGGCCGCCGCCGCCAAACGCGACCCGATCGCCTTCCGGCTTGAGCACCTGAAGCCCGACTCCCGGTACTCGGCCGTCCTCCGCCTCGCGGCCGAGAAGGCGGGATGGGACACCGCGCCCCCGCTGGGGCACGCGCGCGGCGTGGCTGTCCACGAGTCGTTCAACACGGTCGTGGCCGAGGTCGCGGAGGTATCGCTTCGTCCGGACCGGACGGTGCAGGTGCACAAGGTGGTCTGTGCCGTGGACTGCGGCACCGCAGTAAACCCCGACATCATCCGGGCGCAGATGGAGGGCGGGGTGATCTTCGGCCTCTCGGCGGCGCTGCACGGGAAGATCACGCTCACCGACGGCCGACCCGACCAGCACAGCTTCGACACCTATCCGGTCATCCGGATGAATGAAGCGCCGGCGGTCGAGGTCTACGTCCTGCCGAGTGAGAACCCACCCACCGGTGTAGGTGAGCCGGGAGTGCCGCCCGTTGCGCCCGCGGTGGCGAACGCGGTGTTCAAGCTGACCGGGACGCGGGTAAGGGACCTGCCGTTCACGACGGTGTAAGGGGGAGATCGGGGCTGGAATGCCAGGTTCCGTGAACCTGTCGCGAAAACGCGAAACCGCGAAGGCTCGTGAAAGAATGACTTTGGGGGTGTTGCACAGATATCCGTGCAGCACCCCCACAAATTGTCTGTTTCGCGAGCCTTCGCGCTTTCGCGTTTTCGCGATAGGTTGACCGGACTCTGCTCACTGCAACAATGGCTCCCCTGCAGCCAATTTGCGCTGCACTTCTTCCGCGGGGGGGAGATCAGAGCTGGTCTGCCAGGCTCCGTGAACCTGTCGCGAAAACGCGAAAACGCGAAGTTTCGCGAAAGAATGACTTTGGGGGTGTTGCACAGGTATCCGTGCAGCACCCCCACAAACTGTCTGTTTCGCGAGCCTTCGCGCTTTCGCGGTTTCGCGATAGGTTGGCCGGACTCTGCTCACTGCAGCAGTGGTTCCCCTGCATCCAGCTTGCGTTGTACTTCTTCGGCCGGCAGGGTGGCCACCGCGAGGATCCGCTCCAGGCGCTTCCCGGCGCGCCCCGCCGTGAACACCCGGAACCGCCGCGCCGAGCGGTAGAGCTCGTCGGCCACCCGGGGAAGGCCCAGGGTGCCGGCGCGCCCCGCCTCGGTGAGGCGCTCGATCCGACCATCGCGTGTTCGAAGCGGGAGATCGACCGAGAACATCGAATCCCGGCTGGGGTAGTCGATGAGCAGTGCTCCCGGCGCGAGCCCGAGCTCCTTGGCCACCTGATCCTCCACCCGCTCGAGGACCTGCGGGGCCTCGTAGACCCACGGCTGGCAATCGGCAGGCGCCTCCATCGCCGAGATGTCCAGCGCCCGCTTGTGCAGCCGGCGTTCCTGCACCGCACGCCCCAGCCCGGTCGGATCATCGCTCATCAGCGCGACCGACAGGGTCGCGTCGGTCCCGATCGCCACCTCCGACGGGGTGAGCTCCCCCTTGGCCACGGCGGCGCGGACGGCGCGCTTGAACATGCAGGTGGCGCTCCGCACCGCGTGGTGCCAGTACACGTTGCGGTACATCTGGTACTTGGCGAACAGCAGCGACTCGAGGGCGCTCACCCCCTTCTCGTGCACGCCGAGCTGGCGCGTGCCGTCGACCTCGACCAGGGTGAGGGCCGCAAGGAGTCGATTCACGTCCACCGTGCCATACGGCACGCCGCAGTTCCGCGCGTCTCGGCTCAAGTAGTCGATCTTGTCGAGATCGAGCGAACCGCTGATCAGGCCGCCGAGGGGCGAGGCGCTCTTCCCCTGGACCATCTCGCCGACCTGCTTGTGGAAGCCGCGCCCTCCCATCGAGGTGAGCGCCTTGCCGAGGGCATCCTCGTTGAGGCGGCGCACACCCAGCCCCTCATGGTGTGGGAATCCCGCCTCCTCGAGCGCGTGGCTGAAGGGATAGTGCCCGATGTCGTGCAGCAGCGCCGCCGCCCGCACCGCCAGGCGTTCTTCGTCCGAGATCCCGTCGAGCTCGCCCCGCTCATCCAGCACCGCGAGGGCGGTGTGGCAGAGGTGGAAGGTGCCGAGGGCGTGCTCGAACCGGCTGTGCGTGGCGCCGGGGTAGACCAGGAAGGCGTGCCCGAGCTGGCGGACGTAGCGGAGCCGCTGCACCGTGGGCGTATCGACCAGGGCCGCGAAGGGGCGGTCGAGCCGGATGTTGTCCCACAATGGGTCGCGAATGACGTCGAAGTCTGGGCGCATGGGCGGATGGGCGGATGGGCGGAGCAACTGACCTCTGGGGTGGATGGTAGCGGGCACGGGCGGAGTCTGGAAGCTCGAAAACGAAGATGGGGTGGCCGTTCTAACTCGGTCACCCCATTCGCCTATCCACCTATCCGCCTATCCGCCCGTCCGCCTACACCGAAGGTGCCGCCGCCTTCACCTTGGCATCCACCCCGTCGGCGAACTTGGCGAAATTGTCGACGAACATGTTCGCCAGTTTCCTCGCCTGCGCGTCGTACGCCTTGGGATCCTCCCAGGTTCCGCGCGGATCGAGCACGGTGGGGGGGACGTCCGGAACGCTGGTCGGGACCTGGAATCCGAAGGTCGGGTCCTTGCGGTACTGCACCTTGTCGAGCTTTCCCCCGAGGGCCGCGCGCGCCATCGCGCGGGTATATGAGAGCTTCATCCGGTGTCCCACGCCGTAGGGACCGCCGGTCCAGCCGGTGTTCACCAGCCACACCGCGGCGCCGTGCTTGGCGAGCTTCTCGCCCAGCATCTTGGCGTACACCCCCGGATGGAGCGGGAGGAAGGGCGCGCCGAAGCAGGCACTGAAGGTGGCCGAGGGCTCGGTGACGCCGCGCTCGGTACCGGCGACCTTGGCGGTATACCCGGAGATGAACTGGTACATCGCCTGATCGGGCGTGAGCTTGGCGATCGGCGGCAGCACCCCGTAGGCGTCGGCCGTGAGGAAGACGACGTTCTTGGGATGGCCCCCCATGCCGGTCGGTTCGTGGTTCGGGATGAACTCGATCGGGTAGCTCGCCCGGGTGTTCTCGGTGAGGCTCTGGTCGTTGAAGTCGGGGACCCGCGAGATCGGGTCGAGCACCACGTTCTCGAGGATGGTCCCGAATCGCTGGCTCGCGGCCCAGATCTCGGGCTCGCCCTCGGCGCTCAGGCGGATCACCTTGGCGTAGCAGCCCCCCTCGAAGTTGAAAACGCCCTTGTCGCCCCAGCCGTGCTCGTCGTCTCCGATGAGGCGGCGGGTCGGGTCGGCGCTGAGGGTGGTCTTCCCCGTGCCCGAGAGGCCGAAGAAGATCGCGGTGTCCTCGTCGGGGCCGATGTTCGCCGAGCAGTGCATCGGAAAGACGCCCTGCCTGGGGAGGAGGTAGTTGAGCACCGTGAAGATGCTCTTCTTGAGCTCACCGGCGTAGCGGGTGCCGCCGATCAGGACCAGCCGCTTGGCGAAGTGGAGCATGACGAAGGTGCCCGTCCGGGTGCCATGGATGGCGGGATCGGCCTGCAGCTCGGGCGCGTGAAGGACGGTGAAGCCGGGCTGGAAACCGGCCAGCGCCCCGGGCGCGGGACGGATGAACATGTTCCGCACGAAATTCGCCTGCCAGGCGTTCGGGGTGACGAACCGGACGCTGAGGCGGTGCTTCGGGTCGGCCCCGGCCCAGAGGTCCTGGACGAAGACCTCTTGGGCGTCAAGGTGTGCCCGGACCGACTGGAGCAGCTTCTCGAAACCCGCTTCCTTCCCCTTGCCGTTCTTGTCCCACCAGATCTCGGCGCTGCACGAGGGCTCCTCGACCACGAATTTATCGTTGGGCGAGCGACCGGTGTGAGGCGAGGTGACGGCCGTGAAGGCGCCGGCGTTGGAGAGGTGCCCCTCGCCGCGGCGGATGGCGTGTTCCATCAACTGGGCCGCAGAGAGGTTGGCGTGCACGCGAACGGGCTGCAGGCCGGCGTCGGGAAGGGTCACGGCCTCGGGAGCCGTCTTGGTCGAGCTCATCGGGTCCTCGGGGGGCACGGCCCCAGCTCAGGTCAACGGCAGACGGGCCTGCAGACGCCGGGAGCGCTCCTGCGCATCCACCGCCGCGATCACCGCCATGTTCACGATATCGTCCACGTCCGATCCGCGCTGCAAGATGTGGATGGGAGCGGCCAGACCCACCAGGATGGGTCCGATGGCCTGGGCGCCCCCCAGGCGGGCCAACAGTTTGTAACAGATGTTGGCCGAATCAAGGCCCGGGAAAATGAGCACATTGGCGGGTCCCTGCAAGCGGCTGAACGGATACGAGCCGGTGAGGATCGACTCCACCACAGCGGTGTCCGCCTGCATCTCCCCGTCGACCAGCAGGTCGGGACGCCGCTCCTGCAGGATCTTCACCGCCTGGGCGACCTTTTCGGACTTCGGGTGGCGCACCGAGCCGAAGTTCGAGAACGAGAGCATCGCCACTTTCGGATCGATCCCGAAATGCTGCACCGCGGTCGCGGTGGCGATGGCGATCTCGGCCAGCCGCTCCGCGGTCGGATCGATGTTCACGGTGCAGTCGGCGAAGAAGAAGGTCTGGTCGCCGATGACCATCATGTAGATGCCGGCCACCGCGCCCCCCTGGACCGCCCCCACCACCTCGAGTCCGGGACGGATCGCGTCGCCATAGTACTGATTCTCGCCCGCGACGAGGGCATCGGCGTCCCCCTGCGCCACCATCATCGCGCCGAACACCGCCGGATCGGCCAGCCGCCGGCGCGCCTCGCCGCGAGTCACGCCCTTGCGCTGGCGCCGCTGCCAGAAGGCCGTGGTGTACTGTTCCTTCCGCGGGTGCTTGGCGGGGTCGATCACCTCGATGCCGTGGAGGGGGATCCCTGCCTCGGTCGCGGACTCGAACACCTCACGCTCGTCGCCGATGAGCTGGGGCTTCGCGCTCCCCTCGTCGGCCAGGATCCGGGCCGCCCGGATGACCCGGGTGTCCTCGGCGTCGCTGAAGGCCACCCGCTGGGGGTCGGCCGCAGCGCGGTATTGGAGTCCGCGCATGATGGCGCGCGCGCGACCCAGCCGGGCCTCGAGCTTCGACTTGTATTCATCGAGGTCGATCGTCTCCCGGGCGACTCCCGAAGCGATCGCCGCCCACGCCACCGCCGGGGCCACCCAGAGGAGCACCCGGGGGTCGAAGGGCTTGGGGATGAAGTAGTCGCGCCCGTACCGCAAGGACTCGAGGCCGTAGGCCTTGAGCACCGCATCGGGGACGTCCTCCTTGGCCAGCTCCGCGAGTGCCCGGGTCGCCGCCATGATCATCTCCTCATTGATCTTCCGGGCCCTGACATCGAGCGCGCCGCGGAAGAGGAACGGGAAGCCGAGGACGTTGTTGACCTGATTGGGGAAGTCGGTGCGGCCCGTGGCGATGACGGCGTCCGGGCGGGTGGCGCGCGCCACGTCGGGCATGATCTCGGGCGTCGGGTTGGCCAGCGCGAAGATCACCGGGCGGTCGGCCATCGACTTGAGCATTTCGGGGCTCACGACGTTCCCCGCCGAAAGGCCCACGAAGACGTCAGCCCCGACGAATGCGTCGGCGATGGAACGCCGATCGCTCGGGTGAGCGAACTTGGCCTGCCACTTGTCGAGGTCGGTGCGCCCCGCATGGATCACGCCGGCCTTGTCACAGACGGTGATGTTGGTCCGGGTGACGCCGAGGCGGACGTAATGATTCGCGGAGGCGAGGGCCGCGGCGCCGGCACCGACGAACACCACCTTGATCTGATCGAGCGCCTTCCCCTGCAGCTCCACGGCGTTGAGCAGCGCCGCGCCGGAGATGATCGCCGTGCCGTGCTGGTCGTCGTGGAAGACGGGGATGTCGAGCCGCTCGCGGAGGGCCTCCTCCACCCGGAAACAGTCCGGTGCCTTGATGTCCTCGAGGTTGATCCCGCCCACCGTGGGGGCGAGCATCTCGCAGAACCGGATCACGTCGTCCGGGTCCGGGGCGTCGATCTCGAGGTCGAACACGTCGAGGTCGGCGAACGCCTTGAAGAGCATCGACTTCCCCTCCATCACCGGCTTCGAGGCCAGCGGGCCGATGTTCCCGAGGCCAAGGACTGCGGTCCCATTGCTCACGACGGCCACGAGGTTGCCGCGCGCCGTGTAGCGGTAGGCGTCCTCGGGGCGCGCCTGGATCGCCAGACAGGGCTCGGCGACGCCGGGCGTGTAGGCGAGCGCGAGGTCGCGCTGGTTCTGGAACCGCTTGGTCGGCACGACGGCGATCTTGCCGGGGCGGCCGTCTTCGTGATAGCGGAGGGCGTCCTCGCGTCGGCGGTCGGCCATCAACGGCTCCCCGCGGACACGATCGCGCTGGCGGGAGGGAGCGTATCGGTCGCCGGGCGCGGGCGAAGGTCGGTCGGCTGGTGATAGAGCCAGAGGACCGTGGCGACATCGGCGTCACTCGGCGTGTCGACGGTCGGGAAGCCGTACATCAGGTCCTCCGGGTTCGGGCTGTGCTGGAAGAGCCCAAGAGCGTGCCCCAGCTCGTGCGCGGTGACCCGGGCCAGGCAGGGGCCTGTGGCAGGATCGGAGAGTTCGAAGTTCGGATGGATGTAGATCCGCACCGGGGTCCAGAGCCGTCGGTGGTCGGGGGCACTGATGAAGAGGTCGGTCCCCCCTTCACACGGCCCGACCAGAGCCGGAAGCCGTGTGCCGTGTGAGGCTGGGAGGGCAGGGGGCATGCTGAGCCGGATGATGACGTCTGCCCGGGTCGAGTCAGCGATCAGGCCGGCATCGAACTCGCCGTAGATCAGCTTCCCCCGCCAGATGTTTATCGCCGCAGCCGCATACCCGAAAAGACCGGCCGAGTCCTCGACCCAGATCTTGAGCGGGAGGGAGGCTGCAGGCCACTTGAAATCGACGGTGTCGGTGATCGTGTCGCCCGCGGCGTAGATCACCCCGTCGATCGTGTCGGTCGCGGCCACCACATCGCTGACCACGAGGGTGTAGCCGTATCCGGCAGGGCGGATCGGGCCGGCGAGTTCGTTGCACGCGCTCGCGACGAGCGCGAGCCCGCAGCCCACGGCCCACAGCCCCCACCTGGCGGTCGCGCGGGCCCTGGCCACGGGCTGTCGGCTGTCGGCTGTCGGCTTCTTCATCGTGACACTCCGACCCCGACCGTCACCCGATGCACGGTCTGGCTTCCGGTATACCCATTGGCCTCGAGCTGCTTGGTGGTGAAGCTGTGCAGGTCATAGCGCAACAGGGCGCTCAGCTGGAGGGTGGGGGTGAGTGGACGACGATACTCCAGCGCCGCCGTGCCGAGGGGGCGCAACGGACGCCCCTGCTGGAAGACCCCGGCCTTCTCGCTGAGCGCGTAGCTCATCAGGCCGATCCCCGCCCGCAACCGGAGGAGGGTACCCACTCGCCCTGCGATCCCCGCGGTCAGCGCGATGGTCCCAAGCGAGGAGACCGCGGTCATAGCGCCCCCCTCCTTCCGTTCCAGCGTCCCCAGAGCGACCTGAAGCTCCCCCGAGGCTTCGAGCGGCGTCCGCGTCCGCAGCGGATAGGCCACCTCGACCCCGAGGGTCGGCGAGATCCCCGGCGCCAAGTCGACCGCGCTCCCCGCGATCTGGTCACTCACCATCGCAGTGGTGTAGGTCGCGCCCAGTCGCCCGGTCAGGGAGACTTGGGAGACGAGGTGCTCGGGCGATGCGAGGACAAGGGGGACCAGGACCAGAAAGGCCGACCCCCGGCAAGAAAGGGACATAGAAAGAAAAGATAGCCGGAACGAGGGGGTTTGGGCAGGGTTCATGATTGTAAGACATTGAACAACATAGAGTTAGCACAGTAGCTTCAGGTGCTCCCTCCCTGACCCTCCCCCTGTCGGGGGAGGGTAGCCGTGTGCGATGAGCCGTGCCGCGGCGAGATCCGCCCCTCCCTGACCTTCCCCCTGTCGGGGGAGGGGACGCAGGGTGCGACCATCGGCGTTTTTCGGGTGACAGCTTCGAGTTCATCCCATCCGATCTTCTGGGATGCGAGACGAACCCAGGAAGGGATTCCTCGGTCCTGGCCACTACTGGCCCGCGAAGATTGAGGCGGCCCGTCGCCTGCGGCGAGAAGCCACTCCCGCAGAACGTACGGCATGGGAGTTCCTCCGACGCAATGGGATCCGGGGCCACTACTTCCGTCGACAGGTGGTGGTCGAGGGCTTTATCGTCGACTTTTTCTGTGCCAAGCTCAGACTCGTCATTGAGCTGGATGGTGCCGTCCACGATGCCCACGAACAAGCGGCCTATGATCGTGAACGAGACCTGGTTCTCACCAGACGAGGGCTCCGCGTCGTTCGGCTGTGCAATGATGAGGTCTCCCGCCACCGGCTCGAAGCGATCGCTCTTGAACACGAAGACCCCCTCCCCCGACAGGGGGAGGGGTAGGGGAGGGGGCTAGGCGAGGGCAGATGCCGGCGAACTAAACCCCTCCCCCGACAGGCGACCGAAGCGGCCCATGCGAGCGCGAAGCGCGAGTCGGCCGCGAGGAAGGGGGCAGGGGAGGGGGCTCGCTGAGGGGCGATCCGACCTAACTGTCCCGGTACCCCCGCAACCGCTTCAGCATCTTCAAGTCGTTCGTCGTCATGTCCTCCTCCCCCTTCGGCGTCTCCAGCACCTTCATCACGCCGGTGAACCGGGGGTCCTGCATGATCCGCTTGAACGGCTCCGAGCCGAGCGAACCCTCGGCGATCAGCTCGTGCCGGTCCTTGTGGCTCGCGAATGGGTGCTTCGAGTCGTTCAGGTGCAGGCAGCGGAGTCGCTCGAGTCCGCAGATCTTGTCGAACGCGGCGAAGACCCCGTCGTAGTCCTTCACGAGGTCGTAACCGGCGGAGTACAGGTGGCAGGTGTCGAGGCAGTAGCCGACCCGGTCGCGGTGCGGGGCGGGGATCCGCGCCCGGAGCTCCGCCAATTCCTCGAAGCTCCTCCCCAGCGCGGACCCGGTCCCCGCCGTCCCCTCCAGTAGCACCATCACGCCCCCCGGCACCTTCCCCAGGCACTCGGCGTAGCTCGCCGCATTCCGCGTGAGCCCCGAGTCGACGTCGCTCAGGTGGTTGCCGGGGTGGCTCACGATGTGCTCGACGCCGAGCCTGGTGCAGCGGGTCAGTTCACCGACGAACGAGTCGATGGAGCGCTTCCGGAGCGCGTCGTCCGGGCTCGCGAGGTTGATGAGGTAGCTGTCGTGCGATACCACCCCGCGGATCCCCGACTTCTCCCGCTCGGCTTTGAACTCCGCCGCCACTTCGTCGGAGATGGTCGGCTCGCGCCACTGGTTGGGGGTCTTGGTGAAGATCTGGATGGCGGTGGCGCCGATGTCGACGCCGCGCTGCCAGGCGGTCTGCGGCCCGCCGGCGGTGGAGACGTGGGCGCCGAGGAGTTCAGTGGCGGGTAGGGCTTTCTTCGTGGGCATGGGCAGGTCCTGAATGACTGGTGCGAGGTGCGAAGTCCGAAGTGCGGGGTGTAGGGACGCCGCGATCGACTATGGGGAGACGCCAATTTGACAGGGGATTCGCACTTCGCACTTCGCACTTCGCACCCTCTACCGCCGCGTCCGCAGCCAGTCCGACGGATCCAGGGTCTCGCCTGCGGCGCCGCGGATCTCGAGGTACAGGTGCGGCCCTTCGGGGCTGTTGAGGCCGCCGGTGGTGCCGATCAACTGGCCCTTGATCACCTGATCCCCCTTGGCGACACTGGCGCTCGACAGCTGGCCGTAGAGTGACAGGTAGCCACCGCCGTGGCTCACCACCACGAGGAGCCCATAGGTCCCGAACGGTCCGGCGAACTCGACCCGCCCCGCCTCGACCACTTTCACAGGGGTATTCGGCTCCGCCCTGATCCCGACCCCGTTCCGCTTGATGGTCCCGCCCCCTTCGGCCTCGGCGGTGCCGTAGCGATAGACCAGCGGTCCGTCCACCGGCCAGTTGAGGCGGCCGATGTCGGCGGTGGTGACGCTGCTGCGGGGCGCGGGCGCAGCCGGGCGGGCACCCGGACTGGCGGCGTTCGCCGCCGCGGCGGCTGCGGCGCGGGCCGCCTCTTCGCGTCGATTGCGCTCGAGCTCGACCAGCAGGTCGTTCAGCCGCCCCTCGTCCTGCTGCAGCACGGTGAGGCGCTGTTCGGTGCTGCGGGCGGAGCGACGGGTGTCGCGCAACCGGGAGCGCTGCTCATCGGCCAGCGCGGAGAAACGTTGCAATTCCACGTCGCGCTCCGACTTCCGCCGATTGAGCCCCTCGCGCGCGGCCACGAGGTCGTTCCGCTGGCGGACAACGCGGTCGCGCAGTCCTTCCACTTCCGTGGTGAGCTGCTTGTCCTGCCGACTTTGGAGCGCGAGGTATTTGTACCGGCTGATCAGGTCGCCGAACGACTCGGCCGCCAGCAACGCCTGGAAATAGTAGATGTTGCCGCGCTTGTAGATGTCCACCAGCCGGCGCGACAACACCGCCCGCTTGTCGGCGAGGTTGTCCTCGGCCAGTGCCAGCGAGCCGGAGAGGTTGTCGAGTTCGAGGTTGAGGCCGCCGAGCTGGCGGTCGAGCTCGTTGACGATGCGGTTGGTGGTCTGCTGCTGCGCCGTGACGTTCTGCAGCTCCTGCTCCGCCTCGTGCACCTTCCCCTGCAGCGCCTCTCGCTCGCGCTGCAGCTGCTCCCGCTCGTCGCGGATGGCATTGAGGCGCTGCTGGCCGGCCTGCATCCGCTGCTGGATGGTGCCCTGGGCGGCAAGTGGGCCGGTCGGCAAGTGGGCCAGCAAGAGGACGAGGCCGAGCCACCTACGGCCCGGCCCACCGGCCCACTGGCCCACTGGCCGCCTACACATCACGAAGATGCCGGCCCACGCTCACCAGGCTCGCGCCGAGTCCCATCGCGACGCCGAAGAGGACGCCGAGGACGAGGTGGGTCGGCTCGAAGAAGACCAGGCCGCCGAGGAGTCCGCTGGTGGTCTGGACCAGGGAGAAGGTCGCGGCGCACATCGCGACGGCGAGGAGGCCGCCGAGCAGCCCTTTGAACGCGCCTTCGAGCAGGAAGGGGCCGCGCACGAACCAGTCGGTGGCGCCGACCAGCCGCATGATGCTGATTTCGCGCGCTCGCTGGAGCACCGCCATACGGATGGTCGTACCGATGATCACCACCGCCACCACCGCGAAGGCGGCGCCCACCATCAGGCCGACGAAGCCGAGGAGGTTCCGGAGGCGGTCGAGCTTGGCGATCCAGTCGCGGCCGTAGCGGACGTCGTCGATGAAACCGAATCCCTTCAGCCGTTCCGCCACCGTGGCCACCGACTCGGCGTCGCGCAGGCCGGGCTTGAGCCGGACCTCGAGCGAAGCGGGGAGGGGGTTGGTGCTGAGGTCGCGGTACACGTCGCGGAACTCGACCAATTCCGTACGGGCCCGCTTGAGCGCCTCGTCCTCGGAGACGTAGTTGACGCCCGAGACTTCGGGGAAGGCCGCGATGTCCGCGCTGGCCTGCGCGATCGACTCGGTGGGGGTGCCCCGGAGGACATAGGCCACGATCTCGACCCGCTCCTCGACCGTGCTGAGCGCGTGCCGGAGGTTCACCGCGACGAGTCCGAACAGCCCGACGACGAAAAGGGAAAAGGCGATGGTAGTGACGGAGAGCGCACTGAGGAGCGGAGTCCGCCGGAAGGATAGGAAGGCCTCACGGAGGGTGAGATTCACGCGGCCTCCGCGGGTCGAGGGTCAAGGGTGGAGGGTGTCGCAATTGCAGCACCCTTCACCCTCCACCCTCCACCAAGTTGATGACTCATCGGGCACCTTCCGCGGCTTCGGCCGAGTCGAATACCACTTCACCGCCCCGCAGCTCGACGCTGCGATAGTTGGCCGCCTTCACCAGGTCCAGGTCGTGCGTCGCCATCACCACGCAGGTGCCGCCGGCGTTGATGTCGCGAAGCAGCTGGAACACGCCGCGGGTGGCGCGCTCGTCCAGGTTGCCGGTCGGCTCGTCGGCCAGGAGGATCGGCGGGTCGTTCACCAGCGCGCGGGCGATCGCGACCCGCTGCTGTTCGCCCCCGGAGAGCTCGCGCGGATACGCCCCCGCCTTGGCGGCGAGCCCGACCTGGGTCAGCACCCGCATCACCTTGCTCGGGATGGCGTCGTGATGCGCGCCGGTGACCTCGAGCGCGAACGCCACATTCTCGTGAGCGGTGCGCTCCTCCAGCAACAGGAAGTCCTGGAAGACGCAGCCCAGCTTCCGGCGGAGCCGGGGGATATCGGAAGCGTTGATCTGCCCGATATCGAACCCCGCCACCTCCACCGTCCCATTGGTGGGTCGCTGCTCGGCGTACATCAGCTTGAGCATGGTGCTCTTGCCTGCGCCGCTATGACCGGTGAGGAAGGCGAATTCCCCCTTCCGGACCCGGAAGGAGACGTCGCGGAGACCCCCGGAACCCTTGGGGTAGGCCTTGAAGACGGAGGAGAATTGGATCACGACTGAAGTCTATAGAGGGGCGGGGAGGGGGGGTAGGTGGGGGGCGGGGGCCCGAGCTGGTTCTGGACTACAACTTCTTCGCCATCGCGATCAAGCGCTCGACCTCCCGATACCCCAGCGCTAGGTGCGCCTTGAGACTCACTTCGTTGTCGATCAGCAGATCGGAGCCGATCTCCTTGTAGCCCTGGGATCGGGCCCAGACCTCTCCCGCCTCGACGAGCTTTGCCGCCACCCCCGACCGTCGCAGGTCGGCGTCTACGTACCACCCCTCGATGAACGCCACCGGGCTCGTGTCGCACCCCTCCGCGTAGGTCCGTTCCCCGATCTCGATGAAGCCGCCGAGGCGGCCGTCGCCGCGGTCGTGGATGAAGACCGCCATTCGCTGCCCGCGGCCCGCGTAGACATCGTCGGCCCCCGCCTCGATCCCCGATTCATCGGGCCAGAGCGCGTAGCGCATCCGGATCCACTCGGCGCGATCGGCAGGTCTGAGGGGGCGGGGCATACCGGAATGATAGAACCCCTCTCCCGACAGGGAGAGGGGCAGGGGAGAGGGCTCGGCCGCGCCAGAGGGGCGGCCCTATTTGGGCACCAGCGCCTTCAAGTACTCGATCTGCTCCCTTTGCATCTGCACCAGCTCCTCCCACCGCGTCTCCCGGATGTCGTCGAGCTTCTCGTGCAGCCGCCGGATCTCGATCTCGGCCTTGAGATTCACCTCGTAGTCGCTCGCCGCGTCCGACCGGTCTTTGATCGCCTGCCGGTTCTGGCTCATCATGATGACCGGTGCCTGGAGCGACGCCAGCATCGAGAGGAAAAGATTGAGCAGGATATAGGGGTAGGGATCAAATGTGCTCCCCCTCCTGGCCGTGATGATGATGTTAAGCACCACCCACAACGCCAAGACCGCGAGGAAGCCGAGGATGAAGGTCCACGAGCCGCCGAACTTCGCGATCTGGTCCGCCAGGCGCTCGCCGAAGGTCGGGGCCTCGGCGGGGGCCGCCTCCGGGTTCCGCGACACCGTTGCGCGGGCCAGCACCGCTTCGACCACCCGTCGCTCCGCCTTGGAGAGGTGCTCCCACTCGGTACGGAGAACACGCTTGGCCAGTTCTTGCGGGGTGATCGACATCAATGGACTCAGGGATGGGGACTGTTCAACATACACGGACCCCCTCTCCCGACCCCCCCTCCCCCGGCCCC
>JBDSIR010000126.1:0-9779 GCA_039917855.1 Gemmatimonadales bacterium | reverse complement strand
CCGGAGGCGGCCCGACCCGTCCGTTGTTGTGGCCGCGTTCTCGCGGCCGGAGGCGGCCCGACCCGTCCGTTGTTGTGGCCGCGTTCTCGCGGCCCGAGGCGGCCCGACCCGTCCGTTGTTGTGGCCGCGTTCTCGCGGCCGGAGGCGGCCCGACCCGGCCGTTGTTGTGGCCGCGTTCTCGCGGCCGGAGGCGGCCCGACCCGGCCGTTTTCGAGACCACCTGCGCGGCAAGCCGCGCCGCTACAATCGCCACGCATCCTCCACGTGCTCGATCTCCACCTTCCCCAGCGGATGCAGGTGCACCGCGATCAGGTCGAACCGATAGGTGTCGTCCTTCCGCCCGAATCGGAGCGCCCAGAGCGCGGCCACCTTGCCGATGATCGACTGCTTCTTCCGCGGCACCGCCTCCAGCGGTGATCCGCAGGCGTTCCCGCGCCGAGTCTTCACCTCGACGAAGGCGACGACGCCCGCCCGCCGCGCGATGAGGTCGAGGTCGTGCCGCCCCATCCGGAATCGGTGCGCCTCGATCGACCAGCCGCAGCTTGTGAGGTACGCCAGCGCCAGGCGCTCCCCCTCGAGCCCCCGAAGCTGACGCTCATCCTCCCATTCCTTCGTCGGCGTGAACTTCCGGGTCGGCGGCATGAGCTACGGTAACAGGGTGCGTTCGCTCGAGCGTCACCCCGACAACGCGGACCGGCACGAACGAACGCACGAGTGGCGAGTGCAAGTGACGAGTGGGCGGGAAAGCAGTGAGCGAGAAAGGAGGCTCTCCCCTTTCTCGCTCACCGCCAACTCGTCCCTTGCACTCCCGACTCGGAACTAGCTCGTATACTCCTCCACCTGGTCGAACCCGATCAGCACCTCGCGCGGCTTGCTCCCGCTCCCCGGCCCCAGGATCCCGCCCATCTCCAGCTGGTCGATGATCCGCGCGGCCCGTCCATACCCGATGCCGAGTCGACGCTGGAGCAGGGAGGTCGAGCCGCTCCCGTGCTGGAGGCAGGTCTCCGCCGCCTGCCTGAACAGCGGATCGCGGTCCCCCTGATGTCCCTCCCCCGCCGGACCACCACCCGCCTCCGCCACTTCGAAGGCCCGCTGTTCGGCCAGGATGTCGCTCTCGGCCTGAGCCTGGAGCGCCGCGCGGCGCGCCGTGTACCACCCCATCACCGCCTCGGTCTCCTCGGTCCCGACAAAGGCGCCCTGGATCCGCATCGGCTCGTTCCGTCCCGGCTGCAGGAAGAGCATGTCGCCATTGCCCAGCAGCGCCTCGGCGCCGTTCTGGTCCAGGATCGTGCGGCTGTCGGTCTTGGAGGCGACCCGGAACGCCACTCGACTGGGGAAGTTGGCCTTGATGAGGCCGGTCAGCACGTCGACCGAGGGACGCTGGGTGGCGAGCAGCAGATGGATGCCGATGGCGCGCGCCTTCTGCGCCAGCCGCGCCAGCGGGGTCTCGACCTCACTCCGCACCGTCATCATCAGGTCGGCGAGCTCGTCGACCACGATCACCACCAGCGGGAGCTTCCCTTCGTCATACACCTCCGGCTCGGGCGGCTCGGCAGGGGTGGTCTCCGTCTGACCCGAGATCGTGGTCAGCGTCACCTTCGGCTTGGGGACCGGCTTGAGCGGCTTGCCCTCGTCGACCTTGCGGTTGAAGTCGGCCAGGTTGCGGGCACCGTTGGCCTGGAGCAGCTGATAGCGCCGCTCCATCTCGCGCACCGCCCAGTTGAGCACCGTGGCGGCATCCCTGGTGTCGGTGACCACGTTGTGCCGCAGGTGCGGCAGCACGTTGTACATCGACAGCTCGACCATCTTCGGGTCGACCAGCAGGAGGCGGAGTTCTTCCTTCCGCTGGTACCGATAGATGAGGCTCGTGAGGATGGCGTTGATCGCCACCGACTTGCCGGTACCGGTGGCACCGGCCACGAGCAGATGGGGCATCTTGGCCAGGTCGGCCACGATGGCGCGCCCCTCGAGATCCTTGCCGAGGGCGATCGGGAGGACCCGCTCCTCCCCCTCCCAGGGGTCGCTCTCGAGGATCTCGCGGAGCCGAACGAACTCGGCCTTGGGATTCGGCACCTCGATGCCGACCACGTCCTGGCCCGGCACCCGCGCCACTCGGATCGACCGCGCCTTCATCGCCAGCGCCAGGTCGTCGGCCAGCGCCACCAGCCGGTTCATCTTGACCCCCGCCTCGAGCCGGACGTAGAACTGCGTCACCACCGGTCCGGAGGTGAAGTCCTCCACCTTGGCCTGCACGCCGAAGGTGGCGAGGGTCTCCTGGAGCCGCGCCTGCATCTGCTTGAGTTCGTCGCGCATCTGGCCCGGATCGATGGCGGGCTTGTGGGGGGTGAGGATGTCCGTTTCCCACCGGTCGCTCGGGTCGAGCTTTTCGCCCGCGGCCACTGCGGGGGCGGGTTTGGTCTTGGCGGGCTTCTTCGGCTTGACGGCGCGCCTCGCCCTCGACGAGGGGGCGTCGTCCACCGAGCCGTCCTCGAGATCGTCCACCTCGACCTGCGACGTCTGGATCGACGGCTCGAACTTGGGCCGCTCCTTTTCCAGCCGCCGCTCCAGGCGGGCCAATGGGTGCCACGCGACCGTCAGGATGGTCAGCGTCGAGAGCGCCAGGAACCCCACCAGCGCCGAGATCGGGCGGCCGAGCAGGCCGGTGAGCGCGCTGGCGAGGAAGCCGGGGAGGACGCCGACCAGTCGCGGCACCAGCTCCCACTCCGCGAGCGGCGGGTCAAAAGCGGTCGCCCCCACTTTGACCACCGCACCGATGAAGAACGGCACCAGCACCGAGAGTCCCCCGACGAGGATCGCGGTACGCTTCATGTCCAGCCGTTCGAGCCAGCCGAAGCCGGCCAGGGCGACGCCGACCCCGAGCAGCGGGAACCCCACCGCGCCAAGTCCGAACACGCTCCAGAGGAAGCGGCCGATGGCCGCCGGCACGGTGCCGGGGTCGTGGATCGGCAGCAGCGCCAGGCCGAGCGAGAGGCCCAGGACCAGTGCGGCGACGGCGCCGATCCGGCGCGTCGATTCAGGCGTCACGCGGCCTCCTCTACGGGCGCGATGCGCACCCGGCGTTCAGCGTAGAGCGGCAGGACGGGCGCGGTATCGGGCACCGCACAATGGGTCACGTCGTCGCCGTGATCGATCTTCTTGAGCGCCTGCCCGCTGGCGCTGGTATTGAGGGGTCGCTCCCACCGGTCCCCGTACCGACGCACCAGGTCGAGCGAGGCCAGGGCCGCATCATTCAACCCGCGCCACCGACGGCGACCTCCGAGGGTCGCTTCGACCAGCCGGCCGGCGCAGTAGGCGTCGTCCAGTGCAAAATACCCGTCGCGTCCGCTGCAGAGGATCAACAGCTCGCCGCGCTCCGCGAACAGGGTGCGGAGCCGCGCGCCGAGAACGCTGAAGTTCGCCGCGCTGCCGAGCAGGACGGTCTGGGCGGCCTGGACGGCGAGCAAGGCCCGGGTCCCGTTGGTGGTGGTCATCACGAGGAGCTTGCCGCCCACGGCCGCGGGGGTCATCTCGAGGGGCGAGTTGCCGAGCGGGAAGCCCTCGATCCTCCGGCCGCCCCGTTCCCCGCCGAGCAGCACGTCCTCGGGCCCCAGGGTCCGCGCCAGCTGCAGCGCTTCCTCGGTGGACGCGGCCGGAACGACGGCGCGTGCGCCGGCGGCGAGCGCGGCACACGCGGTGGTGGTGAAGCGCAGGATGTCCACGACCACCACCGTCCGGCCCGCCGCATCACCGGGCGCGAGGTCCGAGGGCGCGAAGGCGACGTCGAGCCTCATCCCTCGGCTTTGAGGAGGTGCGACTCCCGCTCAAGGAACTTGGTGTCGATCTTCCCGGCCACGAAGTCGGGATGCCGGATCACCCGGCCCAGGAACGGGATCGTGGTCGTGATGCCTTCGAGGACGAAGGTATCGAGCGCGTTCCGCATCCGAGTCAGCGCCTCCTCACGGCAGTTCCCGTGGACGATGACCTTGGCCAGGAGCGAGTCGTAGAAGGGCGGCACGTGGTACCCGGCGTAGACGTGACTGTCGACCCGCACGCCCGGCCCGCCGGGGGGATGGTACGCCGTGATGGTGCCGGGCGAGGGCTGGAAGTTGCGGTACGGATCCTCGGCGTTGATGCGGCACTCGATCGCGTGACCGCGGAGCCGAAGCCCGTTGCCCTGCCACGAGAGCGGCTCCCCGGCGGCGACCCGGATCTGTTCCTTCACCAGGTCGAAGCTGGTGACCATCTCGGTGACCGGGTGCTCCACCTGGATGCGGGTGTTCATCTCCATGAAGTAGAACGAGCCGTCCTCGTCGAGGAGGAACTCGATCGTCCCCGCGCCGCTGTAGCCGATCGCGGCGGCGAGCCGCACGGCCGAGTTCCCCATCTGTTCGCGCAGGTCGTCGGTGAGCGCGGGCGAGGGCGCCTCTTCGATGAGCTTCTGGTGGCGGCGCTGGACCGAGCAGTCGCGCTCGCCCAGGTGCACCACCTTGCCGTGCTTGTCGCCCATGATCTGGATCTCGACGTGGCGCGGGCGGGCGAGGTACTTCTCGATGTACACCGAGCCGTTGCCGAAGGCCGAGAGGGCCTCGTTCTGCGCCAGGCTGAAGCTCTGGCCGAACTCCTCGGGGTTCCGCGCGACGCGCATCCCCTTGCCGCCGCCCCCCGCCGTGGCCTTGATGATGACCGGGTAGCCGATCTCGGCGGCCACCCGGAGCGCTTCGTCCAGGTCGGCGATCGTGTCGGGCGAGCCCGGCACCGTCGGCACCCCCGCTTCCTTGGCGAGGCGGCGCGCGGTGGCCTTGTCGCCCATCGAGCGGATCTGGTCGGGCGTGGGACCGATGAACGTGAGCCCCGAGGCGTTCACCGTTTCGGCAAACTCCGCATTCTCGGCCAGGAAGCCGTAGCCCGGATGGATCGCATCGGCACCGGTGATCTCGGCGGCGGCGATGAGCCGGGGCACCACCAGGTAGCTCTCGCGCGACGGCCCCGGCCCGATGCAGACATCGTCGTCGGCAAAGCGGACGTGCAGCGAATCGCGGTCGGCGGTGGAATACACCGCGACCGTCTCGACCCCGAGTTCCCGGCACGCGCGAATGACCCTGAGCGCGATCTCGCCCCGGTTGGCGATGAGGACTTTCTTGAACATCAGGCGGTGAAGCCTTCGACCCCGCTCGCTCCGCCAGTTCCCGCATCGTTGGCGAAGGTGCGGTCGGAGGAAGAGCCGATGCCCGAGGCCCGCAGGGCGAACTCGTTCGGATTGCTGGCGTAGAAGAGCGCGCTCTCGTACGAGACGGCGCCCTGCTGGTACCACTGCATCAGCGACTGGTCGAACGACTGCATGCCGTAGGAGACCGTGCCTTCGGCGATCAGGTCCGGGATGGCCAGCGCCTTTTCCATGTCGCGGATGTTGTCGGCCACCGCGGCGGTGTTGATGAGCACCTCGCACATCGGCACCCGGCCGGTCCCGTCCTTCTTGGGCACCAGGCGGAGGCAGACCACCGCGGCCAGCGCCGTCGACAGGAGCGAGCGCACCTCGGCGTGCTCGTGCGGCGGGTAGAACGAGATGACCCGGCTGATCGTCTGGGTGGCGTCCGTGGTGTGCAGCGTCGAGAACACCAAGTGGCCGGTGTCGGCCGCCTTGAGCGCGGTGTCGAGCGTCTCCTTGTCGCGGATCTCGCCGATCAGGATGACGTCGGGGTCCTGCCGCAGCACCGACTTGAGGGCGCTGCCGAACGAGAGCGTGTCGGTGCCGACCTCGCGCTGGGAGATGTTCGACTGCTGGTCACGATGCAGGAACTCGATCGGGTCCTCGATGGTGATGATGTTGACCCGTTCGGTGGTGTTGATGTGGTTGACCATCGCGGCAAGCGCCGTCGACTTGCCCGACCCCGTCACGCCGGTCACCAGGATGAGGCCGCGGGGCTTGACCGAGAGCTCTTCCAGGATCTCGGGGAGCTTCAGCTCCCTGACCGTCTTGACCTCGTACGGGATGGCGCGGAAGGCGAAGGCGAGGGTGCCGCGCTGCTGGTACACGTTGGTCCGGAAGCGCCCGACGCCCGGCACACCGATGGCGAAGTCGGCTTCCTTCCGCTCGGCGAATTCCTTGACCTGCCGCGGCGTCATGATCTGCTCGGCGAGCGTCTTCAGCTCCTCCGGCTTCATCGGCGGCATTTCGAGCGGCATCAGGTCGCCGTTCAACCGGATGGTCGGCGGACGGCCCACCTTGAGGAGGAGGTCCGAGCCACCCCGCTGCACCATCTGCGAGATCGCGGCCTTGAAGTTGAACACCGGCCCGGCGGTCGCCGTCGTGGCCCGGGGCGCTGGGGCGCCGGGAGTCGCGCCCGGGACGGCGGGGGGCTTGGTCTCAGCCATTGGGATCCACCCGGAAGAGTACCTGTCCGAATTCCACCGGCGACGCATCGTCGACGCACACTTCCTTGATCACCCCACCGACCTCCGCCTCGATCTCATTCATGATCTTCATCGCCTCGATGATGCAGACGACCTTCCCGGGGGCCACCCGGCTGCCGACCTTGGCGTAGGGTGCCGCACCCGGTTCGGGAGCGCCGTAATAGGTGCCGACCATCGGCGACTTGATCTCCTTCAACGTGCTGGGCGCCGGCGCGACGACCGCATCGGGGGCCGTCAGGGAATGGAGGGCCATCGGCGGTGGCGCGTGATGGATATGCGCGCCGGCGTGCCCCGCCCGGCTCACCTCGTAGGTGGCGTCACCGCGCTGGTAACTCAGCGTCAGCGCGGTGGAACTGTCGAGCAGCTCCACCATCTCGCGCAGGATATCGAGGTCGCGCGGAGCTGCGGTCGGGGACCCGGCTCCCTTGGCCGTCTTCTTCGGCATCGGCGGTCTCAACCCAGGATGGTCAACGGACGGGGGAATCCCGTCAGCGTTTCGGCGTGGTCCGCGCCGAGGACGACATCGTCCTCGATCCGCACCCCGCCCCAGCCGGGAAGATAGACTCCCGGCTCGATGGTCACCACAGCCCCTTCAGGGAGCACGGCCTCGGTGGTGGGCGAAAGGCGCGGCGCTTCGTGCACCTCGAGCCCCAGTCCGTGCCCCAGCGAGTGGCCGAACGCTTCGCCGAACCCCCGCTCCGTGAGCGGACGCCGTGCCAGGGCGTCGGCCTCGCGCCCCGTCTGGCCGGCGCGCACTCCCTCGCGGGCCCGTCGCGCCGCCTCCTCCACCGCCTCATACACCACCCGCTGCTTCTCGTCCGGTGCGCGTCCCACGATGAAGGTGCGGGTGATGTCCGAGCAGTACCCGTCGACCTGGGCGCCGAAATCGATCATGAGGAAGTCGCCCGCCGCGATGACCCGCTCGCTGGTCCGCGCGTGCGGCAGGGCGCTCCGCGGCCCCGAGGCCACGATGGTCGGGAAGGGATGCCACTCGCTCCCCCGGCGCCGGAGCGCCCCCTCCAGCCCGGCGGCGACCGCGAACTCGTTCTGCCCCACCTTCACCGTCGGCACCAGCTCCGTCAGCGCCTCCTCGGCCAGCACCACCGCCGCGCGGATCGCCGCGATCTCTTCCGGTGCCTTTCGCATCCGGGGCCGCTCGACCAACCCCTTCGTCGCCTGGGGCCGGACCTTGAGCCCGGTGGCGAGCCGCTCGAGGTCCCCCACCGTCGCGATGTGGGCCTCGAACCCCAGGGGATCGGAGTCGCCAGCTCCCAGGATGCGGAGCAGCCGGTCCCAGACATTCACCTGGTCGATCTCGACCCGGGCCACGGTCGCCGATTCCAGCGGGGCCTGCGTGGCGTAGCGGAAGTCGGTCACCAGCACCGTGCCCTCGCGTCGCACCACGCAGAGCCCCGCCGAGCCGGTGAATCCGGTCAGGTACCGGATGTTGGGCAGCGACTGGATCACCAGTCCCCCGAGGCCCTCCGCTTCGCACAGCGCGACCACCGCGGCCTGCCGTTCGAGCCGACGGTCACTCCCCACCGAGCTGCCCCACCAGCGCTCGGAGGGCCAGCACGTAGCCGCGCGCACCGAACCCGCACAGGAACCCCGAGGCCCGATCGGCCAGCACCGAGTGCCGGCGCTCGGGCTCGCGCGCGAAGATGTTGGTGAGGTGCACCTCGACGAAGGGCGCCGGGAAGGCCAGCACGGCGTCGCGGACGGCGAGATTGTCGTGGGTCCACGCGGCGGCGTTGATGATGCACCCGTCGACCTCGCCCCGGAGCGTGCGCAGCTTGTCGAGGAAGGCGCCTTCGTGGTTGGTCTGGAACCAGTCGAGGGTGACGCCCAGCACGCCGGCCTCGAGCCGCACCATCGCCTCCAGCTCGGCGAAGGTGGTGCGACCATACACCTCCGGCTCCCGAAGACCCAGCAGATCGAGGTTGGGGCCGTTCAGGACCGCGACACGGGTCACTTCTTGAGCCCCTTGAGCCAATCCTGGAACGACGAGAGGTCGTCGTCCGCGGGCGGGGTCGCCGATCCGGAGGGACGGGTGGACCGGGTCGTCGACCTCCCCGGCTCCCCGCTCGGCGCGGCGGGCGGCGAGGCGGCCGGCGACCCGAAGAAATCGTCGAACGAGCCTGATTTCGCCGTCGCCTTCCCCGGGCGCTCCTCACCAAAGACGTTGCTCAGCGAGAAGCTCCCGCTCGCCGGTCGAGTCGGCGCGCCACGTGGGGCCACATCGGACACCGGAGGCGCTTCGACCGGAGCCGGCGCCGGGGCGGGGGCGGCCGGCTCCTCGGCAGGAAGCGCCTCGGCGAAGACGTCGGCCAGCCACACCCCGACCGTGATACGGGGGGCCGGGGGCGCCGATGCCGGCGCGTGCCCCCCGTCTCCGGTCGGCGCCACGATCTCCATCTGGTCCAGCGAGTCGACAGTCTCGCTGCGTGCCGACTCGGGCCTCGTGGGCGCCGACCCACCGACGAACATCTCCAGTTCGACGATCCGATCGGCGTACCGCGGATCCGCGGGACTCCGCGCGGAAAGCTGGCGATACACATCCAGCGCCTCAGCCAGGTGCCCCTGCGACGCATAGAGGTCGGCCATCGCCTCGGTCACCACCGGCTCCGGCTCCGCTACCGCAGGCTCCAGCTCCTCGGGAACGAGGGGGGCCGGAGTGAACTTCGCCGCCTTCGGTGGGGCCACCACTTCATCCGGCTCGATGAACGCGAGGTCGATCCCCCCCGTCTCGATGGCCTCGCTCGCCCGGGCCGAGGCCGCGTTGAGGGTGTCGGCATCGGAGGGGACCTGGAACTCATTGGCCCCGCTCCGGCGTCGCAGCGTCTCGGCGACCGAGTCCTCCTGGAACTCGTTCGACACCGTGCCGCCCAGCTCGATGTCCTGTTCCCGCTCCAGCCCTTCGACGCCCGCCGCCGCCAGCTGGTCAAAGACCAGATCGCCCGAGATCGTTTCGAGCCCGATCACCGAGGTCCGCGGCAGGTCGGTCATGTCCTGAGGGCCGCTGGTCGGCTCGAACCCCGATGTGGCACCGATCCCCGCGACCTCGGCGTCCGACAACCCCGTCGGGTCGATCCCCGCCATCCGTTCCGTGGGGGCCGTGTCGGTGGCATCGTCTTCGTACGACGTCGGCTCGAGGGCCGCCATCGGCCTCACCTCGCTGGCCGTGCGTTCCACCTGCGCCTCTTCGCTCAGGGGGGCCAGCGGGAGCGGTTCAGGGGCGCGCTCGAGCGGCTCGATCGCGGCGTTGAAGGTCGGCGCGGAGGTGGGGCCCGGGATCGGGCCGGTGATCGCGGGGAACGCTCGCACCGTCGCCTCCGGATCGACCCCCACCGGTCCGGGGAGCACGACAT
>JBDSIR010000125.1:0-6078 GCA_039917855.1 Gemmatimonadales bacterium | reverse complement strand
ACTCGATGGAGAGTAGGTCCCTCGTCGTTGCACTCCTCGGGACGGTTCCGTATTCTCGCAGGCCGCCTGCCCAGTGTTCCTCGGCCCAGAGGGCCAAGCTACACTACCCCGCCAGCGCCGCAAACCGCTCCATGAACTCCCGCTCGAGCGCGGTCAGGGAGCGGACGCCGTCCGCGGTGATCTTGGCGCGGATCCGCTCGAGTTCCTCGCGGTTGACCGGGTGCAGCTGTCCCGGTTGGATGCGGGCCCAGCGCGCCAAGCTTTCGCGGTCGCCGACGGCGAGCTCGACGATCGCCGTGGGGACAGGGATCGCCCCCTTCCGCTCCGCAGTCCATCCGGTCTCCGCGCGTTGGCGGAAGTACCGCGCTCCGGTGAAGCGCTCCATCCAGACGCAGAAGAACCATCCGCCGAGGAGGCCGCCCAGGTGGCCGAGGTGGGACACTCCCTGCTGGAAGCCGAAAATGGCACCGCCGACGGAGAGAAGGGCGTAGACGACCACCATCATCCGGGTGGTCATCGGGAGGATGCCGTAGATCAGGACTACATCCGTCGGCCAATACCGAGCGTACGCGAGAGACACGCCGAGGACCGCCCCTGAGGCGCCGATGACCGGGACGTTGGGGGTGTAGTAGCAGGCGGCAGCCCCGGCCAGGCCGCTCACGAGATAGAGGCCCAGGAAGCGCAGCCCTCCGATCCGCGCCTCGAGCCGCGGACCGAAGATGTAGAGCGCCAGCATGTTGAAGAGGATGTGTCCGAACCCGCCGTGCAGGAACATGTAGGTCACGGCGGTCCAGGGGCGCGCCAAGCCGGCGGCGGGGAGCCACATCAGCGCCGCGGTGAGTTCGGGGCGCATCCCCTGCAGCAGGAACACCGCAACATTGGCGATGATGATCGCCATGACCCAACGTGTCATCGGATCCTACCGCAGATCACGCGCGGCGATCTCGCGGATCCGGCGCAGCCCCAGCTCGAGTGCCTCGGCCTCCCCAGGGAGGGACTCGGGATGCGGGCGCCCGTTGGTCGCGAAGCGCAACGCGGTCGCGACCCGTTCGAGTTCGGCCGCGGCGTCGGTATGGATCACGAAGGCGTGCTCGGCGGCGGCCCGGGCGAGCTCTTCGCGGCCGTGCCGCCACTGCACCTTGAGATGCTCCTCGGCCATCGGGGCGGGGTGGCCCGCGTGGAGATCCTGCAGGGTCTGGACGTAGCCGCGCATGGCGTGAAGGGCATGCACGAGGCCGGAGTAGGCGTCGGCCTTCCGTTCCCACCAGCGCTCGGAGGTGAATTGGGCCGCCGCCACGCGCAGGGTGAGGCGGGCGGCGAGGACGGCGGCAAGGGCGCTCGCGACGATGGTGCCGGCCACGAGGAGGGCTAGTGTGAGGGGATCGAGCGTCATCAGCGCTTATGGCTTCCGTCGCAGAAGGGCTTGTTGAGGCTGTGGCCGCACCCGCAGAGCTTGAGCTGGCCGGGGATCTTGGTAGGCGGGGGTTCGAGCACCGTTCCCTCGTTGTCCCGCACGACGATCGGGCCCTCGATCACATAAGGTCCGGCGGGTTTCCAGGTGACGGTGGTGGGGATCACAGAGTCGGACATGGCCAAAGATAACAGCGAGGACAATACGGGCGCCGAATGCACCGTCTTTCTTCTTCGCGCATTCTCGCGTTGGGCCCGCCTTTGGCCTTCCACGCCTTGGACTTCTGCATCAGGCCGACGCGACTCCCCGCATCTCCTCTTCGAGGAACTCGCCCGCGCCCATGCGCACCGCTCCCGCGATCCCCATCGTGTGGACGGCGGCCTCGGTCATCCGGTGGCCGAGGTAGTACCCGGACCGTTCGGGGAGGACCTTGCCGTTGACCTGACGCGCGGTGGGACTCATCCCGCCCGAGAGGTAGCGGAGTCGGAGGCCGAGCGCGGCCCGATCGAGGTCGGGCTCCACGGCGCGGCGCAGGAACGCCTCCAACTCGCGGAGCCGTCGGTACTGACCGCGGGCGTACCCGAAATAGTGGGGTGCCTCGAAGCCGGGTGCCACCGCCTGTGCCGCGTGCACCGCGAGCCCCTCATTGACGAGGTGTTCGCGGAGTGTGGCGCGGCTTCCGGTCATCCAGTAATCGTACTCACCGCCGTACCCCTCGATGAGACCGCGCAGCTCGCTCCGGCTGCTGGCCGAGGTATAGCGTACGACGTGCGCGGCCTCATGCCCGACCCAGAGGGGGAGCATTTCGGGAGCGAGGCCGAGGCCGTAGGTGGAGGGATTGGCGCGACCGGTGAAGTGCTCGAGGGAGAGGAAGATCGCGCCGCGCCCCCGGAGGACGAGCTCGCCGGCGTTGGCGGCTCCGAGTCCGACCATCAAGTAGCAGTCGGTGCCGCGATCGGCGTGCAACAGGTCGTCGGTGCGGGCCAGCGCATCACGCACCATCCCCGGGATATCCATCGACGCCAGCAGCACCTTGAGGTCGGTGCGGTCGGCCGACACCGCGTGGTGGATCACCTCGGCGGCATTGGGACTGTCGAGGTCGAGGACGTAGTTGTGCCAGTAGGAAGCGAGGACGCCACGATGCCGCTCGAGATAATCTCGGTAGGCGGCTTCCGGATCGGGGGCTGCGAGGAGGTCGAAGAATTCGGGGGTGAGATCGATGAGCACGCGCACTAGATAGAGAAGTGCGTTGCGCAGTGCAAGCGCTCTTGACATGTGGAATTCGCTGTGTCGCGCCGAGATCGCGGTGGAAAAACAGCGTGAGCGGTGAGCGGTGAGAGGTGAGCGGGCCCCAAGGAGGGTGTGGAGAAGTGCGGCGAGTCGATTCTCCACAACGATCGTGGCGGGCGGCCCGCTCACCGCTCACCGCTCACGCCGTTCGGTGATATCCTTCACTACCATATGAATCCCCCATCCGTCCACATGCCCGAAACTTCCACAATCGACCACGACCCGAGCCGCTGGCGGGCGCTGGCACTGTTATCCACAGCGGTGCTGCTGGGGATGTCGCTCTGGTTCGCGGCAAGCGCGGTCGCGGGCGAACTTGGACTCCGCTGGGGGCTCACGGCGTCCGAAATGGGCGGATTCACCTCCTTGGTGCAGCTCGGATTCGTTCTTGGCACCGCGACACTCGCCGTGCTCAACGTCGCCGACCTGGTGCCGCCCGCGCGACTTTTCGCGCTCTCGGCGCTGGTCGGCGCCGGAGCGAACGCGCTGCTGCTGGTCGCGCCGAGCTATGATTGGGCGCTCGCATCTCGGGGACTGACCGGATTTGCGCTCGCCGGTGTCTACCCGCCCGCGATGAAGATGGTGGCGACCTGGTTCCGTTCCGCACGCGGCTTGGCGGTGGGTACCCTCATCGGCGCGTTGACGGTCGGGAAGGCGATGCCGTACCTCGTACACGCGCTCGATCTCGGCGAAGTGCCGGTGGTCTGGAGCGCGACGGTGAGCGCCGTGCTCGCCGCCCTGCTCGTGGGGGTGCTGTATCGGGAGGGTCCGTTCCCATTCCCCTCGAGACCCTTCCATTGGGGCCTGGTCGGTGAGGTCTTGCGCGAACGACGCTGGCGGCTGGCCACCGGCGGCTACCTGGGACATATGTGGGAGCTGTACGCGATGTGGGCCTGGCTCCCGGTGTTCCTGGGCGGTCAGGCGGTCGGTCGGTCGGGCGGTAAGTCCGAGGCGAACCTCCTGGCGTTCGCCGCGATCGCCGTCGGCGGAGCGGGGTGTGTGTGGGGCGGGTGGTGGGCCGATCGGAATGGACGGGAACGTCTGGTGACGATCGCCATGGCGCTGAGCGGACTTTGCGCGCTCGCCATCGGACCGCTGTCGGCTGTGGGCTGGGCCGTGACGGCCACGGTAGCGCTGGTGTGGGGCTTCTTCGTGATCGCCGACTCGGCGCAATTCAGCACGATGGTGACCGAGAGCGTCCCCTCGCATGCAGTGGGGACGGCGCTGATGGTACAGACGTCGATCGGGTTCCTGCTGACGATGGGATCGATCCAGTTGATCCCGGTGATGGTGGAGTGGGTGGGGTGGCGGTGGGCGTTCGCGGTGCTGGCGGTGGGGCCGGCGCTGGGGATCGAGTCGATCCGGCGACTGCGCAAGTAGGCGAGGAGCGTTCACCACGGAGGATCGGAGCGACACAGAGACACACGGAGGAAGAACTTTGTGGTCTCAAGGGGAGCTCCCCCCTGAGACCACAACGATCGCAGTTCTCCGTGTTTCTCCGCGGACCTCCGACGCTCCGTGGTGAACTGACTTAGAAATCCACGCGGGCCAGCCGGTTCTTGCCGGCGAGCCAGCAGACGCCGCCGGCGCAGGAGGCGGTGGGGCCGGCGCTGGGGATCGAGTCGATCCGGCGACTGCGCGCCTAGACATTCGACATTCACCGCGACGTTGCAAGTAGGCAGTGTCAATTCACCACGGAGGATCGGAGTCACACGGAGACCCACGGAGATGGATGTTGTGGTCTCATGCGAAGATCTGTCCTTGGGACCACACAACTTGTTCTCCGTGTTTCTCCGTGGACCTCCGACGCTCCGTGGTGAATGGCCCTAGAAATTGACTCGGGCCAGCCGATTCTTGCCGGCGAGCCAGCAGACGCCGCCGGCGCAGGAGGCGGTGTTGGCGGGAAGGGTGTCGATCGCCGACCAGGTGACGCCGCCGTCGCGAGTGAGGCCGGTGCCGGTCGGGGCGGTGGCAAGGTACCGGCCGGGCCCCCCGGTGGTGATCCCCCAGCGCACGCCGATCGGGATCGTGCGTCCCGCGACCGTCCAGGTGACCCCGCCATCCGTGGTGCGGAAGAGGTTGGCGGCGCTGTCCGCGGGGAGGCGATAGTCGCCACCGGTGGCCAGACCGCGGCGATCATTTTCCATGGCGATGCCGAAGAGTCCCGCGGAGACGCCGGCGGTGAGGGGGGTCTCGTGGACATCCCAGTGCCATCCCCGGTCGCGGCTGCGCCAGACGCGGGCGTGGTGTCCTCCGCCGGTCACAAACCAGACGGTGTTGCGGCGTGACGTGATCTCGGTCCCGCTTGCCGCGAATGCCGCCTCCCCCTCGAGCCGGGGCGGAAGCGACGAGACGTCGACCCGCTGCCAGCTCCGTCCGGCGTCCCGGGTCACCAGGAGGAGGTAGTTCCCTTCCATCGGATCACCGAGGGCGAGACAATGCCGCCGGCTGAAGCAGGTGATCCCGTCGAGGAAGGCGTCAGCGTGGCGCAGCTCCCACTGTTTGGTCCAGGTATGGCCCCCATCTGCGGTATGGTGGATCGCGGCGTACCCACCACTGAAGTCGGTGCCGACCACCCACGCCCTGTTCGCGTCCGCGGCCCACACATCGACCAGAAAGAGGGAGGTCGCGCCGGGGATGGTGTCGAGCTTCCAGGTCGTGCCGCCATTCCGCGTATGGAGGACGACCCCGCCGCTCCCGCTGGCCCAGACCATCTGCCGGGACACCGCGTGCAGGCCCCGGAACTCCACCGCGGTGAGGAGGGGCTGCTCGGTGACCAGTTGGGCGGCGAGGGGTGTCGTGGCGGCGAGGGTCAGCACGATGAGACTTCGCATGCAGGACCTCAGGTGTAGTTCTGCTTGGCGTACTTGACCCCATAGTACAGCCCGAACCCGCCGGCGATGGTACTCAGGATGAACTCGGTCATGAATCCGCCCCCGACCAGCTCGCCGAGGTACCAGCCGATGTAGCTGGCGACGGTGCCGCCGATGAAGCCGAAGAGTTTGGTCATGGAGGGGATCCTTTGAGTCGGCGCGCGAACCAGAAGAACGCATAGGCCACCGCGCATCCGGCCCCGCCGCCGAGGAGCATCTTCCCCTTGGTAGCGAGACCGGCCGATGTCCAGGGCGACAGGACCGCGCGGAAGATGATCACTGCGGCGACAAGCGCGGTGAATCCGGCGAGGGCGTAGAGGATCTGGACGTTCCTTCGACGATCCGCTGCTGCGAGCGACTCTGCGGCCCGCCGCTCGCGGTTCTGGAACTCATACAGCGGGCGGGGGAGGCCGCAATTGGGGCAGGAGATCGCCGCGTCGGAGATCTCCTTATGGCAATCGGGGCAGCGCATCAGAGGCATCGGCGTCGATCCTGTCGGTAAAGGCT
>JBDSIR010000124.1:0-4014 GCA_039917855.1 Gemmatimonadales bacterium | reverse complement strand
CGCTTGAGCTCGATCACGAGGCGCATACCCTCGCGGTCCGACTCGTCGCGCACCCCGCTGATCCCCTCGACCCGCTTGGCGATCGCGAGGTCGGCGATGTTGGCGTGCAGGGTCGCCTTGTTGACCTGGTACGGCAGTTCGGTGATCACCAGCGCCTCGCGACCGGTGCGCTCGTTCTCCTCGATCCGCACCCGCGCGCGCATGATCACCTTGCCGCGCCCGGTCTCGTACGCCTCGCGGATCCCCTGTTCGCCGTAGATGTAGCCACCGGTCGGGAAGTCGGGGCCCTTGATGTGCTTCGTCAACTCGTCGAGCTCGCACTCGGGATTGCGCGCCAACACGCCGATCGCCTTCGCCACCTCGCGCAGGTTGTGCGGCGGGATGTTGGTGGCCATGCCGACCGCGATGCCGCTCGACCCGTTGATGAGGAGGTTGGGGACCTTCGACGGGAGGACGGTCGGCTCCTTGAGCCGGTCGTCGAAGTTGGGCTGGAAGTCGACGGTGTTCTTGTCGATGTCCTCCAGCATCGTCACCGCGATCGGCGTAAGCCGGGCCTCGGTGTACCGGTACGCCGCCGCGCGGTCGCCATCGACCGAGCCGAAGTTGCCCTGGCCGTTGACCAGCGGATACCGGAGCGAGAAGTCCTGCACCATCCGCACCAGTGCGTCGTAGACCGACAGGTCACCGTGCGGGTGGTACTTGCCGAGCACGTCCCCGACCACCGTCGCGCTCTTTTTGAAGGGGCGTCCCGGCATCAGGCCGAGTTCGCTCATCGAGTAGAGGATGCGACGGTGCACCGGCTTCAAGCCGTCGCGCACGTCGGGGAGGGCGCGCGCAACGATGACGCTCATCGAATAATTGATGAACGACTGCTGCAGTTCTTCGTCGATGAGGCGCGGGACGATCCGTTCGCGGGCGTTCGGAGCGGTCATTTCGGGTCCGGAAAGTGATGCGGAAGGGGCCACCCGGCCAGGTGGCCCGGAAGGCTAGAAATATAGACGTCCCGAGAGCAGAAATCCACCTCGGGGCGACGATGTAAACCATTGTCCTGTAAGTACTTAGAAAACTGTTCCAGGGTGACAATGATCGCTGCACAAAAAGCTCACTGAAGGCGCGCGAACCCATGATGAACGGAACCCACGAGGACCTGATGCCCGTGGCGGTGGTCACGCCGAAGGCGGGTGGAGACTGTGGTGGTCTCAATGCGAGATCCAGCCATGGCGCTCACAAATAGTCCTGCTTGGCGGTACCGAGATGTGCGCTGAATTGAGCGATCATCATGGGTTCTATCCATCATGGGTTCGCGCGCTCGCTGATCCGCCCCTCGCACCTACACCTTCCTGCGGAATGGAAGCCTGAACTGTGCGGCGCGCAACCTCGGCCACCGGAACCGCGGACGCTTGAATGGCATCAGCAACAGTGGCAGCACCCACATCGCGCCGATGGTGCCGAAGATGGTCCCTCCCGAGGTCGCCAGCGCGATGCTGCCGAACAGGGTATCGGTCGCGTCACCGACCGCCAGCGGGATGAGGCTCGCCATCGTCGTGGCCGTGATCAGGATGATCATCCCCGAGCGGTCACGCGCGGCGCCGATGACCTGCATCGCGGAGAGCGCCCCCCCTCTCCCGGGCCCCCTCTCCCCCGACCCCTCCCCCTGTCGGGGGAGGGGAGACTTCCGCCGACGAAGCAGCGCCCCGTGCACCAGCAGGATCGCCTGGTGCACCGCCAGACCCACCACCAGGATCACCCCGACTGCCGCCTCGCGACTGAAGCTCGCCTTGGCCAGCAGGAAGGCCGCAGCCACCCCCGCCAGCGCCACCGGAAGGCTCAACATCACCTGCGCCGTGGCCCAGACCGAGTCGAACACCAGCGCCACCGCCAGGATCACCAGGAGCACCCCCACCCCGAAGACCAACCAGAGCCCCTTCCGGCTGTCGTCCTGCTCCCACTCGAAGCCGTCGTCGGCCACCGTGTATCCGGCCGGGGCGTTGATGGCATTCATGAAGGCGTCGTGGGTCCGCTGGGCGAGCTTCTGCGGCCCCCGGAAGTCATAGCTCACGATCCGCAGATACTGCTGATCCTCTCGGCTGATCTGGCTCAACCCCTCCCGTTCGTCCACGCTGGAGAGATCGCCGATCCGGACCGGTTGGCGCGCGTCGTTGGGCACGAGCGTGTTCCGCAGGTCGTCGAGACTGCGGTCACGCGCGCCGTCGGCCTTCAAGTCGACCGGCAGCTCGACGTCGCCGAAGGTCATCCGCTGTTGCCCGACCGCACCTCGCGCGCTACGGTGCTGGCGAATTGTTGCGCCGTGATCCCCAAGCGCGCCAGCTCCGCGCGGTCAGGGGTCAGCGTCACCGAGTATGCCTTCCCGGTACTCCAGTAGAAGCTCCCGGCGTTGATGTCGACGCTCCGCACGCGCGGGATGTTCATCAGCCGCCCCTGCAGGTCCTTGGCGAGTGTTTCGACCCCGCCGTAGCTGTAGCCGAGGATCTTGATGCAGAAACTCTGGAAACTCCCACCGCCGGAACCGGCCACCGTACCGCCTTACCGCCTACCGGCCTCCCTGCCTACATTCTGAGATGCGCTACCTCCTCCCCGCCCTCCTCCTGCTCGGCGCGTGCGGTCCCGGGCATCAGCCGGCGCCGCCGATCTCCGACCTGCGGGCCCCGGCCGACACGATCACGTTGAATGATACCGAGGTCACCGACGCGGTCTGGCTCGGCGGCGACCGATGGGCCCTGTTGACCCCTGCCGCCAAGACGGTCCGGATCGTCGACTTCGGCAAGCAGCGCACCCAGGTGCTCGGCCGGCCGGGAAAGGACTACCTCGAGCCGTTCGCGATCTTCCGAGCGGGCGACACGCTCTACGTCGACGACTGGGGCCTGCGGCGGGTCACCAGCTGGGCCCTCGATGGCCGGCCGTCGGGCAAGCTCGGTGCACCGGCACCCTTCCGTGGTGCGCTGCCGCGGGCGCGCGACGCCGAGGGTCGGTGGTACGCCGAACTCCGCCCCTTTCCGGGTCGCGATGGGAGCGGGAACCGGGACTCGGGGGTGGTCGTGCGGTGGCGTGAGGGCACTACGTCCGACACCATCGCACACCTCGCGCCCTACGAGTTGCAGTCGGTCACTCGGGACGGTGCGCGGCGCTATGAGCGGCTGGTGCTGAGCGGGACGGATCAATGGGGGGTCCGCCCGGATGGAGCATTCTGGATCGCGCGAGTGAACCAGAACCTGATCGAGTACTGTGCCACGGCGCATGCCCCCTGCACCCGTGGCCCGGCACTCCCCGACCGGGTGCTCGAGGTGACGTTCCAGGACCGGGAGTATTTCCTCCTGAGCTTTCCGGAGGACCAGCGCACCCTGGCCGAAGGCGTCCCGTTCGCGATCGTGAAGCCGCCCTTCGATCGCGCCTTCGCTGTGCCCGATGGGAGCGTCTGGCTGGAGCGGAGCCGAATGCTCACCGACAGCACGCGGAACTATCAGCTCCTCGGCCAGGATGGCAAGGCACTTCGCGGGCTTCGCCTTCCCAACGCGCAGCGGATCCTCGGCGCTGAGCCGACCCATCTTCTGGCGATCGACCCGCTGGTGCCGGGCCCGGGGCATCGGGTATTGCGGTACGTCATCCCTGCCGTTGGAGATACGGTGGTACACGAGTAGGCGGGTAAGCGGGTAAGCGGGTAGGCGAGTAGGCGAGTAGGCGAGTAGGCGAGTAGGCGAGTAGAACGTCGGGATCGGAGTCCGACGACACAAGGAGTCATCCTGAGCGGAGCGAAGGATCTACTCGACGATACTCGGTCGCCGTGCTGTCGGGCGACGGGGCACCGCCGGCAAGATCCTTCGCTCCGCTCAGGATGACTCCTTGTGTCGTCGGACTCCGATCCCGACGTTCTACTCGCCTACTCGCCTACTCGCCTACTCGCCTACTCGCCTACTCGCCTACTCGCCTACTCGCCTACCCGCTTACCCGCTTACCCGCCTACTCGTGTACCACCGTATCTCCAACGGCAGGGATGAC
>JBDSIR010000123.1:0-39972 GCA_039917855.1 Gemmatimonadales bacterium | reverse complement strand
GGGCGCTGGGCCGCCGCAGCCGTTGTCGTCACTACGATCAGCGATCCCACCATCAGAGCAGCGCGGCAGCCTCCGTGAACCTCTCGCGAGATCGCGAAAGCACGATGTTTCACGAAATCAAGCGTTGTGTTCCTGATGGAAGATCCTGCCTGGCGGAACATTGAGATCATTTCGCGTGCCTTTCCGGTTTCGTGTTCTCGTGAGAGATCGGCGGAGCTGTCGACCGACGCCGGGGATGGGTGGTGCTACTCCGCCAGCAGGGCCTTCTTGGCGGCGAGGAGTTCCTTGCGCTTGGCGGCCGGTACCTGGGGGTAGGCAAGATCGAGCGAAGCGAGCGTGGCGACTGCGGCGGCGGCAACGACGCTGCGGGTGAACCATTTGTTGTCCGCCGGCACGACATACCAAGGCGCGTCATCGGTAGCGGTGCGGCGGATCATCGCTTCGTATGCCGCCATGTACTCCTTCCAATGCCGTCGCTCGGTGACGTCACCCGCGGAGAACTTCCAGTTCTTCTCCGGCACCGCCAGCCGCTCGAGGAAGCGTCGCTTCTGTTCGTCGCGCGAGACGTGCAGGAAGAACTTGGTCACCCGCGTCCCGTTGGCCTCGAGGTACCGCTCGAACTGACGGATCTGGCGGAACCGCTCCTCCCAGATGTCGTCGTTGACCCGTTCCGGTGGGATCCGCTGGCCGGCCAGGAATTCGGGATGCACCCGCACCACGAGCACTTCTTCATAGTACGAGCGATTGAAGATCCCGATCCGTCCCCGTTCGGGGAGCTGGCGCTGGATGCGCCAAAGATAATCGTGGTCCAGCTCTTCGACCGACGGGGTCTTGAACGATGCTACCTGGCATCCCTGCGGATTGACACCTGACATCACGTGTTTGATCGCGCTGTCCTTCCCGGCGCCGTCCATCGCCTGGAAGATGAACAAGGTGCTCCACCGGTCCTCGGCGTAGAGCATTTGTTGCAGCTCGGCCAGCGCCTGGACTCCTGCGGCCAAGGCGGCCTGGGCGTCGTCGCGGTCCTCAGCACCAAACGACCCCGTATCACCGGGGTCGACATCCTTGAGGTGGAAGCGGGCCCCTTTCGTGACCCGGTAGGGCCGCGAGAGGGCGCGCGCGCGCTTTATGAGGGAAGAGAGCTTCACCGTGCCGGTACGAGCCCTTGCTCCCGGAGCCAGCCTACCAGCGCGCGCTGCAGGTCGCCCTCGGCCTGACCATGCGTGTGCGGCATCACCGGCCAGCGGCGGGCGGGACCCATCAGGTACCACATCGGGGGCACCGCGATCTCGCCTTTCCGCTCGTTGGCGGGTTGGGCGTCGTACGAGACGAAATGGAAGTCTCGGCCGGCGTGGTTCACGTGCTGCTGTTCGACCTTGTAAGTGCTCACGCGAGGCTCTCGGGGCTGGAGGGAACGCGCGGGGTGTCTCCGCTCGACCCGGAATCTAACCGGGGTGTACCCGATCCCGCGCCTTTTGCCCCCAGATCCCCACGATGATCAGGGTCACCAGGACCGCCGTCCCCCCGAGCGCGAGGCGGGGTTGAGTGGCGATGACCATCACCAGGATCCCCGCGTACATCGCGGCGACTACAAGGGGAAGCCAGGGATAGAACGGCACGGTGAAGGGGCGGAGCGCGTCGGGGCGTTGCCGCCGAAGCTGGAAGAGTGCCAGCACCACAACGCCATCGACCAGGAGCGACACGAAGGTCATGAATCGGATGAGCCACTCCACCGTGCCGGTGGTGGAGAGCAACAGCACCATTCCGATGGCGAGGTAGAGCCCGGCCCGCGGCGTGCCACGCCGGTCGAGCGTGAGGAACGCTTCCGGCGCGAGTCCGTCGCGCGCCAATCCGAAGGCGATCCGCGGCATCGAGATGAAGTTCACGTTGATGCTGCCGAGCAGGAGCAGGAGCCCACCGATGGTGAGCACCGTGCTCGCCGCCCCGCCGAGCGCCGCGCGGAGCGCGTCGCGCGCGACGAAGTCGCTGCCGGCCATCTGAGCGGGGGTGAGAACGTGGAGGAACCCGATGTTGAGCAGGAGATAAAGCAGGGTGATGGCGGCGCTGCCGCCGAGCAGGATCTGCGGCATCACCCGCTCGGGTTGGCGCAGGTCCTCGGTCATCTTGACCACATCCTCCCAGCCGTAATAGGTGTACCAGATCGACTGGTAGGCCAGGGCAAAGGCGAGGAAGGTGAGAGAACCGGCGGTGGGCGCGACCGGAGCGTGCCACGACTCACCCGTGCCGTACCAGAGGCAGAGTCCCACCACCGCGACCAGGAAGACCGCCTTGAGGAGGGAGGCCCAGTTCTGTACCCGCGCGGTGGTGGGAAGACCGCGGAGGTGGAGCGGGAGGTAGCAGGCCACCACCACACCGGCGAGAATGCGCGGATCGCCGCCGATGAGCGACGCCAGGTACGCGCCGATCACCACCGCCTTGGCGCTCGCGGTGAAGGACCGGAGCCCGAGCAGCTCGGCGGCGCCGACCACGAACCCGGTGGTGTCGCCGAAGGCGGCGCGGGCGTAGACGTACTTCCCGCCCGCTTGCGGCAACTGAGTGGCGAGCTCGGCAAAGACGAAAGTGCTCAGCGCCACCATCACGCCGCCGAGCCCCCAGGCGGCGAGGATCAGCCAGGGGGAGGGAAGCTGGGCGGCGATCAAGCCTGGGGTGCGCAGGATCCCGACCCCGATCACCACGCCGACCAGCATCGCCAACCCGTCGCGAAGGCCGAGGACCGGCGCGAGGTGTGGGCGATTCAATCGCGGATCACGACGCGAGCCGCGTGCGTGGGGTGCGGTGCTTCTGATCGGGTCAAGGCGTCATCCCGAGTGGCCGCCGATCCAGGCGTAGGAGTGCGAGGACGGGCATCGCGGTCATCAGGGTCACCTGGTACCAACGGGGTTGCCGGCGATGCGGGCGGTCAGCGCCCCGTCGAAGAGGGCGGCCAGGGCACCGCAGGCGAGGTTGGCCGCGAGGTAGGCCCGCGGGATCGACGCGCCAAGGACCGTCATCGCCTTCATCCCGCCCGGGATGAGGGCCTGGGCCGCGATGGCGGTGGTGACCGTGACGACGACGGCCATCACGACGAAGCCGCCGAGAACGGCGAGGATGCTATGGAGCATGGCAGCTGATGGGTGGGAGACCCCGGAAGTTATCGTGCCCGGGGCGATGTGCCAGTTCAGATGACGCCGGTCGCCACCCCGCGGACGATGTCGCTGGCCGAAAGAACGCCGAGGAGCCGGTCCTCGGTGGTCACGAACAGCCGGTGCACGCCGGCATAATGCATGTGACGGGCCGCCTCCCGCACATCGGCCGCAGGGCCGATCGTATACGGGCGGGGGCTCATGATATCGTGCACGGTGGTCTGGGTCAGGAGCGCGGTCCGACCCTGGTCCTCGGAGAGTGCCGCCTCCGCGGCGATGATGTCGCTGTGCGAGATGACGCCGACGATCCTGCCGTCGGTGTCGACGACCGGAAGCGCCGAGACGTGGGCCAGCGCCAGGGTGGAGACGACTTCCTTGACCGTGGCTTCGGGCCGGGTACACGTCACGTCCAGCTGCATCAGTTCGCCGACACGCATCGCGGGAGGCTCCTGCGGGGGTATCCGGAAAGGTGGACCCCCGTACCTGAGCGTTGTGCGAATCGTCAATGAAGGAACCCTAACACGCGCTCGGCCGGGGCTCAGCGACGATCGAGCACCGGCAAGTACTCCCGCCAGGGGCCGACGATGTCCCGATACCGCTTCGCCATCACGCGCGCGATCTGCCCGAGATGGCCGAGGTCATGGACCACCCAGGCAGCGAGCAACTGCCCCAGCGTCACCGCGCCGAGGGCCGGGTGTCGACCTGGGCGCTGGAGCGCGCTGGCGCTGAGTTCCAGTGCCCGGAGCTGCTCCAGGTTCGTCGAGCGGAGCTCCGTAAAGGTACCGAGCAGCTCGGCGAGGCCCTTCCCGTTCGAAGCGGTGAGCATCGCTTCCCGGTCGAACGGCACGAACGCGACGGCGTCACCGTGCGCGAGAATGTGCCTGGTGCGCACGAGCCAATCGGTTCGTTCTCCGTGGATGAGGTGACCGACGACGTCGTAGGGGCTCCAAGTCCCCGGCCCCTCGGTGGCGGTGATCCACGAGTCGGGGAGCCCCGCCAGCAGCGCCTGGAGCGTCGCGGGCGTCCGTTCAAGTAGGGGAAGCGCCTCGGCGAGGTCGAAGTGCGCGCCGGCCGCGGGGATCAGGGACGGACGCTCGACCAGGTCCCAGCGGTTGCCATACAGGTCGCTGAATACCGCGACCTTGCCGTAAGTCTCCTGTCGCGGCGCCTCGACGAACTTCACGCCGCGCGCGATGAAGGTGGCGTGGTCGCGGGCGAAGTCGTCGGTATCCAGGAAGAACGCCACTCGACCGCCGGTCTGATCGTCGACGCGGGCTTCCTGAGCCGGCGCGACCGCGCGGGCGAGGAGGAGGGCCGCGCCGCCGCCTTTCGGCGCCACGCGGACCCATCGTTTGGTCTCGCTCAGCCGGGTGTCCTCGAGGAGCGCGAAGTCGAGCACGCCGGTGAACCAGGCGATCGCCTCGTCGTAGTCGCGGACGACGAAGGTGACCGCGGAAAGCCTCGTCCGGCTCACGTCGCCCCGAGCACGATACAGATCCACGCCGCCGCAAAGCACGACACCGACACTCCGATCCCCATGATGGGCGTGCGGAACCAGTACTTGAAGCCGAGGACCAGGTAGCAGAGCGACACCAGCAGGGCGAGCGGGGCCGCCAGAGCCGCCTGCGCCGCGTAGCTCGCGTCGCTCCGGCCGATCATCACCACGAAGAGCCCGAACAGCACCGCGCCGAGCGAGTGGCTGAAGTTGAACCCGACCCAGGCCCGCCAGATGTCGGTCCGATCGGTGAGCCGAGGCGCCGACCGCGTCATCGCCTCCGCGAGTGACTGGTCGCGCGGGGAGAGTCCCTTCCGGTCAGTGGTACGGGTCGGGGTGTGCCACGCGTGCAGCGCACCGAGCACAATGAATGGGACGGCGCCGAGCAGGAAGAGATAGCGGCTCAGTTCGGGCATCGGACTCCTAGCGGGCGCGGAGCGCCCGGGTCAGGACGCGGTCGAGCGCCGAGGCGAAGGCCTGCTTGGCGCGGGCATCGTAGGGGGGCGGACCGCCGGTGATGCCGCCGGCGTTCCGGACCCCTTCCATGAAGTCCCGGATCGAGAGCCGCTCCCCGATGGTCTCCATCGTGTGCTCTTCGCCGCGGACATCGAGCACGGTGACCTCGCGCGGGACGAGGATCGCCGCCAGCGGGATGTCCTGGGTCACCACCAGGTCGCCCGACTCCGCGTGGTCGGCGATGTACCGGTCGGCCACGTCGGGACCCCCTTCGACCACGACCGCGGTGACCTCAGGGATCCCCACCGGGGTCTGCATCGGCTGGTTGGCAACGAGGATCGTGTCGAGGTGGAGTCGCTTGGCGGCGCGGAACACCACCTCCTTCACGTCGCGGGGGGCGGCGTCGGCGTCGATCCAGATCCTCACAGGTCAGGGTGTTCCGGCGGTCGGGGGCACCACCGTCACCTCCACGTGGCTCGGCTGCGTGCGCGTGCGGTGGATGCGATGAGTCTGCGCCTGGTACGCGCTGGCAGGGGCGAGGAAGATGTTTGGGACCCAGGTCTGCGGATTCCGGTCGTACGCCGGGAACCAGGTGCTCTGTACCTGCACCATGATGCGGTGTCCGCGCCTGAACTGGTACGCCTGCTGATGGAGGTCGACGGTGTACCGCTGGACCGTGTTGGCGGGGATCGGCGCAGGGTGTTCGAAGCTCTGGCGGTAGCGCCCCCGCATGATGTCCCCGGTCACCATCAATTCGTAGCCCCCCATCCAGGGCCGGTCGGCGATCGAGTCGGGGTAGACGTCGATGAGCTTGACCACCCAGTCGGCATCGGTGCCGGTGGTCGAGGCGTAGAGGTGGGCCACCACATCGCCCGCGATCGTCACATCCTCGGTGAGGGGCGGGGTCTGCCAGGTCATCACGTCTGGACGCCCGTCGACGAGGCGCTGGTCCTCGGTCTGCCACTGGCGCCAGCGACTGCCGCGCGGATCGTAGGTCAATTCAATGGGGCGCGAGCGATACGGCACCGGGTGGGCGGGGTCGGAGACCCAGCTGTCCGCGCCGACGGCCGCGGTGGAGGGATCGAAGGAGAGGAGCCCATGTTCACGGAGATAGAGCTTCCGTCGGGTGGCCTCGCGCGGCGGCCAGTGGGCGAACGTGCGCCAGCTGTTCGCGCCGGCATCGTAAACGGTGGCTTCGGCGAACGTCCCGTCGCCCTGGCCGTGGAGCCAGTAGCGGAACCAGGGGGCCTGGATCCGCTGTCGATACTCGAGGCCGGTAGGGCTCCCGAAGCGGATGTTGCCGAGGGAATCACCGCGGTCGCCGCTCCACTGGCCGTGGTACCAGGGACCCATCACGAGGAAGCTCCGGCCGGCGGTGTCGCTCGACTCGAGCGCCGCGTAAGTGGCGAGCGGCCCGTATTCATCTTCTTGGTCCCACCACCCGCCGACGGTGAGGGTGGGGATCTTGGCGTGCCGGAGATAGCGGGGCGCGGAGCGGGCCTGCCAGACCGAGTCGTAGCTCGGATGCTCGACGTAGCGGCGCCAGGTGGGCCAGGCGTTGGCGCCGACGGCGGTAGCGAGGTCGCCCAGGGTCGCGAACGACCGGTAGAAGTCGTAGCTGTCGTACCGCCCGATGTTCGGGATGATGCTCTGGTCGGTGCTCGCCTCCATCATCCAGGCGTACTCGAGACCGTAGCTGAGGCGGAAGGCGCCTTGGTGGAAGAAGTCGTCCCCCATCCAGGCGTCGCCCATCGGCGCCTGGGGCGAGATGGCGCGAAGGGCAGGATGGGGATCGAGTCCCGCGATCGCCGTGGTCCATCCAGGGTACGACACGCCGAGCATCCCCGCGCGACCGTTGTTCGGGGTGACGTTCTTCACCAGCCAGTCGATGGTGTCCCAGGTGTCGGTGCTCTCGTCCGATGCCGTGCTCCCGCTGGGACGCGGGGGACGGTTCATCACGAACTGGCCTTCGGACATGTTGAGGCCGCGAATGTCCTGGAAGACGAAGATGTAGCCGTCGGCCGCGAGCTCGCCGTAGACCCGCATGACGTACTGCTGGTCGGCGTTGCCGACCGCCCCGTACGGGGTGCGCGACATCAGGAAGGGGAGCGGCGCCCGGGCATTCTTCGGGATGAGCATCACCGTGAAGAGCCGCTTCCCGTCCCGCATCGGGATCATCTCCTCCCGGCGCGTAAAGGCCGAATCAGGTGCGGCGGATTGACCCGCGAGAGGGGCAGCGAGAGCGAAAAGGAGGAGGAGGGAGAGACGCACGGCTGGGGCTCCGGTGGATGGAGATGGGAGGCGGGATCTCAGAACGCCTGGTCCCATCGGATGGACAGGCGGATTGCGGCGCGGATCAGGCCCACCATGCTGTAGGTCTGGACGAAGTTTCCCCACTGTTCACCGGTCGTGGGGTCGATGTCCTCGGCCAGAAGCCCGTGGTGGTTGCGGAGGGACAATACCTTCGTGAAGAGCTCGCGGGCTTCGGTCCGGCGGTCGAGCGCCACGAGGGCGTTGATGTACCAGAAGGTGCAGACCAGGAACGCGGTCTTGGGGTGTCCGAAATCGTCGGGCTCGACGTATCGATAGATGAAGTCGCCGCGGCGCAGATCGCGTTCGATCGCGGTCACGGTGCTCCCGAAGCGCGGGTCAGCGGCCTCGAGGAAGCCCAGTTCATGGAGGAGCAGGAGGCTTGCGTCCAGCGTCTCCCCGCCCCACGTGGCCATGAAGGTCCCGCGCGCCGGATCCCAGGCTTGGGCCAAGATGGTGTTGCGGATCCTGTCGGCCGTCGTCCGCCAATGCCCGGCGCGCTCGGTCTGCCCCAGATGGGTCGCGATCCGGGCGAGGCGGTCGCAGCCGGCCCAGCACATCACGCTCGAAAAGGTATGGACGCGGGCCTTGCTCCGCAGTTCCCAGGGCCCTGCATCGGGCTGGTCGAATAGTTCGGAGGCGCGATCACCGAGGATCTCGAGATGGCGGAACAGCGCATCGTCGCCCTGCCGGTCAAGGCGTCGGTCGAAGAAGACGTGGGCCGCTGCCAGGATCGCTGAGCCATAGACGTCATGCTGGACCTGCCGGCATGCCGCATTGCCGACCCGCACCGGTCCCATCCCTCGATACCCCGCAAGGGTGGGGACCACCCGTTCCTCGAGTTCTGCATTCCCGCTGATGCCGTAGACCGGGCCAAGGGTGCCGTCCTCGCTGGCGGCGATCAGATTCATGATAAAGCCGAGATACCGCTCCATCACCCGGGTCGCGCCGAGCCTGTTCAGGGCATCCACCACGAAATATGCGTCGCGGATCCAGCAGTAGCGGTAATCCCAGGTCCGGCCGCTGTCGGGCGATTCTGGGATGGAGGTCGTCATTGCCGCGACGATCGCGCCGGTGTCTTCGCACGCATTGAGCTTCAGGGTGATCGCGGCCCGAATGACCTCGTCCTGCCACTCGAATGGGATGCCGAGATACCGAACCCACTCGCGCCAATAGGCCGTGGTCTCTTCGAAGAAATGACGACCGAGCTCGGCCACCGCCTCGGGCACCGTTTCGTCCGGGCCGAGGACCAGCGTGATCGCATCGTCGAGGATAAACGTGGTTTCCTCGAGGATGGCATGGATTGAGGCATCGGTCGTGAGCCGGAGCGCCAGGTCCGGGGCGACGTAACGGATATGGTGACTCCCGTGTGTCCGTCCCGGCATCGGCTGCCCGTAGCGGCAGGCAGGACGCAGTCGCACTCGGATGCACGGGGCGCCGGAGAGCCTTCGTACCTGGCGCACCAGCATCGTCGGACAGAAGACGCGACCGTGCTGCTGAAAGCACGGGACCGTGTCGGTAATCGATACGGCGCCTCCATGCCCGTCATACAACCGGGTCACTATGATGGGGGTGTTGGAGAGGTATTCCTGTTCACTCCGGACGTGGTCGAGCAGCTCGATGCGGAAGCGACCCGAATCGTCCTCTTGAGGGGGATGTTGCAGGAGCGCGCAGAAGATGGGATCCCCGTCAAACCGCGGGAAACAGGACCAGACCACGTTGCCGTCGCGGTCGATGAGCGCGCTGATCGTGCCGTTCCCGACGAGGCCGAGGTCGAGCGTGGTCATCGTTCCGCCCTGGACGCCGCGTGACCTGTCGAGCGCGGCCCGGGGGAACCGTCAAGCAACCATCTCCGCACGGCGTCAGCGCTCGGAAGCCGCCAGTGGGCGCGGGTGCGGCCCGGTCCCACCTTGACGGCCCGGCCGCCGAGCTGTGCGACCACCGCGAAGCCATGCTCATCGGTAAGGTCGTCACCGACGAAGATCGGGAGTCGGCCTTGGAAGGGGGGCTCCGCCATAAACTGGGTGACGGCGGTCCCCTTGTCCCGCCCGGCGGGTTTCATTTCGACCACGCGTTTTCCCCCCTGTACCTGGAAGTCCCCGCCCAGTTCTGCCTGGGCCGCACGCACCACACGATGCGCGTATGAGGCGAGGTGCGGCACTTGCCGGTAGTGCAGGGCGAGAGACAGCCCCTTGTCTTCCACCCGCAGTCCGGGGTGCCGATTCGCCGCCTCTCGGAGGCGTCGGCGCGCTCCATCGAGGCGATGGGTCGCTGCTCCTTCACGGAAGATCCGACCGGTGCTGTCCCGGCGTTCGAGGCCGTGCTGTCCCGCCGCCGGGAGGCCCAGCTCCGGAAAGAGGGCGTCGAGCTCAGCCAGGGGGCGTCCGCTGATGAGCGCGAGCGCCCCCCCCGTGGCGCGATGCCACTCGTGCAGCAGCTCGCTCAGTTCGCTCGGCGGGCGGATCCCGTCCGGGGTCTCGGCGATCTCGATCAGGGTGCCGTCGAGGTCGAGGAACCAGGCCCAACCCGGATCGGGGCGAAAGGTCACCGGTGGGTGCGCCCTTCGAGGATCCGGTCGCGTTGGCGCATCGCGGCGGCGTCGATCAGCATCCGGGCAGCCCAGCGATAGACGTTGAAGCTTTGAACCAGCCCCCGCATCACGCGCATCCGGGCGCGCTGGTCCCTCTCCGGCATGGTGAGCGCGAGGTGGAGTGACACGGCGCATTGTTCGGTGTCGTATGGGTTCACGATGAGCGCCTCCGGAAGCTCCCGCGCCGCGCCGGTGAAGCGGCTCAGGACCAGCACCCCCCGCTCGTCGTCGCGCGCGGAGACGAACTCTTTCGCGACCAGGTTCATCCCGTCGTGCAGCGAACTCACGAAACAGAATTCCGCGGCACGGAAGTATTCGTAAACCTCCCCCTGCTCGTGGTGCGCCACCAGCAGGATGATGGGCGGAGGCCCCTTGTCGGCGAATCGCGTGTTGATCCGCGACGCCAGCTCCCGCACCCGCACTTCGGCGTCGTGGTATTGCGGGATCCTCGTCCGGCTTGGGGCGGCGACCTGGATGAAGGTGAATCGCCCCCGCCATTCCGGACGCGACTCGAGCAGGCGCTCGACCGCGCGGAGCCGCTCCTCGATCCCCTTGGTGTAGTCAAGCCGGTCCACCCCGATACCGATGGACTGTCCGGCGGGGAGGGAGTGACGGGCGCGGACCCGTTCGCGGCATTCGGTCACCGGCCGCGCGACGAGCGCGGGGGAGGGAGGCCATTCGACCGAGATCGGATAACGTTTCACGGACGTGAGCTCGCGCCGGTGGGAGACGGTGAAGGTCTCCCGATCGACCCGGGCCTCGAGCAGGCGATCGACCGTGTCGACGAAGTTGTTGCAATGGAACTGGGTATGGAACCCGAGGGTGCTGCTGCCGAGGAGTCCGTCGAGCAGTTCTTCGCGCCACGGGCAGATCCCGAACGCCTCGGGGTTGGGCCAGGGGATGTGCCAGAAGGTGATGATCGTGGCCGCCGGGAGGGCCTCGCGGATCATCCGGGGCAGGAGCGCCAGGTGATAGTCCTGGATCAGGATGATCGGGTCGGGAGAGGTGGCCTCCTGCAGGACCGCCCGCGCAAAGATGCGGTTGACCTTCTCATACTGCTCCCAGTCGGTGGTGCGGAAGATCGGTCTGACGTGGGCGATGTGGCAGAGCGGCCAGAGCCCTTCGTTGGCGAACCCGTAGTAGTAGCCGGCCTCCTCCTCGGGGGTCAGCCACACCCGCCGCAGCTGGTATTCGGGGTGTTCGGCCGGCACCGCTACCCGGTCGTGCCCGTCCACCACGGTGCGGTCGGCCGATCCGCTGCCATGGGCGATCCAGGTGCCGGAGCAGGCCCGCATGATCGGCTCCAGCGCGGTCACGAGCCCGCTCGCCGGACGCTGGACCACGACCGCGTCACCGCGCTGGACGTGGATGTACGGCTCTCGATTGGAGACCACGAGCATCTGGTGTCCCCGCAGCTCGCCGTGCAGGAGGGCCCGCAGCGTCCCGGGGGTCCACGCGGTATGGTCATCGTCGTGCGAGCGATGGCCCGCCTCGATGTCGCGGATCAGGGCGCGCAGGTCGCTCGCGATCGGCCGGAGCTCGGGGGGATCGGGCACGTCCGAGAGCCGGAACAACCCCTCGCCACGGAGCACGCCGCGCATGCCGCGGACCCACCCGCGCCAGCTCAGCTGGGCAATCACGACGGTGATCAGCGAGATCGTGATGGCGAGCGCCGCGAAGAACATGAACAGGTAGCGCCGTGTCTCGGTGCTCCGGCGGGCCACGAAGCTCATGTCGTGGACCAGCACCAAGGTCCCATCGGCGATCGAGTCGGTCCCCAGGAGGATCGCGGAGATGAGCAGGGGGCCGTGGGCGCTTTCGGCCAGCTTTCCGACGGTCCCGAACCGTTCGAGGGCGCGACACTCGATGTCGGCGGGCAGGTTCGGCGTGGAGATAATCGCGCCACCCGCCGCGGGACAGAAGCCGACCGCGAAGAGCCGTTCATCCTCGGTGAGGCTGTTGAAGAAGCGGCGCAACCGCTGCGTGTCACCCGCGCCCACGAGGTCGTGGATGCGGTCGCGCGCTGTGTTCGCGATGAGGCCAGCGCGCACATCGAGGTCGCGGACGAACCACCGGAGCGTCAGCCCGTCGACCAGGGGAACGACGGCGTACGCGATCGCGCCCAGGACCAGCAGGAGCGGGATGATGAATCGCAGTGACAGCCGCATGCGGGTACCCTCGGAGGAGCCGGTCACGGACTGGGGCAGCGCCGCGACCCGCGAGGACCGGAAAGGGCTGACGACCGGAATGCCGAAGCCCCCCATCGCATCGCAAGGTAGCCGATGGGGGGCCGAGGGGAAGGCGTCTGCGCCCGACTAGAATAGCAGTTCGAATCCGATCCGCATCAGCCGCGGCGCCGAGTACGCGAAGGTGGGCTGATAGGCGTCCCGGGCGGCCGCCAGGTATTGGGGATAGAGCTCGGCGAACCCGTCGACCAGCCCGTTCTGATCCAGGTCGGCCGCGGACCGATACCGGGGTGATTCATACGGGATCGCCTCGGGGTGGGCATTGTACGCCCTGGTGGCCGCGGCGACGATCCCCGATTCGTCGAGGAAGGGGCTGCCGGTGTCGCGCCGCACCGAGATGATGTTGCGCCGGTTCAGGAGGTTCCGCGCGTCGAGGTAGACGCTCCCCTTCCGGCCCATGAGCGCGAAGGGGCGCCGTATCAGCACGTCGACGGTCGTCTGCGTCGGGAGGCGGTAGCTGTTCGGCGGCCCGATGAGGGTGTCGCCGGTGAGGGTGGTGCGCGAATAGGGGAGGCCGCTGGAATATCGGCCGATGAGCGCGAGGTCGAGGCCGCGGAGCACCGCCGGGAGCTGTTCCGGCGTCTGGTACTCGAGCACCGTGATGAGCGAGTGCCGGCGATCGTAGTCGAGCGGGAATTGATCGCGCGAGGCGGTGATGGTATCCCCGCTCGCCGGGTCGATGATATGGACCCGCTGGCGGAAGGCATCCGACGCGCTCGCCTGCGCGCTCTGGAGGGTGTAGTTGATCCGGCCGCGGAATCCCTTGAATACCTCGCGTTCGAACAGGATCTCCCCGCCGTAGACGGTGCCGTAGTCGGAATTCCCGAACACACTCGAGTCGGGGTCGACGCCGAGGGGCACGGAGGCCACCAGACCATCGAGCCGCTTCACGTAGACGTTCACCCGCAGGTTCGTCACCGGCGAGGGCCGGGTACGCAGGGAGAACTCGTATTGCGTCGCGGTCTCGTATCCCAGGTCGGGATTGCCGGCGCGGAATCGGCCGGTGCGGGTGGTGTCGTCGAACGCGGCGTCGACCAGGTACTGATAATCCGGCGCCTGGGCGAAGCGGCCCCAGCTGATCACCAGGATGGCGCCGTTGAAGATGGTCGAGAGTGCGAGCCGCGGTCCGAGGGCATCGCGGGCGCGGGTGCCGCCGCCCAGGTCGGTCCCGGGATCGAACCGGTCATAACGCAGCCCCGCGGTGAACGCGAGCTCGCCGAACCGTCGCTGCGCCTCGGCGTAGAAGCCCATCGCGATGGGGGAGAAGTCGCTCGCCGTGGCCGGCGGGACGCTGTCGCCGAAGCCGACGGGGAGATAGCCCAGGGCGCGCTGGAAGGTCAGCACGGTCTGGCGCGCGAGGTCGGTGCCGAAGAGGAGATCGGCGCCCTGACCCAGTCCCTTGGTGAAGTCGAGCTGCAGCCGCGCCTCGCGGAAGCGGTTCCAGCTCACCTCGCCGCGTCCGCCCGTGCCGAGGAAGAACCCGGGCACGCCGTAGGGGGAGTTGTTCGAGAAATCGGGGGAGATCATCCCCGGTACCGGCTCACGGGCCGCGATGGTGTCCTGCCTCCGGGCGATCTCCTCGCCGACGATGTGGAGCGGTGCGCCGGTGAATCCGCCGAAGAATGGATCGATCGGACCGGTCGGGATGCCACGCAGGAACTCGCGGTCGAACCAGCCGAACCGGGCGTCGAGGATGAGCGGATCGACGGTGCTGGCGCCGAAGGTGTGCTGCACCTGGGCAGTGAAGAGGGTCGCCGTGACGCGGCGCGCCGGCGACCAGCGGCCGTCATATTTGAACGCGGCGTCGAACAGTTGGCGCTGTTCCACCGAGCGGAGCAGGAAGAGCCGCACGTCGTGCCCGGCAATGGGGAGCCCGAGCTTGAGCGCACCGCTGTAGGTCTCCCCCGAGTTGAACGGAAGGAGGGGCGAGCTGTGCCGGAGATCGCGCGCATCACTGGGCTGCGGCGCGCCGACCGGTTCGGCGTCGAGGCGCCCGGCCGCGTCGAGCGCCGCCACCATACGCACTCCGCCACCGAGCGGGCCCGAAGCGGACAGGACGAAGCGGTCCAGCCCGTAGTCCCAGCCGCCGGGAAAGGGGCGGTCGTTCTCATAGGCGGCGCGACCGGTCCAGTGGTCGGTCCCTTCCCGTGTGGTGACGTTGATCAGCCCCGAGATGGCAGAGCCGTACCGCGCCGAGAAACTGTTGGAGACCAGCGAGGCCTCCTGCAGCATGTCGGGTGGGATCTGGGTGCCGGGGCCGTTGGTCGAGGCGTCGAGCTGGTTCTTCACTCCCACACCGTCGAGCACGAACGCCTGCTCGCCGGGGCGGCCGCCCCGGATGCTCTGGTCGACCGTGCCCCCCGAGAGCGCCAGCGCGTCGTCGAGGGTGGTGATGGGGAGGTTACGGAAGTCCTTGGCCGTGATCCGCTGCGTCGCCGCCGGTGCCAGCGGATCGAGGATCGGATCGCGCTGTTGGCGCACCATCAAGCTTTCCACCTCGACCGCCACCGGCGCCATCTGGAGCTCGAGCCGCAGGACCTCGCCGCCGCGCACCACGAGGCTGTCACGCCGGACCTGCCGGTAGCCGATCCGCTGGACCACCAAGGTCCATGCGCCGGGACGGACCTCACGCACCCGGAAATGTCCACCGGTGTCGGTCGCGGCGCCTTGTCCGGTCCCGAGGATCCGCACCTGTGCCCCGCTCACCGCCCGCCCGGTGGCGGCGTCGGTGACGCTACCGGTGATGGCGCCGTTGACCTGCGCGGCGAGCGGGCCCGCAGGGCGGCCGGCCAGGATCACGACGGGCAGGAGTACCGCGAGAGGTACGCCACGCCCCACGCCCCACGCACGACGCAGACTCATCAGTTGATCCTCAGGAGGAACAGGTCCGTCACCCCGCTCGTCGGGTCGCGCCCCTCGACGACAAGGGTATGTCCATCGGGGCTTCGTGCCGGACGGCGCCATCGGCGGGAGCTGTCGACGACGGTCGGCCCGAGGCCATCCACGCGCCAGAGTTGTCCGCCGCCGTCGTGCTGCAGGACCCCCACGTTGCCAGGATAAGGGTAGTAGCTCACATCGCCACCGACCACGGCGTAGATCGCGCCGTTCACATACACCGGATCGCGAGCGATGCCGGCGGGGCCGAAGTCGAACACGGTATCGATCACGTTCCCCGCCAGCGTGGTGCGAAAGACCCGGGCGTCTCCGTTGCGGGTGAAGTAGAGCGACCCGTCCGGTGCCACGGTCACCCCGCTGGCGCTGTCGGTCCCGGGGACGAATCCGCTCCGGCCCCCGATGCCGGTCAGCGTGATGGTGCCGAGCTCGCGTCCGCTGAAAAAAGTGTCCACCGCCAGCCCATTGGCCTGGAAGGCGGTGAACAGCGTCCCGACATAGATCATTGTGGAGTCATTGGCCCACTGAAGCGCGATGGGCTGCACGTGGAAGTGCAGGATGTTCCCCGGGGCCACCTGGAAGGGAAAGATCGAAAGCCGGACCAATCGGGTCGGATCGGTGATTTGGTCGATCGATCCGAGCACCACCTCCCCGCGGCCCCCTTCCCTCGTGCTCACCAAGGCGCTGATCCTGAGCCAGGCGATCCGCCGGCCGTCGGGGTGCGGGGCGGGATAGCTGTACCAGTTGCTCGAATCCGGATTTGCCCCCGCGGTCGTGTGGCAGACCTCGGCCGCCCGGGTCCCGCCGGTGAGCGGGAGCAGGCCGAGGCAGAGATCGTGGTCCGGTCGATCGAGCCGCTCCCAGGCATACCAGATACCCCGGCCGTCGGCGGTGAAGGCGGGGGTCGCATCCCTGCCCGCATTGAGGGTGAGTCGCTCCGGCGGGCCGGCATCGGGGATGGTGTCCACGCTCGACTCGCCCGGCTCGGGGGGCAGCTCGTGGGAGCAGGCGGCGAGGACCAAGAGGACTGTCGTCCTCCATCGCAGTGGCATCAGTGATCCGAGTGCGGGGGCGGCGAATACCCGATTCTACCCGGTCTAAGACGTTCTACGCGAGGGGGGGCGCACAGCGACGGCGCGCCAGCCGACACCCGGCGCGTACCGCTCGGCAACGGGTCTCTATAGATTAGGAGTGCCCCCTCACATTCGCGCCCCGGCGCACAGGTTGCTCTGAGCATCCTCCTCTCCGTCTCGCTGCTCGTCCGCGTGACCGCGCTGGCGTGGTCCGTGGTCCTGCTTCGTCGACACCGGGACCTGCGTCTCGGCCTCCTCTCCGCGCTCATCGCGTTCCTCACGCTCGATCTCCTCCTCCATTCCGCGGGGACGCCGGCCGACGCCGGTCTCGCGCGCATCGGCTTGTCGCTCGAGCTCGGGAGCCTCCTCCTTTCCCTGACCGTGCTGGCCACGACCGTTCTCATCGGCCGGTTCGTCATTGAACATCGGCAGGTGGCGGAGGACCTCCGGCTGGAAAAGGCCTATTTCGAGCAGCTGGTCGAGCACTCGCCCGAAGCGATGGCCCTCCTCGACACCCAAGGGTTGGTGCGACGGGTCAATGGAGAATTCACCCGCCTGTTCGGGTGGTCCCAGCCGGAAATGGAGGGTCGCCAGATCGACGAGCTGCTCGCCCCCGGCGAGAGCGAAGCGACCCGATTGACCAGGCAGGCCAGCGAGGGGCGGGTGGTGAGCCGGGAGACCAGCCGGCGCCGGAAGGATGGCAGTAGTGTGGCGGTCTCGGTGCTCGGGAGTCCCATCATGCTCGATGGGCGCCAGGTCGGGGTGATCGGCGTCTATCGCGACATCACCCGCGAGCTCCGGGCCGAGGAGGCGCTCAAGACGAGCGAGCGGTACTTCCAGTCCCTCCTCGCCAATGCCCTGGACGTGATCGCGGTGTTCGATCGTGAGGGACGGGTGAAATACGCCAGCGGCTCGCTCGAGCGGGTACTCGGCTACGGCGCGGAGGAGTTCCTCGGGCGCGAGGTGTTCCACTTGGTGCATCCGTCCCAGCTCGCCCGGGCCCGGGAGCGGTTCCGCGGCCTGGCCGACCACCCGGGGCCGATGCCGAGCGCGGAGGTGCGTATCCGCCACGCCGACGGCAGCTGGATGATCCTCGAGGTCAGCGCCAACTCGCTGCTCGATGACCCTGCGATCGACGGCGTCGTGGTGACCTGCCGCGACGTCACCGCCCGCAAACGTGCCGAGGCAGCGCTCCGGGAGAGCGAGGAGCGTTACGCCCTCGCGTCGCGAGGCGCCAACGACGGCCTCTGGGACTGGGACCTCCGCACCGGTCAGGTCTATTACGGGCCGCGCTGGAAAGCGATGCTCGGCTGCGCCGAAGGAGAGGTCGGCACCACGCCGGAGGAGTGGCTGGGCCGGGTCCATCCGGATGACCTCGAGCAGCTGAAGGTCGACCTGGATCTCCATCTCACCGGTCATACCCCGCACCTGCAGAACGAACATCGGATGCGGACCCGGACGGGGAGCTGGCTCTGGGTCCACGCGCGCGGACTGGCCGTGCGCGACGCCGACGGTCCCGCGACCCGCCTGGCCGGGTCGCTGTCGGACATCCAGGAGCGGAAGGCCTCGCAGGAAAAGCTGCTGCACGACGCCTTCCACGATCCCCTGACGAACCTCCCCAACCGCGCCCTCTTCATGGACCGGCTGAACCACGCGCTCCGTCGCGCGCGTCGTCGGACCGATCTCCATTGTGCGGTGCTCTTCCTCGATCTCGACCGGTTCAAGGTGGTCAACGACTCCCTCGGCCACCTCCAGGGCGACGAGCTGCTCCGGCAGATCGCCAAGCGGCTCGAAGAGGTGTCGCGCGATGGCGACACGGTGGCGCGGCTCGGCGGCGATGAGTTCGTGGTGCTGCTCGAGGAGATCCACTCCGTCGACGAGACCGAGGCCGTGGCCGGCCGGGTGCAGGCGATGCTGGCCGCCCCGTTCGACCTGGGGGGGCAGGAGGTGTACTCCTCCGCGTCGATCGGCATCGCGGTCTCTACCGGAGAGGACCGCGCGGAGGATCTTCTGCGCGATGCCGATACCGCGATGTATTCGGCCAAGGGGGCAGGGAAGGCGCGGCATCAGCTCTTCCAGGAGGGCATGCGGCAGGACGTCTCGAGTCAACTCCAGCTCGAGACCGATCTTCGGCGGGCGATCGAGCGGGAGGAACTGGTGCTCTTCTACCAGCCCATCGTGGCGCTCGCCACCAATCGCGTCATCGGGTTCGAGGCCCTGGCGCGCTGGCGCCACCCCGAGCGGGGCTTCCTCGGTCCGGAGTATTTCATCCCCCTCGCCGAGGAAACCGGCCTGATCCACGCCCTCGGCCGGTGGGTGCTGCAGGAGGCCTCGCGCACCCTCAAGCGTTTCCTCGAGCACCGCCCCGATCACCGTCCGCTCGCCATGAGCGTGAACCTCTCGGCGCGGCAATTCCAGCGGCCCGAGCTGGTCCCCGAGTTCGCGGCCATCATGCGCGCCACCCCCCTCCCGGCCGGGAGCCTCCGGCTCGAGATCACCGAGAGCACGATCATGACGCAGGCGGAACAGAGCGTCCGGGTGCTCCGCGGCCTGAAGGAACTCGGCCTGCAGGTGCAGGTCGACGACTTCGGCACCGGCTACAGTTCGCTCAGCTATCTCCAGCGCTTCCGGCTCGACGCCCTGAAGATCGACCGCTCCTTCATCGGGGCCCTCGGCGCTCCCGGCGAGAATCCCGAGATCGTCCGGACCATCATCACGCTGGGCAAGACCCTGGGGATGGCGGTCATCGCCGAAGGGATAGAAACGCCGCGGCAGCACCAGCTGCTCCTGCAGCTCGGCTGCGACTACGGCCAGGGATGGCGCTTCAGCCAGCCGCTGGACGTCGATGCGGCGGAGGCGCTCCTGGCGCCGAGCGTGGGTGCGCTGCGTCGGTAGTCCCACTGGGGCCGGATCTCGTATTCCAGTTCATTCACCACGGAGGATCGGAGGCTCACGGAGGAGCACGGAGAACAGCGATCGATGTGGTCTCAGGCGGAGCTTCCCGTCGATCCCACGATATCGGTGCGGTTCTCCGTGAGTCTCCGTGTACCTCCGGCGCTCCGTGGTGAATTGACTTTGCTGCATAAAGCACTTGACAGCCGTCGTCGCCCTCCCCAGATTCGTCCCATGGCCGCTCCCCTCCGCGAACCCCCGGCGTTGCACGACCGGGCGATCCAGGACCTCTCCTTCATCCGCCGTACGATGGAGGGGGCTGCGTCGTTCACCGACGTACCGGGGTGGGGACTCGCGCTGATCGGGGTCACCGCGCTCGGCGCGGCGGCGTGGGCGAGCGTCCAGCCCACCGCCATCCGGTGGCTCGCCGTCTGGCTCGCCGAAGCGGTGCTCGGCGCGACCCTCGGCAGTGTGTTGATGCTCCGCAAGATGCGCCGCCGCGCAGGGTCCGGTCCGATGATCAGCATTCCGGCGCGGAAGTTCCTGCTCGGTTTCTGGCCCGCGATCATCGCCGGGGCGATCCTCACCATCTCGCTCGCCGACCGGGGCGGGATGTGGGAACAAGGGAGCCGGGCGCCGCAAGTGCTCCCCGGGCTATGGCTCCTCCTCTACGGCGTCGGGGTGATCACCGCAGGGGCCTTTTCGGTGCGCGCCGTCCCGTTGATGGGGGTGGGTTTCATGGTGCTCGGTGCCATCGCGTTGCTGGCGCCCGCGATCCGGGGCGACCTGCTGCTAGCGGCGGGCTTCGGAGGCCTGCAGATCATCTTCGGCGTGCTCATCGCCCGGAGGCATGGTGGCTAAGCGGGCCACGGTCGCGCGTGCGCCGCGTACCCCGGCGACCCCGCGTCTCGAAGCGGTGCCCGGCGACGCGAGCGCACCCCTCGCGCTCGATCGCGTCATCCACGAGCGGGTCCGCCTTGCCATCGTGAGCTCGCTCGCGGTGCACGAGATGCTCACGTTCAACGAGCTCAAGGCCCTGCTCGACGCCTCGGACGGGAATCTCTCGGTGCACGCCCGCAAACTCGAGGATGCCGGCTACATCGCCTGCCGCAAGTATTTTGAAGGACGGGTCCCGAAGACCGAGTACCGGCTCACCCCGGCGGGGAAGAAGGCGCTCGAGCGGTATCTCGGCCATATGGAAGCGTTGATCAGGCGGGTGGGGACGGTCTAGCACGCAGCACGCACGACGGACCAGGCGCCTTTAGGCGCCACTTTTTGGGGACGCAACTTTATGAGACAAAGTACTCTTTCTCTCCCGGGCCATCTCGCCATCATCATGGACGGGAATGGGCGGTGGGCCGAACGGCGGGGCCTCCCGCGATTGATGGGGCACCGTGCCGGGGCGGAGGCGGTGCGCCGGGTCGTCGAAGCGTGCGCGCGGCGGGGTGTCGGGATGCTCTCGCTCTACGCCTTCTCGTCCGACAACTGGAAGCGCCCGAACTCCGAGGTCACCGGGTTGATGCGGCTCTTCGAGGCCCACCTTCGCGGCGAGGCCCGTCGCCTCGCTGCCGAGGGGATCCGGCTCGAGGTGATCGGCCGCCGCGACCGCCTCCCGAACCGGCTGCTCAAGGTGATCCTCGCGGCCGAGTCGGCCACGGCGTCAGGGAGGGCGATGACGCTGCGCATTGCGATCGATTACTCGAGCAGAGCGGCGATCGCTGGGACGCTGACCGTCCGACCGCCCGACCGCCCGACCGTAGGCCCCGATGTCGATCTGCTCCTCCGTACCGGCGGCGAACGGCGGCTCTCCGACTTCCTGCTCTGGGAATGCGCGTACGCCGAGCTGGGGTTCCTCGACGTGCTCTGGCCCGACTTTGCCGCGACCCACCTCGATGCGGCGCTGGTGGACTTCGGGGGGCGGGAACGCCGATTCGGCGGGCTTCCGGGGAGGGCCACCGCGTGACCGCCGCTCGGGCCCGACTCATGCTGCTCTCCGCCGTCGCGCTCGGCGTGAGCGGCGATCTGCTGTTCCGGGCCTGGCCCTGGCGATTGAACCTGGTCGGCTGGGTCGCGCTCGCGCTGATCGCCGCCTGCGCCACCGGATGGGAACAGCCGTTCGCCTTTGACCGTTCACCCCGGGGGCGCGACCGGATGATCGCGCTGGTGGCCACCTTCGCCGCCGCGATCGGCCTGGTCCTGCGTGACGCGTCGACCCTGTACTTCTATGACCTCGTCGCGCTGCTGACCTGTGCGGCCATCACGGTGTGGCTGCCACTCGGACGCTCGCTTCCACGCTTCCGGATCCGTGACGCGGTACGCGCCTGGTGGGCGGCGATCCTCACCATGCTCGGCGGCGCGCCGCTCCTGGTGTTTCGCGACGCGGAATGGGCATCCACCACGTCAGCCGGGGGGCGTCGCGTCCGCGCCGCCGCGATCGGCACCCTCCTCGCGCTGCCGCCGGTCTTCGTGGTGAGTTCGCTCCTGGCTCAGGCCGACCCCCGATTCGACGATCTTCTGAGGGTGTGGCCCCGACTCGGACTGGAGGAGGTGGCGGGGCACCTGGCGGTGGCAGCACTTGTCGCTTGGCCGGCGGCGGGCTGGCTCCGCGGGATGGTCCGTCCGATCGTTTCGCCGATCGTCGGGCGCTATCTGCCGCCGGCGCGGATCGACTTCCTCGGCATCGCCCCCGCGCTCTATGCCATCGTGGGACTCCTGGCGGTCTTCCTCGGGCTGCAGGCCCGCGCCCTCTTTGGCGGCGCGGCCTACGTCGAGGCGACCACCGGCCTTACCTATGCCGAATTCGCCCGAGGGGGCTTCTTCCAGCTGGTCGCGGTGACTGCCATCGTCCTCGGGCTCCTCCTCCTCGGCGACTGGGTGCTGGACCGCCGTGAGGGCGAAGCCGCCCGCCGCTTCCAGACCGCGGGATGGGCGCTACTCGCCCTCCTGGGCGTGCTGATGGCCTCCGCGCTGCAGCGGATGTGGGTCTACGTGAGCTACTATGGCTTGAGTGACACCAGACTCTACGCCACCGCGGGGATGGTGTGGGTGGGGGTGGCGCTGGGGTGGTTCGGTTGGACCATTCTGCGGGGGCGCCGGGCGAGGTTCGGCATCGGCCTGCTGGTGGCGAGCGCGGGATGGATCGCCGCGCTCAACGTGCTCAATCCCGAGGCGGTGGTCGTACGGGTGAATCTGGCGCGGGCGCTGGCGGGCTCGGAGTTCGATATCCCCTATCACGCGTACCTGTCGGCCGATGCCGTGCCCGCGCTGGTCGACGCGGCCGAACAGTTGCCGGCGGCCGCCTGCGGCCCCCTGGTCGCCAAGCTGCACGAAGTGTGGACCAAGCGGTCGGGGGAGGGGTTGGATTGGCGCACTTGGAGCCTTCCCACCGCTCGGGCGCGGCGTCTTCTCGACCACTCGATCGAGAGCCTCCAACGGGACCATTGTCCCGCCTTCATTCCCTTCGACCACTAGGATCCCATGCCTCTCCTCCAATTCATCGGGATGCTCCTGCTCACCGGCGCGGTGGGCGTCACGCTCCTCTCCGGGATCTTCTGGATCCGCTTCCGTCGCCCGCTGTGGGGGTGGCTCGTGTTCGGCACCCCGGCCACCTACTTCCTGCTGCTCATCATCGTGACGCTCCTCTCCGGTCGCGAGACCCTCGCGCCGGGGACCCCGCAGCGCTTCTGCGGTTTCTACATCGACTGCCATCTCTCGGTGGCGGTGATCAAGGTGGAGCGGGGGCCGAGCGAGTGGACCGTCACCCTGCATGTGGGGAACGATGCCCGCCGGGTGGCGCTCGCACCGGTGGGGCTCCGAATCGAGCTGGTGCGGCCCGACAGCACGGCCCTCCTTCTCACCCCGGGCCAGGCGACGGTCGAATCCCAGATCCCGGCGGGGGAGGTGCGGGAATTCACCGTGTCGTTCGCCGCGCTTCCGGATGGCACGACGCCGACCCTCCGCGTGACCGAGGGAGTCGGCATCGACCGCATCATCGAAGGGGCCCTGCTGGGCGACGATGATGCGTTGGGAAGGGGGCGAGTGCGGTTGGGGCTGTAGCGCCTCAACTCGTGAGCATTGCCGCCTCCGAAGCGATCCAGGTCTGCAGGTGGTCCGGAAAGGGTGGGGAGGGGACGTCGATCCCAAGGAGGTGCATCACCTCGGCGGTCGGGATGCTCCGATCCTTGCCTCGGATCAGCGCCTTGACCACTGCCGTGGCGGCGCGCTTCCCATCCGCATCGAAAGTCTGTTCCAGGTAGAGCCACTTCTCGTCCCACCCCAGGACCCGGGTGGTGAGGGTGTAGCGCTGGAAGAGCTTGAGGGGGCGCTGGAAGCGGATGGTCGCTCCGCCGAGGACCGGCATCCAGCGTTCCCGGATGATCGCGCGCATGAGGCCGGTGTGTATGGTCAGGTCGAGGCGCCCCAGATCCATGATCGTGAGATAGCGCCCGTTGTTCATGTGCCAGTTGGGGTCGAGATCGTTCGGGAGCACCCGAAACGAGATCACCGACGTGTCGAGCGGCCCAGCCGAGCGCGGCCGCACGAGAGCCTTCCAGAGCACTGCCAGGACCCGCAGGTAGAGATTCATGACCCACAAAAGATAAGGGGCTCCTCACCCGAGAAGCCCCCTACTTTGTCTCACCGCCCTGCCCGCGATGAATCGCGGGCCTACTTGGCCCAAACTCCCACGCCGTAACGGCAGGGATTGGCCGTGCAGGTCACCATCGAGACCTTGACCCGGTACCGGCCGTTCGAATGGGCCGTGAGCTGCAAGACCGGCTTGTCGTCGGTCTCGAGATCGGAGTCGATCTCATTGCCGTTGGGGTCGTAGATGGTCAGGTCGACGTCGGTGCAGTCCTGGTCGCACTTGCCGACGAGGATATACTGGGTGCCGCTGTCGAGCGGGATATTAAGACTCTCGTTCGCGTCGTCGTCCAGGCGGCCCATGAAGATCTCGTGCGACATCGCGTACCCACGATCGGTCGCGATCTTGCCGGCTTCGTCGAGCTGGCGACGGACCACTGCTTCCCACCGGTCGCCATCGCTGCTGCTGCTGCTGTTGCTGTTGCTGGGGCTGTTGTTGTTGTTCGACGAGCCGGCATTACGGCTCCAGAGCCCGACCCCGTACCGACAGGGATTGGCCGAGCAGCTGACCATCGAGACCTTGATACGATACTTGGCGCTCCGCGACGGGATCACGTGCAGCAGCGGCTTGTCGTCGGTCTGGAGGTCGGAATCGATCTCGTTGCCGTTGTTGTCATAGAGGGTCAGGTCGATGTCGCTGCAATCCTGGTCGCAGACGCCCCACATGGCGTAGTCCTTCCCGCTCTCCAGGTCGACCGTCAGGTTGGTGGTGGCATCATCGTCCAGACGCCCCTGGAAGATGTCGCTCGCCATTTGGTAACCATTCCGCTCGCTCACGGAGCCCACCTGCGCCAGCTCTTGGCGCACCACCCGCTCCCATTGGTCCTGGGCGTGCGCGGTGGAGGCGAGGAGGGAGACTCCGAGAAGGGCCGAGACCACGACTCGCTTCATAACCGGGGACCTCTAGGAAAGGGAAAACTGCAAGGATGACTCAGGGCGTAATGCGAGAACCGTGCCGCACTTCCCGCGACCTCGGCCCTCCCTGGGTGTTGATAACTGGTGAAGCCAATCTACCGGTCGGGACCGGGGACGACTAGATGGCCCGTCGCAAGGACGGATCCGCTGATTTTGAACGCTGCGGTCGGCGTTACTCTTTGTCAATATACCCGGCCGCCCAACGGGACCTCCCGCTCCGGCTGCAGCAGGACGACGGCGCCGTCCGGGTCGGGAAGGCCAAGGACGAGGACCTCGCTCACGACCCCGGCGATGTTGCGGCTGCCGAGGTTCACCGCGGCGACGACCAGTCGGCCTACGAGCTCAGCGGGCTGGTAGTGGACCGTGAGCTGGGCGCACGAGGTCTTGACTCCGAGCTCCGGGCCGAAGTCCACGCGCAGCACGTAGCTGGGCTTCCGCGCCTTGGCATTCGGCTCGGCCGCCAGGACCAGGCCGACGCGTAGGTCCAGCGTCTCGAATGCGGTGATGGGGTCCATAGAGAGGTCCGAAGTGCGAAGTTCGAAGTGCGGGGTGCTCGTGTGCTCAGATCCCTCCGGCTGGCGCCCCGGACTTCGCACGTCGCACTTCGCACTCCTTGTCGTTCAGCTCAGGGCCTGATCCAGATCCTCGATGAGATCCGCCGGATGTTCCAGCCCGATCGAGAGCCGGAGCAGGTCGTCCGGGGTGGTCGAGTGGGGGCCCTCGACCGACCGGCGGTGCTCGATGAGGCTCTCGGTGCTGCCCAGACTCGTGGCGCGGGTGAAAAGCTTGACCCGTGATGCCACCCGCATCGCCGCCGCCGCCCCACCCGCCACCTGGATGGAGAGCATCCCGCCGGTGTCGCGCATCTGCCGCATCGCGACGTCGTACCCCTGGTGCGACCGGAGGCCGGGATAGTGGACGGCGGTGACCTTTTCGCGGACGCTCAGGAACTCCGCGACGAGCTGGGCATTCTCACAATGCATCCGCATCCGCGCGCCCAGGCTCCGGATACCCCGAAGCACGAGCCAGGCGTCGAAGGGGGCCTGCATGGCACCGGCGTTCTTCTGCACGGCGAGGATCCGGGCAAAGAGCTCGTCGGCGTCGCGGGTGACCAGCGCGCCGCCGAGGACGTCGCCGTGACCGGAGAGGTACTTGGTCGTGGAGTGCATCACGAGGTGCGCGCCGAGCGCGAGAGGCTGTTGCAGCGCGGGCGAGGCCCAGGTGTTGTCCACCGCGAGCACGGCGCCGGACTTCCTGGCCTGGCCGGCAAGTCTTTCGATATCAGTGATCCGGAGCAGCGGATTGCTCGGCGTCTCGGCCCAGATGAGCCGGGCTCCTCCGCGCAGCGCCGCAGTCGTCGCCGCCTCGTCCCACAGGTCGACGAAGGCGGCCTTGAGCCCCCACGGTTCGAACTGCTCAAGGATCAGGGTGCGCACGCCGTGGTAGACGTCGTTGGGGAGGAGCACCCGGTCGCCCGGCTTGAGCGCAGCGAAGAGGGCGTGCACCGCCGCCTGCCCCGATGAGAAGGCGGCACACGCCGCGCCTCCTTCGAGCTGGGCCAGGGTCCGCTCGAGCAGGTGCCTGGTGGGGTTGTCGGCGCGGCCGTACTGGTAGCCCTTGGGATACGACCCGTCGGCCTCGCGCTCGAAGGTGCTGCTGAGGTGGATGGGTGGGGTCAGGCCTCCCGCCACCGGTTCCGGAGCGACCCCGGCGTGGGCGGCGAGGGTCTCGAATTGACGATCGTGGTCGGTCACAGGAGTTCTCCCTTCCAGACGGTCACGGCCGTCCCTTCGAGACGGCATCGCGCACCGAGCACGGTGACGCCTACGATACCACCGCGGGGCGACGCCTGATAGCCGATCAGCGAGTCCTTGCCGAGCCGGGTACTCCACCAGGGGCCCAGGCCGCAGTGCGCCGAGCCGGTCACCGGGTCTTCGGCGATCCCGCAGCGGGGGGCGAAGAATCGCGAGACGAAGTCATAGGGGCGGCCCGCCTCGGCCTGCGCGGTGACCACGATCCCCCGGGTATCGTAGACGGCGAGACGTTCGTTCGAGGGGGAGAGCCCCCGGACCGTCGTTTCGTCCGCGAGTTCCGCAAAGATATCGAGACGATTCTGCCCCGCCGAAAGGATCCGGGCCCCCAAGGCATCCGACAGCCCCGGGGGCACTGTGATCGGGGTGGGTGCCTCGGAAGGGAAGTCGAGCGCGATCTGCGCCCCGCTCGGTGCTGCGGTCAGGACCCCGCTGAGGGTATGGAAGCGGATCATCGCGCCCCGCGGGTGACGACCCGATTCCCAGAGGTGATGCGCCGAGGCGAGCGTCGCGTGCCCGCAAAGTCGCTCTTCCTCGGTGGGGGTGAACCAGCGGAGCCCCCAGTCCCCGTCGGGTCGCCGCGTGAGGAAGGCGGTCTCGGACAGATTAAGCTCGCTTGCCACCGCCCGATGCCACGCGTCATCGCGCGAGGCGTCGAGGACGCACACCGCCGCCGGGTTGCCGGCGAAGGGGCGGTCGGTGAAGGCGTCGATGACGGTGATGGAAGTTGGCATGGTCGTTTTGGAAAATGTGCGCCTAGTGCCTGGAGCCTGGAGAGGTTGAATCCGGGCTCCCAACAAGATCGTCAGGGGTCGCCTCTCGAGGCTCCTGGCGCCAGGCGCTCATTTCACCACTGCGCTGAACATCAGATCATGCTTTCCCGGCGGGGCCAGGTCGTGCTCGCGGACCGTCCGGGCGATCTGGGCCCAGTGCCGGATCTCGTGGAGGGCCAGGTGGAGGGCGAGCTTCCGCTTGGTGACGGTGATCGCGCCGCCGGTGGTCTCGAAGGTCAGGTCGGAGGTCCAGTCGGTGGGGTCGAGTAGACTCATGCTTTGCCGGAAGAAGGCGCGCGCCTGCTTCCCCGCGGCGAAGAGCTCCGGTGTCGAGCCGCCGGTGGGGTCCTTCCGGTCGGGGACGGGGCTTCCCGCCAGGCGGTGGGTCTGGCGCTGTTCAGCCTCGAAAATGTGTCCCACCAACCCTGCCACGGTCCCGAAGCGGTCACCCTTGAGCGTGATCTTCAGCGCCTCCGGATGGGTGGCGAACCAGACCTCCCATTTTCCCCGCTCCTCCTCGGTCCAGGCGAGAAGCTCGTCCAGCGTCAATACGGTCATCGTTCCTCCGGCAAAATGGCGTCGGCCTCGATCTCGACCACCAAGGCGGGGTCGATGAGTCGGGTGATCTCGACCATCGTCGAGGCGGGGCGGATCGCAGCGAACACCTCGCCGTGGGCCCGGCCGACCTCCTCCCACTTCGTGATATCGGTCACGAAGACGCGAGTGCGCACCACGTGTTCCGGGCCGGCACCGAGCTGCCTCAGCGCGGCGATGATATTCGCCAACGCCTGTCGGGACTGGCCGTACATCCCGCCCGGGGCGGCGACGCCGTCGGCGTCGAGCCCGGTGGTGCCTGCCACATGGATGGTGCGCCCCACCTGCACCGCGCGGCTATAGCCGACGGTGGGGCCCCATATGGTGCCCGCCTCGATCTGTCGCCGTGCGTCGGTCATCGGAGCTTCGCAGGAGGGTTCAGGTGGCGTAGTGGCACGCAGTGGTCCCCTCGCCGAGGGCGCGCAGTTCCGGCCGCTCGGTGCTGCACCGTGCGTCGCGGCGGGGGTGAGGACAGCGAGGATGGAAGGCGCATCCCGGTGGGGGCGCGGACGGGCTCGGTGGCTCCCCCGCCAGCATCACCCGAGGTCGGCGGGTCACCGGATCGGGTTCCGGCACCGCCGAGAGGAGCGCCTGGGTGTAGGGATGCCGAGGGCGGGAGAGCACTTCCTCCGTGGGCCCCAACTCGACGATGCGACCGAGGTACATCACGGCGACGCGGTGGGCGAGCTGACGCACGACGGCGAGGTCATGCGCGATGAACAGGTAGCTCAGCCCCCGGGTGCGCTGGAGGTCGGCCAGAAGGTTCAACACCTGCGCCTGCACCGAGACGTCGAGGGCGGAGACCGGCTCGTCGCAGACGATGAAGGTGGGCTCGACGGCGAGCGCCCTGGCGATCCCGATCCGCTGCCGCTGTCCCCCGGAGAATTCGTGCGGGTATCGGTCCGCGTAGCTCGGATCGAGTCCCACCTCGGCCAGGAGCTCCTCGACCCGTGCGCGGATGGCGGGCCCCTTTGCGAGCCGGTGGATCTCGATCCCCTCCGCCACGGAGTCGGCGACGGTCATCCGCGGGTCGAGGGAACTGTAGGGGTCCTGGAAGACGATCTGCAGCCGGCGCCGCATCGCGCGGAGCGCCTCGCCCTTGAGTGCGAAGAGATCGGTGCCGTCGAAGCTGGCCCGCCCGGCTGTCGGCTCCTGGAGCCGGAGCAGGGTCCGTCCCACGCTCGTCTTGCCGCATCCCGACTCCCCGACCAGCGCCAGGGTCTCTCCGCGCCCGACGGTGAACGAGACACCATCGACGGCGCGGACCGGCGGCTTCTTTCCCGCGAAGAGGCCGCTCGACTCGTAATACTTCACCAGCCCATCGACCTCCAACAAGGCCTCGGGCCTCGGACCTCGGGCATCAGTGGTCATCGCTTCCCCTCCACCAGCCAGCACCGGGACGTATGTCCGTCACCCGCCGCCAGCAGGGTCGGGCGCTCCATCGCACAGCGGGCAAATCGTTCGCTGCAGCGGGGCTCGAATCGGCAGGCGGGGGGCCACTGTGCCGGGGACGGGACCGTCCCGGGGATCGGTGCGAGTCGGCGCAGGGCCCCGCTGATCCGCGGCACCGAGGCAAGGAGTCCCCGAGTGTACGGGTGGGAGGGTGCGGCGAAGAGCTCGTTGGTGCGCGCTTCCTCCACGATCTGCCCGGCGTACATCACCGCCACCCGGTCGGCCCGTCCCGCCACGACACCGAGATCGTGGGTGATGAGCAGCACCGCCATCCCGCGCTCCTGACGCAGGCGATCGATGAGCTCCAGGATCTGCGCCTGCACCGTCACGTCGAGCGCCGTCGTGGGCTCGTCGGCGATGAGCACCTCGGGCTCCGCGGCCAGGGCGATCGCGATACCGACCCGCTGGCGCATCCCCCCGCTCATCTGGTGGGGATACGCGGTCGCGCGCTCTTCCGCGTCGGCGACGCCGACCTCCTTCAGGAGCTCGACCGCCCGGCGGGCAGCGGCCGCCTTCGTGGCCATGCCGTGTGCGACCAGCCCTTCGGCCACCTGCTCGCCGACGGTGAGGACCGGATTAAGCGACGTGAGCGGATCCTGGAAGACCATCCCGATGCGCCTGCCGCGGACGGTACGGAGCGCCTCGCCTCGGAGCGTCGTGAGCTCCAGCTCCCCCAGCCGCACGCTTCCGCCCTCGATCCGGCCGGGGCGCGGCACCAGCTGCAGCAGGGCGAGGGCGGTGAGCGACTTGCCGCACCCCGACTCCCCGACCAGAGCGAGGGTCTCGCCGCGGTCGATGTGGAAGCTGACGCCATCCACCGGATGGACGGGAGCGTCGGTGCCGGGGAACGCGACCCGGAGGTCGCGGACATCGAGGAGGGTCATCGGGTCCGGGGATCGAAGGCGTCGCGCAGGGCGTCGCCGATGCGATTCGTGGCGAGCACCGCGGCGGTGAGCGCGAGTCCGGGTGCGAGGGTGGCCCAGGGGGCCGTCAGCAGAACGTCCTTCCCGTCGTGGATCATCCCGCCCCAGGACGGGGTGGGGGGACGGACGCCGGCACCGAGGAAACTGAGCCCCGCTTCGAGCAGCATCGCTTCACCAACCCCCAGCGCGGTGGCCACGGCGAGTTGGCCGGCGACGTTCGGGAGCAGGTGTCGGAAGATAATGCGGGCCCGTCCGGCGCCGAGGGCCCGCGCCGCGGTGAGCGCGTCGGTCGCCATCAGGCGGAGCGATTCAGCGCGCACGATGCGCGCGACGGCGTACCATCCCGTCACGCCGAGCAGGAGAGTGAAAGCCCAGAGCGGCATTTCCGGCCAGGCGGCCACGACGAAGAGGATCGCGAAGGCCCGCGGCACGGAAGCGAAGGCGTCGGTGCCGCGCATCATGAGCGTGTCGGCCACGCGGCCCGCGGATCCCGCCAGCATCCCGATCGATCCCCCGACGATGGAAGCGAGCAGCGCCGCCGAGAGGCCGACCTGCAGCGAGATCGCCCCTCCCCGGGCCAGGCGGGCCAGCAGGTCGCGCGAGAGTGCGTCGGTGCCGAACGGATGGGCAAGGCTCGGCCCGAGGAGCCGCTCGCCCACCGGGTCGGGCATCGCGTTGGGGTTCTGCAGCAGCCAGGGGGCAAGGAGCGCGAGGAGGGCGAACGCGACCAGCGTCGCGACCGCGATCCGGGCGCCGGGGGTCCGGAACGGCTTCACGTACTCACCCGCGGGTCGAGGAGCCGCTGCAGCAGGTCGGCGAGGAGATTGCCTGCCACGACGGCCGCGGCGCCGAGCAGCACGCAGCCGGTGGCGAGGGGATAATCCCGTCCCCCGACCGCTTGGGCCATCAGCCACCCGAGCCCCGGCCACGCGAAAGTGGTCTCGACCAGCACCGCGCCGGTCAGAAGCATCGGCATCCAGAGGCCGAGCAGCACGACGAGCGGACCGAGCGCCGCCCTCGCCGCGTGGCGGCGAAGGACCTGCGACTCCGGGACGCCGCGTGCCCGCGCCGCGCGCACCCAGTCGGCGTCGAGCGTTTCCAGGACGGCCTCACGATGATGGCGGAGCGGCACCACCAGGGTGGTCAGAACGAGCGTCAGCCACGGCAGCACCATGTGGCGCAGCACGTCGAGCGCTCGGCCGGACCAGGGTATGTGGCTGGCGAGGAACGGGTCGGAGACGCCGGCGGCCGGGAACCAGCGGAGTCCGAGCGCGAAGATCCACACCAGCACGAGTCCGAGCCAGAAGGGCGGCAGGGCGTGGCCGGTGAGGAGGACACGCATCGTCCACCGGTCCTCGAGACCGCCGGCGCGGGCGGCGAGTCTGGTGCCGAGCCAGTATGCGATCGCGAAATCGGCGACGAACACTGCACCGCCGAGCAGCAGCGTGGTCGGGAGGTGACCGAGGAGGACCTCAGTGACGGGGCGCCCGTGGAGCAGGGAGACGCCGAGGTCACCGTGGAAGAGGCCACCGAGGAAGTGGCCGAGCTGAGTGAGGAGGGGCTGATCGAGGCCGTAGAGCCGGCGGAGCGCTTCCTGGGTCTCGGGTGGGAGCTCGTTCGCGGCGGCGAGTGGATCGCCGGGGAGGAGTCGAACGAGGAGGAAGAGGGCGATGACGGCGACCGCCCAGGTCAGGACTCCTTGTGCTGCTCGGCGGGCGAGCCAGCGGGTCACGTCACTGCGCGCCCGTCCTGTCGCGCGGCAGCTGGCGGCCAGGGGTCACCCGCCACGCCGCGAGCCCGCTCCAGAGTCCCTCGGGACGGAGCACCACACCGTCGAAGCGGCGATGGACCGCGACGACGTTGGCGGGAGCGAAGAGGAAGGCGGCCGGCGCATCGCTGTCGATCCGCCGCAGCAGCGACTGCCAGAGGGCAAGTCCTCCGTCGGGTGCGGCCTCCGCGCGGGCCAGGAGCGAGTCGACCGCGGGGTCACAGAAGCTCCCGAGGTTGGTCCCCCCGCCGCAGCTCCAACCCTGCGCCAGTCCCGCCGGATTAGGGTCCTGATTGATGGAAGTCAGGTCGAGGTCGAAACTCCGCGCGTTCCGGCGTTCGATATAGGCAGGGAACTCGAGCGGGGTGAGCTCGATCTGCACGCCGACGCGACGCCACTGTTCCTGGACAAGCTGAGCTGCCAGGCGCCGCGAGGGACTGGTGCCGGGGAAGATCAGCGTGAGTTTGAGGGGGCGGCCGTCCCGGTCGCGCACGCCGTTGCCGTCATGATCGGTCCACCCCGCGGCGGCGAGGAGGGCGGCGGCCCGTGCCGTATCGCCACCCGCGAGCGGGGCGGTCGGGGTGCGGACCCAGAGCGACATCGATGCCGGTCCTTCGGGGACAACGGCGGCGGTGCCGAAAAGGGAGGCGACGATCGTCGCGCGATCGAGCGCGAGGACCAGCGCGCGGCGTGTGCCGCCGTCGGCGAGTATGGGGTGCGGCGCGTTCCGGTCAGCGGGGTCGCGGTGATTGAAGAGCACGAACCCGATCTGGAACGAGGGCACCGGGATCAGCCGGAACTCGGTGCTTCCGGCGAAGCGCTCCTGCTGGCTCCGGAGGGAGAGCTGTTCGAGGCCGTCCCCTTCGCCGCTCAGCATCAGGTTGATCCGCGCATCACCATCGGCCGCGGCGCGGTAGATGACGCGCTCGATCTTGGGCGAGCCGAGGAAATGTCCCGTCACCGCGGCGATCTCGACCAACTGGCCGGGCAACGCGCGGACGTAACGAAATGGTCCGTTGCCGATCGGGGCCTTCGCGTAGCTCGAGGTGCCGAGCTGGGCCGGAGGGATGCTGTCGAGCAGGTGCGCGGGGAGGACCGGGAGCTGCCAGGTGGCGTCGAAGAATTGGGTCGGGTAGGGCTTGGCGAAGCGGATGATCACCCGTCGATCGCCGTCGGCCACCACCTCTCGCACCCAGCGGAGCGCGGTGGCGTGCGCCGGAGCGACCGCGGCGTCCCGGGCGCGGCCGAAGCTCCAGACCACGTCGCGCGAGGTGACGGGGACGCCGTCATGCCATCGGGCCCGGGGATCGAGCTCGAAGACAAGGGTGAGGGAGTCGCGCCGCTCCCACCGCCGCGCGAGCTGGGGCACGAAGTCGCGGTCGCCCGCGGTCCTCAGGGTAGGGCCGAGGCGCGCGAGACGGAGGAACAGCAGATCGGCGATATCGTTGTCGGCGCTGCCGCGGGTGAGCGTCGGGATCGGCTGACCGGGGAACTGGCCGCTGACGATGACGATCGAGCCGTGGTCCTGGGCGGTCAGGCGGTCGGGCGGTCCGGCGGTCAGAACAGCGAGCGCCAAGGCGACGAGTGCAGGACGAGGCATATAGATAAGGAAAGGGAGGCCGAGGCTTGGCGCTAGGGGGAGGTGGGTAGTTCCTATCGTCGCCAGGTCCAGGCGTCGTCGATGAATCGGGGGCGGTGCATCGCGGCACGGACCTCAAAGGCAGTCAAGAGTTCAGAGTCCAGAGTCGAGAGAGGGCCGAGCCGAGCGGCGAAGCTTGTACGGATGGCCTCAGCCACTTCGCCAGGTGCGACCGCACGGCCGAGCACGTCGCGGAGGGCGGCTGCACCGGTCGCGGGAGGAGTTTCCCGGGTGATCTCGGTGACGAGTTCCTGGCGGTTGCCGAGGAGGATCGAGCCGTGCTGGAGAAAGGCGCCCCGTTCCCGGAGCTGCGCGGAGCCGACGACTTTGCCGAGCGCGGAGATGACCTCGCCTCCGACGGGGGAGGCGAAGCAGGCGCCGGAGTCGAGGGCCAGTGGGGCGGTGGGGCGGTGGGCCAGGGAGAGGGCCAGTGGGCCGGTGAGCGTGCGGGCAAGTGATCGCAATCCGTCGGCCAAGACCTCATGGATGATCCGATAGCTCTCGGCCAGTGTCCCGAGGATCCCGTCGGGCGCCGCGACGCTGTAGGTCAGCTCCTCCGCGTGCCACACCGCGCGCCCTCCGGTCGGTCGGCGCACCACCGCGAGCCCCCGCGCGTCGATCGCGCCGCGGTCGTAGCGCTTGAGCGCCGGTTCATTGGCGCCGAACGAGAGCGTGAACGGCGCCCACGTATACGTCCGCACGAACGCCACCCCGCGCTCGGCCGCGAGGTCGAGCAGGGCGAGGTCGCGGGACATGTTGGATGCCCCGTCGGCGGCTGCATCCGAAAGCAGATACCAGTGCATGAAGAATGGTAAGGGGGCGAGTCACCAACACGGAGCCGTCCCGAGCGCAGCGAGGGACCTACCGTCATTGTTCAGTAGGTCCCTCACTACGTTCGGGACGGTTCCGTCAATTCTCGCCCATCCCGACCCGGATCCTACTTGCCGGCGTAAGTCTCCACCGGCGGACAGGTGCAGACCAGGTTCCGGTCGCCGTAGGCGCCATCGACCCGCCCGACCGTGGGCCACACCTTGCTGTTCCGGGTGGCGGGGCTCGGGAAGGCGGCGCGCTCACGCGAGTAGGGGCGATCCCAGGTGTCGCCCGCGACCTCGGTGAGGGTGTGCGGTGCGTTGGCGAGGACGTTCCCTTCACGCGGCTGCTTCCCGTCCTCGATCTCCTTGATCTCGCCCCGGATGGCGATCATCGCATCGATGAACCGATCCAGCTCCTCCTTCGGCTCCGATTCGGTCGGCTCGACCATCAGGGTGCCGGCCACCGGGAAGGAGACGGTGGGCGGATGGAACGAGAAATCGATGAGCCGCTTGGCGATGTCCTCGACCTCGACGCCGGCGCTCTGCTTGAAGCTGCGGGTGTCGAGGATGCACTCGTGCGCCACCAACCCCTTGTTGCCGGTATAGAGTATGGGGAAGTGGTCCTTGAGCCGGTGCGCGATGTAGTTGGCGTTGAGGATCGCGATCTTGGTCGCGAGGGTCACCCCGTCCCGGCCGAGGAGGTTGATGTAGGCCCAGGAGATCGGGAGGATCCCCGCCGAGCCCCAGGGCGCCGCCGAGATGGTGCCGCAATTCTGCGGCCCCCCGACCTGCACCACCGGGTGACCGGGGAGGAAGGGGGTCAGGTGCGGGGCCACGCAGATGGGTCCCATCCCCGGTCCGCCGCCGCCGTGGGGGATGGCGAAGGTCTTGTGAAGGTTGAGGTGGCAGACGTCGGCGCCGATATCGCCGGGGCGGCAGAGTCCGACCTGGGCGTTCATGTTGGCGCCGTCCATGTAGACCTGACCACCGAGGTCGTGGACGATCTTGCAGACCTCCTTGACCTTGGTCTCGAAGACCCCGTGCGTCGACGGGTAGGTGATCATCAGCGCGCCGAGCTTCGCCTGGTGCTCCGCCGCCTTGGCCTTGAGGTCGTCGAGGTCGATGTCGCCGTTGATGGTGCTCTTCACGACCACGACCTGGAATCCCGCCATCACCGCAGACGCGGGGTTGGTCCCATGCGCCGAGGTGGGGATGAGACAGACGGTGCGGTGGGTGTCGCCCCGGGCGCGGTGATAGGCGCGGATGACGAGGAGGCCCGCGAATTCCCCCTGCGACCCGGCGTTAGGCTGGAGCGACACGCCGTGGAAGCCGGTGATCTCGGCCAGCTGCGCTTCGAGCTGCTTGAAGAGGAGCTGGTAGCCGCCGGTCTGGTCCCCGGGCGCGAAGGGGTGGATCCGGTTGAATTCGCGCCAACTGATCCCCATCATCTCGGTGGTGGCGTTGAGCTTCATGGTGCACGAGCCGAGCGGGATCATCGCGGCGGTGAGCGAGAGGTCCTTGGCCTCGAGCGCCTTGATGTAGCGCAGCATCGAGGTCTCGCTGCGGTACCTGTGGAAGGTCGGGTGGGTCATGAACACTGAGGTACGCTGGAGCGGCTGCGGGATGACCGCGGCGGCCCGGCTGCCGACGTCGTCGAGCATGAAGGGGAGTGCCTCGTCGAGGGCGAAGACCCCCATCAGGTCGGCGATCTCGCTCATCCCCGTGGTCTCGTCCAGGCTGATGGTCAGCTGGGTGGGCGAGAGGACGCGGAGGTTGATCTTCCGCGCGCGCGCGGCGTCGAGGATGCGGGGCTGGGCCCACTCCTCGACCTCGACGCAGACGGTGTCGAAGAAATTCTCGTGGACGATCCGGTAGCGGAGCCGGCGGAGGCCGTTGGCCAGGAGCGCCGCGCGCTCGTTGACCCGCCTGGCGATCCGGGTGATCCCCTCGGGACCGTGGTACACCGTGTACATCGAGGCCATCACGGCGAGCAGCACTTGCGCCGTGCAGACGTTGCTGGTCGCTTTTTCGCGGCGGATGTGCTGCTCGCGGGTCTGCAGGGCCATCCGGAGCGCGGGGCGGCCGAAGCGGTCCTTCGAGAGGCCGATGATGCGCCCGGGAATGATGCGCTTGAGTTCTTCGCGGCAGGTGAAGAACGCGGCGTGTGGGCCGCCGAAGCCGATCGGCACGCCGAAGCGCTGGCTGTTGCCGACGGCGATGTCGGCGCCCCACTCCCCCGGCGACTTGAGCAGGGTGAGCGCCAGCAGGTCGGTCGCGGCGATGACCAGCGCCCCGGTCGTCTTCGCCTTGGCGGCGAGGGGACCGTAGTCGCGGACCCGGCCGTCGGTGGCGGGGTACTGCACCAGGCAGCCGATGGTCTTGGCGTCGAAGGCGAAATGATCGGGGTCGGTCACCACGATCTCGACCCCGCGCGCCTCGGCGCGGGTGCGCACGACCGCGATGGTCTGCGGATGACAGCCGCTGTCGATCAGGAAGACCGGGTGCTCGCCGCGGTCCTTCGCGTGCAGCGCCACCGACATGGCTTCGGCGGCGGCGGTGCCCTCGTCGAGGAGCGAGGCGGTCGCGATGGGGAGACCGGTGAGGTCGGCGGTGGCGGTCTGGAAGGTGAAGAGCGCCTCCAGCCGGCCCTGGGCGATCTCGGCCTGGTACGGGGTGTAGGCGGTGTACCAGCCGGGGTTCTCGAGGATGTTGCGCTGGATCACCTGCGGCACGAAGGTGCCGTAGTAGCCCATCCCGATGAACGACGTGAAGATCTGGTTCTGCGCTCCCATGCTGCGGAGCGCGCGGAGCGCCTCCCGTTCGGTGCGCGCCGCGGGGATGTTGAGCGGCCGGCGGAGCCGGATCGCTTCGGGCACCACGGTGTCGATGAAGTCGTCGAGCGTCTTGTAGCCGAGGACGCCCAGCATCTGCTGGATCTCATGTTCGCGCGGCCCCAGATGGCGGGCGGCGAAGGTATCGGCGAACTCGTGGGGCCGGCCGAGGGTATGTGGGCCGGAAGAGGGTGCGGGCGCGGTGGTCTTGGGCATATGGCTCTCTAGAGAGTGCGACCGCCCCGCGAGCTGGTGTGCTCCGGGGCGGCGACTGTCGTCTGCACGAACGTCATTGGGACGGCTGCGTCACTCGCCGATGTGTTTCTTGTAGTCTGCCGCCTTCATCAAGGTGGCGAGCTTGTCGGGGTCGACCTTGAGGCCGACCATCCAACCGCCGGCATACGGATCACGGTTGATGACCGCCGGATCGGCCTCGAGGGCGGTGTTCACCTCGAATACGGTGCCGGCCAGCGGGGTGTAGAGCTCGGAGACCGCCTTGACCGCTTCAATGGTGCCGAAGGAGGCGTGGACCGCGAAGGTGTCGCCCTTTTTGGGGAGGTTCACGAAGACGATATCGCCGAGCTCGCCCTGGGCGTAGTCGGTGATGCCGACCCGGACGACGGTCGGATCGGACGTCTTGGCGACGTATTCGTGGTCCTTGGTATAGAGCAGGTCGGCGGGGACGTTGGACACGCGCGGTTCCTCGTCAGGGTCGGAGGTGAAGAGGAGGAAACATAGGCCCGCCCGGGGCCGGACTCAAGGATGGAGGGCGGCCCGCTGGCGGAGTCGTTCCCAGGCGGTGCGGGCCGCGGCGTCGAGCTCCTCGAGGGTGCCGGCGTTGTCGATCACGATGTCGGCCCGGGTCCGCTTGACCTCCGAGGGGATCTGGGAGCGGAGCATCTTGTCGGCCTCCTCGGGCAGGAGGCCGCGGCGCGCGATGAGGCGCTCGCGCCGGACCGCCTCGGGCGCGTCGACCAGCAGGACCACGTCGAACTGGGCGGGGTCGGCGGCCTCGAAGAGCAGGGGGATATCGTTGATCACGATGGGATCCCCCCGGTCGGTCGCCTCGGCGAGCAGTTGCTCACGGCGACGACGGACCGCCGGGTGAACGATGGCGTTGAGCGCGGCGAGGGCATCGTCGTCCCCCATCACCCGGCCACGGAGGGCGGCGCGATCCAGCGCACCGTCGGGCAGGAACAGGTCCTTCCCGAAGCGCTGCGCGATGGCGCGCAGCACCTCGGTGCCGGGCGCCTGCGCTTCGCGCGCCAGCTGATCGGCATCGATGACCGTCGCGCCCCACGCGGCGAAGCGGCGCACGACCTCCGACTTGCCGGCGGCGATGTTGCCGGTGAGGGCGACGTTGAGCATGGCGGTGAGCGGTAAGCGGTAAGTGGTAAGCGGGGAGCTCCGGCGCGGCACGGGGTCCCCCGCTCACCGCTCACTGCTCACCGCTCACCGTCACAGCATCCGCGTCTGATCCTCGTCCTTCCGCGGTACGCGGTGGCAGTGACGGCACCGTGCCTCGTAGCTTTCGCGCCCCCCGACCATGATGGTGGGCGAGTCCCAGCGCGCCGGCTTGCCGTCGACCAGGCGCTGGTTGCGACACGCGAGTTCGCCGCAAATGACGCAGATGGCGCGGAGCTTGGTGACCTCCTCGGCCACCGCCATGAGCGAGCCCATCGCCCCGAACGGCTCGCCCCGGAAGTCGGTGTCGGTGCCCGCGAGGATCACCCGCACGCCCCGTTCGGCCAGCGCGGTCGCGACCGTGACGATGTCCTCATCGAGGAACTGGGCCTCGTCGATCGCGACGATCTCGGCATCGGGCCGTATCTGGCGGAAGATCTCGGCGGCGGAATCGACCGGGACCGCCTCGACCTCGCGACCATCGTGGCTGGAGACGTGGAACAGGCCGGCGTAGCGGGCATCGAGATGGGACTTGAAGACCTGTACCGAGCGCTTGGCGATGATGGCGCGACGCACCCGGCGGATGAGCTCTTCGCTCTTGCCGCTGAACATGACGCCGGCGATCAGTTCGATGGTGCCGTGGCGGGTGACAGGGGGCATCGGTCCGGGGCCTCGGGGTGCGGCAGGGAAGGCCAAGCGTAACCCGCTGCCCCCGGGGGGTCAAGCGGAAAGCCGCGACTCTTGCGGCTTTCCGGCCTCCATACCCATATTATGCCCGGGTGGCGCGAGTTTCCGCGTGGTGCCGCCCCTGACCCAGGACCCTCCGGCCGGGACGCGCCCGCGCCGCGCAGGTCATCGTTCCCCCTCACAAGGAGCAACACGTGAACAAGCAGGAGATGGTGGAGGCCGTCGCCAAGGCCCTCGAGAGCTCGAAGGCTCATGCCGGTGTGGTCGTCGACACGTTCTTCGGCGACAGCGGCGTGATCGCGTCGACCCTCAAGAAGGGCGGCGAAGTCAACATCACCGGTTTCGGCAGCTTCAAGGTCCGCAAGCGCGCAGCCCGCATGGGCCGCAATCCGCAGACCGGCAAGGCCATCAGCATCAAGGCCTCGAAGGCCCCGGTGTTCAAGGCCGGCAAGAGTCTCAAGGACATGGTCAACAAGAAGTAGCACGCAGGCCCGCGATTCATCGCGGGCAGGTAGGAGCGCGTCAAGCCGCGCAACAACACGGGCCACCCCGCTGGGTGGCCCGTCGGCTTTCACGCCCCCTCCCCGGCCCTCTCCGCCCTCTCCCCCCGGCCCCCTCTCCCTGT